>NZ_JBEYUZ010000003.1:0-329730 GCF_040643755.1 Streptomyces sp. NPDC047079
GGCGCGGCATTGCCACCCGCTATGACAAGACCCCCGAGAGCTACCTTGCCGGACTCCACTTACGAGGCGCCGTCATCTGGATCCGCAGCCTTCAGCCAAGTCACTGATCACGACTCCGTACAGGCCCTAGCCCCAGGAAGAGGCCTACTCCCAGTGCGCCCCATGCCGAAGCGTGTTGCAGACCCTCGCTAAGAGCAATGAGCGTGAACAGCCCGACGAGGCCCGCGAGCGCATACGTGCCATGGTGCCGCTGCGGACTGAGATCTTTGCGCCCCATCGGCTCAGGAAGTCCCAGGTGAGAAGCAGCTCGGGGATGCAGTGCCCTGTTCTCGAAGCACCCGTTCCTTTCGCCTGGGCACTCAGCCACCTTCTCCCCACCCCCGTCAAAAGCAGTGACCAGCATGCACATTTGCCATGCCCATGGCGCTTTTGCGATATGCCTCTGCGGTGGACGAGCGGCCGTTTTGGCTTGATCTCGCCGCGTCGCGTCCCGCGGGAGGACATAGCGCGGGGACGGGTGTGCGGTGGGGGTCAGACCGGGCGGCACTCCCCCGAGTTGTGCGCCTCGGAGCAGAGGCCGTGGCCGTGGTCGCGCAGGATGTCACGGCCGCTCTGCTGGGTGAGGAAGTTCAGGAAGGCCGCGGCGACGGACCCGGCCGGGGCCTCGCCGTAGGTGTAGGCGAATTCGGTCTGCCAATAGGGGTAGTTGGAGCCCTCGACCCCTTCGGCCGTCGGCTTCTTGCCGTCGATCGTCACCTTGACGAGGCTGCCGGCCGCATCGTGTCCGTCGACGCCTGCGGCCTCGCTGTAGCCGATGCCGCCGGGGGTCGAGACGGTCCTGTCCAGCATGGTGTCCGTGCTGCTGACCTCGCAGCGGCCGTACCGCTTCGGGTCCATGGCCGCGCAGTCGGTCTCGGTGAACTGGGGCGGTTCGCGGCCGTCCAGGACCTTGCGGACGAGGGTGCTGCGGGTGCCCGAGCCGGGGTCCCGGTTGATGAGGTGGACGGGGACCGGATTGCCGCCGATGTCGGACCACTTCTTCACCCGGCCAGCGTAGATGTCGCGGACCTGGTCCAGTTTCAGGTTCTCCACACCCGCGTCCTTGTTGACGACGATGCTGAACACGGAGAACGCGACGGGCCTGGGGATCAGCCGGGGGTGGCCGCCGGAGGCGAGGCCGTCGGTGAAGGCAAGGTGGTCGCCGAGACCGTCACCGACCGGGATCTTGGCCTTCCGGCCGGCCTCGTCGAGTTCGGTGACCCCTTCGGTGCTGCCCTTGAAGGGGGTGTCCTCAAGGGGAATCGACACGTTCGCCCCTTTGCACCGGTTGAGGTAGTCCTCGGCGGCAGCCTCCACGGCACGCGCGAAGGCCGTGGAGCCGTGCAGGTGCAGGGTGCCTTCTACGCAGTCCAGCGGGCGCCGGTCCGCGGGCAGGAACAGCGTGACACTCTGGGCGACCACCGCCAGCGCCAGCAGACAGATGCCTATCCAGGCGGACTGCGAAGCGAACAGGTGGCTCTCGGTCTCCTTCAACCGGAGCCGCAGGAGCTTCGCCGCCAGCCAGGAGATCCCGATCAGCCGGAAGAGGCGCCGGTCGTACCAGCGGACGCGGCTGCTGTCGCGGCTGCGGTGGCGGTCGCCGCTGACCCGGCCGTGGATGACCGGCTTCCCGATCTCGACCCGGGCCGCGGCGCGGTCGTCCAGCACGACCAGGATCTTGTACTCGTCGCCGCGCTCCAGCTTCACCTTGGGCAGCCAGACCCGGCCGGCGTTCTCCCCCGGCACGTCACCGAAGGCGAAACCCGGCGCTCCCCTGCCGAAGAAGGTCCGCACCTGCTCATTGGCCTGGGTCACCACCATTCCCTTGACCTCGCGCCCCGGGAACGTGACCCAGATGCCGTAGTCCACGGTGTCGGGCGTCAGATAGTCCGCCGTTCCGATCGAGGTCTGACCGGCGTTCTCGACCCGCAGCAGCACGAACGACGGGTTGCTCAACCCATCAGGCGCGTCCCCCATGGCGGCGAGCACCCCCGCGTGCGGTGCATGGGCCACACCCGAAGTGCGCGTGTCCATCTGCACGCGGTAGCCGAGCCGCTTGCGGCCGACGACGCCGAACTCCCAGAAGAACGCGGCGAGGGGAATCGCGATGCTGAGGATCGCGACGATGGTGTTGAAATCCCATTGTATGCCGAGGCTCACCGCGGATTCCCCCGAATTCCGTTGCCATGCCAAGTGGTCGACCGGGAGCCCAGGGTGACAAGTGCTAGCCGAGTGTCGCCAGGGATGCCGTAACCCTCCCGATCAAGTTCATCCGGCGGCCATCTGTGAAACGTTCCGTTCTTCCACCGGCCCCGATAGGGGGCAAAGGCGCTCCCCGCGGCCGCCCGCCACCCCTGCCGTGGAGCGCCTGCGCCGCCTCGGCGACCTGCCTCACCAGCACGGCGGCCTGGGCAGGGCGAGAGCGCAGGCAGCGGCCACTGCGCGTCTACGTACTTCGCTGCGAAGCCCTGTCCCCGGCCGTGCGCGGCGACCGGCAGATGGGGAGGAGACGACTGGCGTCTCGCTTCGTGATCACTGGCATGGTGAGGGCCTTTTCCACCGCCGGCTCGGGCCTCGTCGGGGGACGCACTCGCACGGTCGCCGAGTGACGTCCGTGCTCCTACCGCCCCGAGGAGATCGCCGCCGCGTCCCGGGCCTGCCCGTCGGACGGGGCCGCCGGGGATGGCGGGGCGGGCTGGTGGGCCTGTTTCGGGTGGTTTGATCCCTTTTGCCGGGCACCCTTATGAGGGGACCATGGAGGTGTACTTCCGCGACATCGGAGCCCGTCGTGTCTGCTGCCCACCGGGCGCGCGCTGGTCGACGCGCCTCCCTGCTGAACCTGCACAGTGCGGCCGGGCAGGCCTTCCTCGTCCAGTTCGTGATCGTGCTGCTGCTGATCCTGGCCGCGGTGGCGGCCGTGGTGATGCAGGCGGCCCGGGACGCGGTACAGCAGGGGCGGCGGGAGTCGGTCGTCGCGGCGCAGTCGTTCGCGAGCGCTCCCGGCGTGGCTGAGGCGTTCCGCAGCCCTGACCCGACCGCGGTCCTCCAACCGAGGACCGAGGCGGCCCGGAAGAGGGCGGGCGTCGACTTCGTCGTGGCCGTGAGCACCCAGGGGACCCGTTACACGTACCCCTTCCCGCGGGAGATCGGGGACAAGTTCGTCGGCGACATCCGGCCCGCGCTCCAGGGCCGTACCGTCATCGAACAGGCGGGCGGCCCACCCCTGCCATCGGGCGGGGGAACGGCCGTACAAGCAGTGGTCCCGGTGACCGACGCGCAGGGGAAGGTCGTGGGGGTCATCTCGGCCGGGCTCACGGTCAAGAACGTGGCCCGGCTGTGGATGCCGCAGCTCCCGATCGTCCTGGGGGTCGGCGCGGGCGGGCTCGTGGTGGTCACGCTCGCGAGCGTGCTGGCGGCCCGGCGGCTGCGCCAGCAGACCCACGGCCTGGGCCCGGCGGAGCTTGCCCGGTTGTACGAGCACCACGACGCGGTCCTGCACTCCGTGCGGGAAGGCGTGCTGATCACCGACGCCGAGGGGCGGCTGCTGCTCGCCAACGACGAGGCGCGGCGGCTGCTGGGCCTGCCGGAGGACGCAGCGGGGCGCCTCGTGCAGGAACTGGGGCTTCCCGAGCAGCTCACCCGTCTGCTCACGTCGCCGGAGACGGTCACCGACGAGGTGCGGCTGGTGGAGGACCGGCTGCTGGCGGTCAACAAGCGGCCCACGTTCCCGGGCGGGAAGCCGGGCGGCGGCGTGGTGACGTTGCGGGACACCACGGAGCTGGCGGCCGTCTCGGGGCGGGCCGAGGTGGCGCGGGAGCGGCTCAAACTGCTGTATGAGGCCGGTCTGCGGATCGGCACGACCCTGGATGTGGTGCGCACCGCGGAGGAGTTGACCGAGGTGGCGGTGCCCCGGTTCGCCGACGTCGTCACGGTGGACCTGCTGGATTCGGTGCTGCGGGGGTTCGAGCCGACGGCCGAGGGATGGCGGCGTCTGCGGCGCGCGGCGATCGGCGGCGAGGTCGGGACGATGCCGGTGTATCCGGTCGGCGAACTGATCACGTTCCTGCCGAAGACACCGCAGATGAAGACGTTGCAGCAGGGCCGGGGGGTGCTGGAGCCGGACCTGCGGCAGGCGCCCGGCTGGCAGGAGCAGGATCCGGAGCGCACCCGAGAGGCCCTGAAACGCGGGATGCATTCGCTGGTGGCCGTGCCGCTTCAGGCCCGGAACGTGCCGCTGGGCGTGGCGAACTTCTACCGGACGGGAGACTCCCCGCCCTTCGAGCCGGAGGACCTGTCCTTCGCGGAGGAGCTGGCCGCGCGGGCGGCGGTGGCGATCGACAACGCCCGCAGGTTCACCCGGGAGCACGCGATGGCGGTGACGTTGCAGCGCAGCCTGCTGCCGCGCGGGCAGCCGGACCAGGACGCGCTCGAGGTGGCCTGGCGGTATCTGCCGGCGGAGGCGGGAGTCGGCGGGGACTGGTTCGACGTCATTCCGCTGTCCGGCGCACGTGTGGCGCTGGTGATGGGGGACGTCGTCGGTCACGGGCTGCACGCGGCGGCGACGATGGGGCGGCTGCGCACCGCGGTGCACAACTTCTCCACGCTGGACCTCCCCGTGGACGAGGTGCTCGGGAACCTGGACGACCTGGTCGGGCGCATGGACAGCGAGGAGCGCGTCGACGGCGCCGCGGACGGCCACGAGGGGGAGGGGGTGACGGGTGCGACCTGCCTGTACGGGATCTACGACCCGGTGACGGGGTTGTGCACGATGGCCCGTGCCGGGCACCCCGACCCGCTGGTGGTCTCCCCGGACGGGGCCGTCAGCTGTCCCGATGTGCCGGCCTCGGCACCGCTCGGGCTGGGGGGCTACCCCTTCGAGACGGCACAGGTGCGTCTGGCCGAGGGGTCGGAACTGGTGCTGTACACCGACGGCCTGGTGGGGGACCGCGACCGGGACATCGACGCCGGGGTGGAAGAGCTGTCCCAGGCCCTGGCCGGGGTCGGGGGGCGCACTCCGGAGGAGGCGTGCCAAGCGGTGCTCGATGCCGTCAAGCCGGCCCACCCTTCCGACGACATCGCCCTGCTGGTGGCGCGTACCCGGCTGTTCCCGCCCTCGTGCGTGGATGAGTGGGACGTGCCGTCGGACCCTGCGGTGGTGCCCTCGGTGCGGGCACGGTGCCGGCAGAAGCTGCGGCAGTGGGGGCTGGAGGAGACCGGGTTCACCGCCGAGCTGATCCTCAGCGAGTTGGTCACCAACGCGATCCGGTACGGTTCGCCGCCGGTCAGGGTACGGCTGCTGTACGCGCGCTGTCTGATCTGCGAGGTGGCGGACGGCAGCAGCACCTCGCCGCGTCTGCGGCGGGCGGCGACCACGGACGAGGGCGGGCGCGGGATGTTCCTCGTGGCGCAGTTCGCCCAGCGGTGGGGGACGCGGTACACCAGCCGCGGCAAGGTCATCTGGGCGGAGCTGTCTCTCGAGGACAGCGCGTCCGCCGCCGCGGACGGACCGGTCGACGCTCTCCTCGAACAGTTCGGTGAACAACTCGGCAACGCGACCCTGTGAGCCGGGCGGCGCCGTGACGTGCGCGCCCGGCCGGCTGCCTCCGCGCCCGCTCGGCCTGGCTCTCAGCCCAGGAGGACCACCAGGACCGGTACGAGCGCGGCGACCGCGAGCGTCACCGAGGCGACGGCCGTGAAGCGGACGACTTGTCGGCGCGAGGGCCGTTGGACGACCTTGCTGCCACCTCCCCCCGGCCGTACCGCCCGGGTCAGCCCTTGTTGGCGCCCAGGGTCAGGCCGCTCACGAACTGACGCTGCAACGCGAAGTACACGATCAGCGTGGGGATCGCCGTGAGCAGGGCTCCCGCGGCGACCAGGTTCGGGTCGGTGAAGTACTGCCCGGACAGATTCTTCAGGGCGGAGGTGATCGGCATGTTCTCGCCGGTGGAGATCAGGACGATGGCCCAGAAGAAGTCGTTGTAGATCCAGATGGACAGCAGGGTGGCGAGGGCCGCCATGGCGGGGCGACACAGCGGGAGCACGATCTGCCAGTACGTACGCCACACCGACGCGCCGTCGACCAGCGCGGCCTCGGTCAGTTCGTGCGGCAGCATCCGCATGTAGTTGCTGAGCACGAAGGCGCAGAAGCCGGACTGGAACGCCACATGGATGAGCACCAGACCGAGCGCGGAGTCGTACAGCTTGCCGCTGACCGTGATGCCGGGCAGGTCGACGAGCAGGTACAGCCGGTACAGCGGGGTGATGATGACCTGCTGCGGCAGCAGGTTGCCCGCCGTGAAGACCAGCAGCAGGGCCAGGTTGAGGCGGAAGTCGAAGCGGCTGACGTAGAAGGCGACGCAGGACGACAGGAACAGGGTCAGCAGCACCGCCGGTACCGCGATCAGCAGCGTGTTCATGAAGTAGTGCGTCATGTCCGACTGCTGGAACGCGTGGGTGAAGTTGTCGAGGCTCAGCTTGCCCGGCCAGGACACATAGCCCTTGGTGCTGGTCTCCGAGTACGGCCGCAGCGCCGCGTACACCGCCCACAGCAGCGGCGCCAGCCAGGCGAGTGCCGTCCCGGCGAGGAAGACGTGCAGCAGCACCCGGGCCGGACGGATGGGTGCCCGCCGCTTCGCCACGGTCACGGTGCTCACGATCGGCGCTCCTTCCGGAAGGTGCTCACCAGGTAGGGGATGATCACGCCGAGCGAGATCAGCAGCAGGACCACCGCGATCGCCGACCCGTACCCGATGCGGCTGGACTCACCGATGATGTTGTTGGTCACCAGGATCGACAGCAGTTCGGTGCCGTGCGCCCCGCCGTTGAAGACGAACACCAGGTCGAAGGCGCGCAGCGACTCGATGATCGTGACCACCAGGACGATGGTGTTGGTGGGACGCAGGGTCGGGAAGATGACGTTCTTGAACGTCTGCCACTCATTGGCGCCGTCCAGGGCCGACGCCTCCCGCAGCGACGGATCCACGCCCTTCAGACCGGCCAGGTAGAGGATCATCATGTAGCCGGTGTGCCGCCAGGAGGCGGCGATGAGGACGGCCCACAGGTTGAGGTCCGGGTCGCCGATCCAGTCGATGTAGTGGCCGGGCTTGTTCGCCCCGATCACGCTGTTGATCAGGCCCGTGTCGGGGTTGTAGACGAGCTGCCAGACGAATCCGATGACCGCGAAGGACACCACCACGGGCAGGAAGAAGGCGGTCTGGTAGACCCTGCTGAACCGGATCTTCTTGTCCAGTTGCACGGCCAGGAAGAGGCCGAGCGGGGTGGGGATCAGGATCAGGACGACGAACCAGACGACGTTGTGCTGGACGGCGGGCCAGAACTGGGGGTTGTTGCTGAACAGTTCCTTGAAGTTGTCCAGGCCGACCCATGTGATCGAGTCGAAGCCGATGCCGTCCCAGGTCGTGAAGGCCAGGGCGATGGAGGCGAGGGCCGTGAGCCACACGAGTGCGACGTGCAGGACCGTCGGGACCCCCGCCATCAGGCCCAGGGTGAGCCGGTCGCGGCGGGTGAGCAGGCGGCGGTGGCCCTGCTGGACGCGCTGCTTCTGCGCGGGGGCGCCGCCCGGAGGCGGCGTGGCGGCCGTCTCCGGGTTCTGGGTGCTGGTCTCGGTGCTCATGCCGACGCGAAGATCGTCTTCTTCTGGCGCTCGATGGACGAGAGCAGACTGTCGATGCCCTTGGGGTTGCGGATGAACGTCTGCATCGCGGGCTGCATCACCGTGGAGGTGAAGTCGGGCCGGCTGTCGCGGTCCATGTACTGGGTGAGGTGCTTGGCCCCGGAGATCATCTCGTACGCCTTCTTCTGAAGGGCGGTGTACGAGGAGGTGTCGGCCTTGCTGGAGGCGGCGACCATGCTCGGGTCGGACGTGAGGTAGATCTGCTCGGCCTCCGGAGTACCCAGGAACTCCAGGAGCTTGACGACGCCGGCGTGGTTCTTCGGTGCCTTGCTCACCATGAAGCCGTCGGTGGGAGCCTCGACGGTGTCCTGCCCGATGGACGGGTCGATCTCGGGGAAGGCGAAGAAGTCGAGGTCGTCCAGGTCGGCCTTGTCGGTGAACTGCTGCGCCACGAAGGAGCCGAGCAGGTACATGCCCGCCTTCTTCGACACCAGGGTCTGCGCGGCGTCCTGCCAGGTACGGCCGATGGCACCGTCCTGGTGGTAGGGGAGGATCTCGGCCCAGTTGTCGAAGGCCTTGCGGACCTTGGCGTCGGTCCAGGAGGCCTTGCCCGCCATCAGCTGGACGTGGAAGTCGTAGCCGTTGGTACGGAAGTTGATCTGGTCGAAGGTGCCGAGCGCGGGCCAGGCGTCCTTGTCGCCGAAGGCGAGCGGGATCAGTCCGTCCTTCTTCATCTGCTTGCACAGCGCGATGAACTTGTCCCAGGTGGTGGGGATTTCGTACCCATGCTGCTGGAACACGCTCTTCCGGTAGAAGACCGCCCAGGGGTACGTGTACAGCGGCACGAAGTAGTACTTGCCGTCCTCGCCCTTGCTCAGGGCCTTCATCGCGTCGGGGAAGTTGCCCCCGATGGTCTGCCACACGTCGTCGATGGGGGAGGCGAGCTTCTTCGCGGCGAAGAACTGCATGCGGTAGCCGGCGAACCAGTTGAACACGTCGTCGGGCGTTCCCTGGAGGTAGGAGTTGATCTGCTCCTGGAACGTGTTGTGGTCCTTGGTGTTCACATCGACCGTGATCCCGGACTTCTTCTTGAAGGCCGTGTAGATCTCGGCGAACGCCTTCTTCGGCACGGCGTCCGAGGCGTTGGAACCGAGTGTGACGGTCTTCGGATCCCCGGATCCGGCACTGCCGCCGCAGGCGCTCAGCAGGGGTATGCCCGCGCCGGTGAGGACGGCGGCACCACCGATGCCGCGCAGCAGGGAGCGGCGGCTCGGGCTCGGGAGAGAGGGACCGGACGGAGTGCGGTGCATGACGGCTCCTGGGGGCAGGGTCGGTCAGGCTGGCCTCTGCGAGCGGGTCAGAATCAATCAGAAACCAACTTGACCGAACATCGTGGGCGTCATCCCACTCGTAGTCCGGTGATGCGTCAAGAGCTGTTCACGGCCGTTTTGGAAACGTAATCGACACGACCTTGATCATTTCTGCTAACGACAAGGCCACGGGAGCGAGTACCAGACCGGCGCCGCCCGGTATCCGACATGGCGTCATCAAAGCCCAGAGGCACAGCAGAAGCTCCGGGAACCGAACACTTCCGTTCACCCGCGCACATCTGGCGGCTCATCAGGTTCGGCTGTGGTGTCCAGTTTTCGTCAGCCGATCCTCACCGACTTCGACACGGTCACCTGGTCGACGTCGGTCGTGCGGATGGTCGCCTTCATGGTCCAGACCCCCGGCAGCGGGAGATTCAGCGCGTCCGCGGCCCAGTAGCCGCCCCGGTCGGTGAGCCTCGCGTCCAGGGGACCGAGGCCACGCGCCTTGAACGTGAAGGCCAGGCGCAGTTCGGGAACGGTGGCGATGCCGCCGTCCGGCCCGTAGATGACCGCCTGGACGGCGTTCTCGCCCACCCGGCCCGGGCTCAGTTCGATCTGTACCTTGCCGTGCCCGCCGGGCGTGCCCACGTCGAAGGGAAGCACCGTGGTGGAGCCAAGGGGCTGTTCGGCCGCTGCCGTGGTGGCCGCCGCCTCCGTCGCCGCCCGGCCCGGCTGCGTACCGGTGAGCAGCGTCGTGAGCACCAGCACCACGACCCCGACCGTGATCTCCGCCAGCACCGAGCGCCGCAGGGCGCGCCGGTGCGGGCCGGGGTCCGGCGCACTCTGGCGCCCCGGTATGGCACCGGCGCGCGCGCCCTCCCCATCCCGGTCCGTGCGCGCGCCGTCCGCGCTCCGGTCCGTGCGCAGGCCGTCGCCGCCCGTGTCCGCCGGTACGCCGCCACCGTCCGCCCGGGCGCCGTCCCGGTCCGTGGGCCCGGCCTCCGGGTCGCCGTCCGTGCCCCCGGCGCCCGGTTGCCGGTCCGTGCCCGCCGGCTCCTCGTAACGCGCCACGGACAGGGCCCGTCCCGTCCCGGCCGCCACCAGTTCCCGCACCCGCTCCGGCACCGGGACCTCGGCCGCGGACGCCGCGAGCAGCGCCGTCCAGCGGCGCGAGTACGCCGCCGCCGTCAGCAGGAACAGCACCGCGACCAGCTTGGCGGTCAGCAGCCTGCCGTACGCCGTGGAGGTCAGCGCGTCGAGGGAGCCGAGGCCGCGCCAGGACTGGTAGACGCCGGTGGCGACCAGCACGGCCACCGCGGTGAAGGCCAGCCGCGAGAAACGGGCCACCGCGCGGGCCGGAAGGTCCTCGGGCGTCCGGTACAGCGCCGTGAGCAGGGCCGCGAGGCCACCCAGCCACACCGCCATCGCCAGCAGGTGCAGCACCGCCGACGTCATCGCCACCGGCACCTGGATCCCGGCGGCGGCGTGCTCGGACACCACCCAGGTGAGAGCCAGGGCGACCGACAGCACGCTCACGATCGCGAACCGCAGCCGGCCCCGCGGCGCCGTACCGGCCCGGCCGGCGACCACCGCCGCCAGCCCCAGCAGCACCAGCCGCGCGAGCAGCGCGAGGCCCGGACGGCTCGTCACCGTGTCCCGCAGGACCGAGGGGTCGAATGCCGCCGCCGGGCCGCTGCCCCGCTCGTACGGGCCACGCAGCAGCAGCAGCGCGCTGGTGGCACCGAGCAGCGCCCACCAGCCGCCCACGAGCAGGCCGCTGGCCCCGCTCACGCCGGTCGCCATCGCGAACGCGGTGATGCCCAGCAGCAGGGCCAGTCCACCGTAGGCGGCGTACCGGGCGAGGTTGTAGAGCGCGGCGGAGGCGGCGTCCTGGGCCGCGTCGCCCGGCACGACCGCGGTCGTCACGGAGGGCTTGCCGACGGAGAACGTGAGGGCGCCGGACACCGGATGACTGTCGGCCGACACCACCCGCCAGGCCACGATGTAGGTGCCGTCGGCGAGGTGCGGGAGCGTGACCCGCGCGGTGTCGGCCCGGCCGTCGGCGTGTTCCTGCCTGCCCGTGTGCACCCGGCGGTTGCCCGGGTCGAGGACACGGATGGAGTTGTCCAGCAGGCCGACCGACTCGGTGAAGGTGAGGGTGACCGCCTTGGGCGTCTTCTTCAGCACGCTGCCGTCCGCCGGATCGATGCCCTTCAGCGCGGCGTGCGCGGACGCCGTACCGGTCCCCGCGAGAAGCATCAGAGGGACGAGGACCAGCAGGAAGGCCAGATGCCGAAGCCCGCTGGGACATGTGCCCGCCCCTGTGCTCCTCCCGCTCACGCGTCCTGCGCCCACGTCATGTCTCCCGTATCCGCTGTTCCCGGGTCCGGTTACGTACGCACGCGGCGGGCTCCGTGCTCAGTGCCGGGGCAACACCGCAGGTCCGTAACGCTAATCACGCCATCATGACCGCCGGCCGCGTCGCCACGTGGGCCGGGCCGACACCCTGCCGTCCACCATCACGCGTCACCACGTGGGCCGGGCCGACACCCTGCCGTCCACCATCACGCGTCACCACGTGGGCCGGGCCGACACCCCGCCGTCCACCACCAGGTCGTGGCCGGTGATCCAGGACGCGAGCGGGGAGGCCAGGAACACACAGGCGTCACCGATGTCCTCCGGGCGTCCCAACCGGCCCGTGGGGACGGCTCGTTCCCACCGCCGCACGCCCTCCGGCCAGGCCTCGGCCAGGCCGTCGCGAGTGATCAGGCCGGGCGAGACGGTATTGACGCGGATGCCGTGCGGGCCGTACTCCAGGGCCGCCGAGCGGGCGTGCATGACGACGGCGGCCTTGGACGCGCAGTAGTGGGCGTGCAGGGGCGCCGGGTGCGTGGCCTCGATCGAGGCGATGTGGGTGACGCTGCCGCCGCCAATCTCCCGCATGACCCCCGCCGCCGCCTGGGTGCACGCGAACACGCTCGAGAGGTTGGCGTCGACCACGGCCCGCCACTCGGCGGCCGTCATCGCGTCCAGTTCCCGTGTCGGCTGCACCCCCGCGTTGTTGACCAGCGCGGTGAGCCGGCCCTCGCCCCACTCGGCCGCCTCCAGCACCAGGCGCCTGCACGCGTCCTCGTCGGTCAGTTCGGCCCGCAGGACGACCGCCCGGCCACCGGTGCCGCAGATTCGCGCGGCCACCTCCCGCGCCGCCTCCACCGAGGTACGGCAGTGGACCGCGACGGCCGCGCCCTCCTCGGCGAACCGCAGCGCGATGCCGCGTCCGATGCCGCCGCCGGCCCCGGTCACCAGGGCCACCTGCCCCGCCAGCAGCCCGCTCACGACCGGCACAGCCCCGCGATCCGGCCCGCCTCGGCGGGGTAGCGGGCGCTCAGCGCTGCCGCGTCGCCGTGCTCGTAGCCCTCGTCCGTGAATCCCGGCGCCATCGTGCACCCGAAGAGCGTCCACGCACCGCCCCCCGCGACCCGCCCGCCCATCCAGGTACCGGCGGGCACAGTGAGCTGAACGTGCTGGCCGCCGAGGGCATCCGGTCCGAGAAGAGCCGTGCGGGCGCTGCCGTCCGGGGCGAGAAGCAGCAGCTGAAGCGGGTCACCGAGGTAGAAGTGCCAGATCTCGTCGGCCGGGAGGCGGTGCAGCGCCGAGTAGTCGTCCGGGGCGGCGGTCAGCAGGGCGACGATCGCCGTGCCTTCCGGGCGCCCGTCGGGCCGCTCCGGTCCCGCCCAGGTCCGCCGGAACCGCCCGCCCTCACGCGGGATCGGTTCGAGGCCGTAGTGCGCGATGAGGTCGTCAGGAGTCACGGCAGGAGGCTAATGCCGCGACCGAAAGGTTCACCGGCTCGCGACGCCCGGCATGGGATCTCGCCGCGTTGTCGCGGGGGTTTCGTGGTCGAGGAACGCCCGCCGTTGCACGCTTCTCGGGCAGGTACACGTCCGGGAGGTCGGCCTCGGTCAGGACGACGGCCGGGCCGGGGACGAAGCGCCGGCGCAGGAGGCTTGCCCAAGTGACACGGAATCGTACGCGAGGGGTGCGGAAGCCGTGCGGCGGGGCGACCATCGGGACATGGACGTCACGCTTCACCTCGCCCAGGACCCCGAGGCCGACGCGCTCCTCGGGCGCAGTCCGCTCGCCGCGCTGATCGGGATGCTGCTGGACCAGCAGATCCCGATGGAGTGGGCGTTCAAGGGGCCGTGGACCCTCGCGCGGCGGCTGGGCACGGACGACCTCGACGCGCACGAGATCGCGGCCTACGATCCGGAGGCCTTCGCCGCGCTGCTGTCGGAGAAGCCCGCGGTGCACCGCTACCCGGGCTCGATGGCGGGACGCATCCAGCAGCTGTGCCGCTATCTCGTCGAGCACTACGACGGGGACGCCGAGGCCCTCTGGAAGGACGCCGGCAGCGGGCCGGAGCTGCTGAAGCGGCTCCAGGAACTGCCCGGGTTCGGCAAGCAGAAGGCGCAGATCTTCCTCGCACTGCTCGGCAAGCAGCTGGGCGTGCGGCCCCGCGGCTGGCGCAAGGCCGCGGGCCCGTACGGCGAGGCGGAGTCCTTCCGTTCGGTCGCCGACATCACCGGCCCCGACTCGCTGGCGAAGGTGCGGGCGCACAAGCAGGAGACGAAGGCGGCGGCGAAGGCCGCCAAGGCCGCGCGCGCGTAGTCACGGTCAGTCGATCGGACCACCCGGGTGGCGGGCTCGCCGGGCCCGCGCCCAGCATGGATCATGACCGACGCACCGAGCGGTTCCCCCTGGGAATCCGAGTACGACGACCGTCACGTCCACGCCTCGCACGATCCGCACGCGCGAAGGCCGCCACCGGACGGCATGGAACCCCCCTTCGAGGGACTCCTGCACCTTCTCTCCCGCAGCGCCTGGCAGGTCGTCCTGGCCACCGGTGTCGCCTCCCTGATCCTGGGGATCCTGGTCCTCGTCTGGCCGGGCCCGACCCTGCTGGCCGCGGGAGTCCTCTTCGGGGTCTACCTCATCGTCAGCGGCGTGCTCCAGGTGGCATCCGCCTTCGGTACACACAGGGCCACCTCGCTGCGCGTCCTGGCGTTCATCAGCGGCGCCCTGTCGATCGTGCTGGGGCTGTTCTGCTTCCGGAGCGTCCTGGAGTCGATCCTGCTGCTCGCGCTGTGGATCGGCATCGGCTGGCTGTTCCGCGGGATCGCCCAGACCGTGGCGGCCGCCCATGACCCGGCGGTGCCCGCGCGCGGCTGGCAGATCTTCCTCGGGATCGTCACCTTCCTCGCCGGCATCGTGCTGATCGTCTCGCCGTTCGCGTCGATCGCCGTCCTGGTACTGGTCGCCGGATGGTGGCTGGTGGTGGTCGGGATCGTCGAGCTGATCACGGCGTTCCGGATCCGCGGTCGCGCCGAGCACATCCCGCGCACCGCGTGAACCAGACCCCACGCAACACGTGAACCCAGACCCCACGCACCGCGTGAGCCAGACCCCACGCACCGCGTGAACCAGACCCCACGCACCGCGTGAACCAGACCCCACGCACCGCGTGAACCACGTCAACCGCACACCGCGCATATCACTCGAGCGGGCGATTCTCGCAACCGATGCGATGAACCGCGCCGTGTCGACGGGCAGATGACCCCTGTGAGCACCACCCCGCACCCCCCTCGTACCGCTCGTCGGTATGCCTGGCTGCGGGTTCTCCTGGTGCTCCTCGCGCTCCTCGCCGCCGGTGCGAACGCCGAGGCCATGACAGCCGAACCCGAGGTGCTGTCAGCGGCCCAGGCATGCGAGGCGGAGCACGAGGTGCTCGTGGCGGCGCTGCGGCCGGCCGGCCCTCAGGGACCCCGTGCCCCCGCGCCGCTGCGGCCGGTGCCACGAGGGACCTGCGGGCCGTACGAACCGCAGTCCTCCGGCCGCGCGCCCGCACGGGCGCCGTTCTTCCCCGCCCTGTCCGCCCTGCGCACCGTCGTCCTGCTCTGCTGACCGGTCCTGCCTCCGCACCGTCACCTGCCGTCAGCAATGCGAGGACGAAGTCATGCCCAGAGATCCGTACGCGGCCCTGCTCGCCCTGCTGCGGGCCGAGGCCGCCCGCAGCACCCGACCGAAACCCGACCCCGAGCCCGACACCGGGGAGGAGCCCCCGCCCGCCCTCACCCGGGAGGGTGACCAGGAGTAGCACACAGCGGCCGCCCCCCACCGGGCGGCCGCCCTCTCCGGACCCCCCGCGCGGTGCCCGCCCTAATGCCTACGGCGGGCCGTTCCGAAGAGCGAGCGGGTGATCTCCCGGCCCAGTTGCGTGCCCAGGGAGCGCGCCAGGGACCTGAAGGCCCCGCTGGTGACGACCTGTTCGACCACGGAGGGCTCCTCCCGCCCCGGCTCCCCTCCGGACGCGGCCGTCTCCTGGACCGGCCGGCTGGCCGCCTCCCGGGCCGCGAGCCTCTCGTATGCCGACTCACGGTCGACCGCCTCCGCGTAACGCTCGTACAGCGGCGACGACCTGACCGCCCTGTCCAGCGCCTCCGCGGCCACCGGCCCCATCAAGGACTCCGGGGCCCTCAGCCGCGTCACCGCGACCGGTGTCGGCGCGCCCCTGTCGCTCAGGACCGTCACCGCGGCCTCCCCCGTGCCGAGGCCGGTCAGCACCTCCTCCAGGTCGTAGGCGGAGGTGGGGAAGGTCCGCACCGTGGCCCTCAGCGCCTTCTGGTCGTCCGGGGTGAAGGCGCGCAGCGCGTGCTGGACGCGGTTGCCGAGCTGGGCCAGGACATCCGCGGGCACGTCGCTCGCGGTCTGTGTGACGAAGAAGACGCCGACACCCTTCGAGCGGATCAGCCGTACCGTCTGCGTGATCGAGTCCAGGAAGTCCTCGGACGCGTCGTCGAACAGCAGGTGCGCCTCGTCAAAGAAGAAGACCAGCTTCGGCTTGTCGACGTCACCGACCTCCGGAAGGTCGTGGAAGAGGTCCGCCACCAGCCACATCAGAAAGGTGGAGAACAGCCGCGGCTTGTCCTGGACCGCGGGCAGTTCGAGTACGGACACCAGGCCCCGGCCGTCGGACGCCGTCCGCAGCAGCTCACCGGTGTCGAACTCCGGCTCCCCGAAGAAGGGCGCCATCCCCTCCACCTCGAAGGCCGTCAGCGCCCGCAGGATCACCCCGGCCGTCGCCGTGGACAGGCCGCCGATCTCCTTCAGTTCCTCCCTGCCCTCGTCCGACGCCAGGAAGGCCACCACCGCCCGCAGGTCCTTCAGGTCGATCAGCTCCAGGCCCTTGCTGTCCGCGTAGTGGAAGACCAGGCCGAGCGACTGTTCCTGGGTCTGGTTCAACCGGAGCACCTTCGACAGCAGCACCGGGCCGAAGCTCGTGATCGTGGCGCGCACGGGGATGCCCTGGCCGGTGCCGCCCAGCGCGTAGAACTCGGCCGGGCAGGCGGCGGGAGTCCAGTTCTGACCGACCTCGGCCGCCCGGGCGCACACCCGCTCGTTCGCCTGCCCCGGCGCCGAGACACCGGAGAGGTCCCCCTTGACATCCGCCAGGAACACCGGCACGCCCTGGGCCGACAGTTGCTCGGCGATCAGTTGCAGCGTCCTCGTCTTCCCGGTGCCGGTGGCACCCGCGACCAGACCGTGCCGGTTGAGCGCCGACAGCGGGACACGGATCGGCGCGTCCGGCAGGCACTGCCCGTCCCACACCAGGGCGCCCAGCTCGACGGCCGGACCCGCGAAGGCGTAACCGGCGGCGATGTCCCGGGCCTTTGGCGGGAGCGCGGGAGCGTTCCCGGGGGCCTCGGGCGCGGTGGGTCCGGGCACCGGCCGACTGTCGCTCATCTCAAGCCCCTGATCCTTTTTGCACCCGTTTACCGCGTCTTTTCCAGCGTCGCACTCCGTCGCCATGGCTGCGCCCGGAACGTCAGGCCCGGTAGGCTTTCCGTGTGATCTTCAAGCGCATCGGAAACGGCCGGCCGTACCCCGACCACGGCCGGGAAAGCACCCGGCAGTGGGCGGACGTCGCGCCGCGCCCGGTCCGCCTCGATCAGCTCGTGACGACCAAGCAGCAGCTCGATCTGGAAACGCTCCTCGCCGAGGACTCGACGTTCTACGGCGACCTCTTCGCGCACGTCGTGAAGTGGCAGGGCGACCTGTATCTGGAGGACGGCCTCCACCGCGCGGTGCGCGCGGCGTTGCAGCAGCGCCAGGTCCTGCACGCGAGAGTCCTCGAACTCGACTGATTCCCGGGCTTGGTCCGCTGGTCCGGGCGCCGGTCCGGCTTTTCCGGCGGGCTCGGGCCCGACGCGGCGCGCCCACTGCGCATGACCCGTTCGGGTTGGACTGAGGGGCTCCCAATGATCATCTAGTAGGCATTGCCGCCCGGGAGCACTACGCTGCGCCCATGAGCATGCTGACTCCCCCCGGCATGGGTGGCCAGTACCGGATCACGGGGGGCAAGTATCCGAGGATGCGCCGGCCCCGACGCCGCGGCAGGCTCGTGTTCGCCATCGTCGCGTCGGTGGCCGCCGTCGGCGTGATCGGCTGGGGGACCCTGCAGCTCATCGAGGTCTTCACCGGCGGCGACAGGACGTTGGTGGCCGGCTCGAAGACGGGCTGCGCGACCAAGGCGAGCGCGTCTCCCGCGACCCGCGCCGAAGCCCTGCCCCAGCCCGGGCAGATCACCGTCAACGTCTTCAACGCCACGGCCCGCACCGGCCTGGCCAAGGAGACCGCGGACGAGCTGAAGAAGCGAGGCTTCCGCATCGGCACGGTGGGCAACGCGACCGAGGACTACGACAAGAAGGTCAAGGGCACTGGGCTGCTGCTCGGCCCCAAGGCCGCCGTGGACAGCGCCCTGCCGGTTCTCGGCACGCAGCTCGCGGACGCCGAGCGCCGCACCGACGCCCGCACGGGTACGGCCGTCGACCTCATCCTGGGCGACGGTTTCAAGTCCCTGACGGCCCAGCCGGACGCGGACAAGGCCCTGGCGGCACTGAGCGCCCCGTCACCGTCCCCGTCGCCGGGCAAGAACGCCAAGAAGAGCTGCTGAGCGGCTCCACCCCGCCGACGTGACCGCGGTGTCCGGGGTGCGGATGCGTGGGCCGGAGAAAAGGGGCTGCCTCGCCAACGGGTACGGAAGGTGCCTGACCGGCGCACCGGACAGCGGTGCCTGCCACCGGCGAGACCCGCCAGGCCGCGACAGCCGTCGGCGAGCCCCGCCAAGTCATGGCGGCCACGGGCGAGACCCGCCCGGCCACGACAGCCGTCGGCGAGACCCGCCCGGCCGGCGTACGCCGTCTACTCCGCTGCCCCGTACAGCCGGTCACCCGCGTCGCCCAGGCCCGGCACGATGTAGCCGAGCTCGTTGAGGTGGTCGTCGACGGCGGCCGTGACCACCGTGACCGGCGTGCCCGCCAGTTCGCGCTCCATCACCTCGACGCCCTCCGGGGCGGCGAGCAGCACCACGGCCGTCACGTCGCGCGCCCCGCGCCTGATCAGCTCCTGGATCGCCGCGACAAGCGTGCCGCCGGTCGCCAGCATCGGGTCCAGCACGTACACCTGGCGCCCCGACAGGTCCTCGGGCATACGCGTCGCGTACGTGGAGGCCTGGAGCGTCTCCTCGTTGCGGATCATGCCGAGGAAGCCCACCTCGGCGGTCGGCAGCAGCCGGACCATGCCGTCGAGCATCCCGAGGCCGGCCCTCAGGATCGGCACGACCAGCGGGCGGGGGCGGGAAAGCTTGACGCCGGTGGTGGCGGCGACCGGGGTCTCGATGTCGATCTGGTCGGTGCGCACGTCCCGCGTGGCCTCGTAGGCGAGCAGGGTGACGAGTTCGTCGGCGAGCCGACGGAAGGTCGCGGAGTCGGTGCGGCGGTCGCGCAACGTGGTGAGCTTGTGGGCGACCAGGGGGTGGTCGACGACGAGGAGACGCATGTCCCTAACAGTAACCGGGCTTCCCCCGGCCACCGCGCGGCCGTACCCCCGAGCTCCCGCCGACCGGCCCGCGGCCCGTTCGCGACCGCTTCCACCCTGGCATCGAACCCCCCATCAGGGGGAAAGTGGGAGGGACGCGACTGGGGTGGTGTGCCTATGCCGGACCGGGAATCCCACGAGGACGTCGAACCGCAGGAGACGGACGCCGAGCGCAGGCGGCGCCGGGCCCTGTTCCTGCGCGAACTCACGGAGGCCCGGGAGCTCCGCGACCGCGTCCAGCCCCGCCGCGCCAAGGCCGCGCGGCTGCGTCACGCGATGCGTATGCGCACCTTCCGCTGGTAGCGACGCGGCCGCCGCGGGGGTGGCCATGCGGCCACACCGCCCCGGGCCGCGTACGATCCGCTGGTGGCGGCAATGAGTGCGCTGGTGAGTGGACCGCTTCGATCGGGGTGTTCGGTCGGGGCATCCGCGATCGAAACGGCCAGACACAGGGAGTCGAAGACGTCCCCTGAGCGCCTTGTTTCTGCCACGATTCCGAGTGGGTGGGGCTCGGAGAGAACACTCCCCGCCCACAACCTCCGCCGGGGGGACCCCCAACCGGCACGCCTATGACCAGTGGGAGAGTCACGGTGTACTTCGCCGCACTGCTCGCGCGCACCGAAGACGGGTGGGAAGCGAGCGACACAGAGCTCGACGATGTGGAGACCCTGTCGGATCTGACCGACCTGGCCCGCGACGCCTCGGTCGACGAGGACACGGTGCTCGTACTCATCGAGCAGGAGGACGCGTGGTTCGGCGTCGTCCGCGTGGACGGCGAGGACGACCCTCGTATCTACGTGTCGGACGCCTCCGCCGCCGCCCGCAGCTCGTACGGCGAGATCCTGCTCACCGACGAACTGCTCGGAAGGGAGCCCGGCGACGACGTCGCCGACCTGGACTCCCTCGACCTCGACGGCACGGAGGACGGTGAGCCCGAGGACGACGACGACACGACGGGCTCGGACACCGCCGTACCGCACGGCCCCGTGGGCGACAGCGAGATCCTCGACGATCTCGGTGTCGGCGAGAAGGAGCTGCGCATCCTGGACGCCGAGGACGCCCTCAACTCGATCGCCGAGGCACTGGGCGCCTCGGAGGTCCTGGAGACCGTCCGCTAGGAGCACCGGTGACCGAGGACGGGACGCCGGCCCCCGATCCGGTACGCGACCGGTGGCGGGCCGCGATGCGGCTCGCCCTGGACGAGGCCGGCAAGGCCGCCGAGGGCGGTGACGTGCCCGTCGGCGCGGTTGTGCTGTCCCAGGACGGCTCGGTGCTGGCCACCGGCCACAACGAACGCGAGGCGACGGGGGATCCGACGGCCCATGCGGAGCTCCTCGCGCTCCGCCGGGCCGCGAGCGCGCTCGGCGAGTGGCGGCTGTCCGGCTGCACGCTCGTCGTCACGCTGGAGCCCTGCACGATGTGCGCGGGCGCGGTGCAGCAGTCCCGGGTGGACCGGCTGGTCTACGGCGCGCGCGACGACAAGGCCGGCGCGGTCGGGTCGCTGTGGGACCTGGTGCGCGACCGGCGTCTCAACCACCGCCCCGAGGTCGTCGGCGGCGTGCTCGCCGACCGGTGCGCCCAGCTCCTCACGGACTTCTTCCGGGGCCGCTGAGAATCCCTGCCTGGCGATACCCGGAAACGGATTTCGGACCACGGCCCCCCTTGGGGTAGGGTCTCCCTCGGTAGCGTGTCCGAGCGGCCGAAGGAGCTCGCCTCGAAAGCGAGTGTGGCGCAAGTCACCGAGGGTTCAAATCCCTCCGCTACCGCCGGAGAAGGGCCCCGTCGACAGACGGGGCCCTTCGTGCGTCCGCGAAAGCCCCGGCCGCGGAAGCCCGCGGAGTCCCGTCCGCGGGACGGGTCTCCGCCGTGCCACCGCCGGGAAAGGGTCGAGTGAGGACCTGGTGCATTCGTGATCTTTTGCGGGTCCCGAACGCCCGGCCGAGATACACTCACCGCCGGCGAACGGGCCCACGGGGCGCAGCAGACGGGGGAGGCCGCGGTGGCGGTGCAGGGAAAGAAGATCGCGCTGTACGCGCTCGTGGTCTTCGCGCTCTACGTGATCATCACCGACCCCGCCAAGGCCGCGGACTACGTCCAGATAGGGTTCGAGGGCATCTCCAGTGCCGCCAAGGCCATCGGCCACTTCATGACGTGGATCGCCGACGGAGCCAAGTGAGGCTCCCCTCGGCCGGGCGGCCCCCGTCACACCCCTGGGAGCGCCCGTGATCCGTCACCTGGTCCTCTTCAAGCTCAACGAGGGCGTCCGGCGTGACGACCCGCGCGTCGTGGAGGGGGTGCGCGCGTTCGAGGCCCTCGGCGGCCGGATCGACGAGCTGCGCTTCTGGGAATGCGCCTGGAACATCACCGACCGGCCCATCGCCTACGACTATGCGATCAATTCGGCGGTCGACGACACGGACGCTCTGCGCCGTTACCTCGAGCACCCGGCGCACCAGGCGGGCGTCGCGCTGTGGCGCGAGTTCGCCACATGGGTGATCGCGGACTACGAAATCTGAGCGACAGCGAGCACGGATTCCGTGCGACACCCCTCGCGGAGCCCTCCATCGGAACGGTGGGGGGCTCTCCTGTGTCTTGCGTGCCCTGTGCCCCAACTCTCCCTCAACACGGAGTTATGGGGTGCTTGCACACAGTGTCCATTCTTGTGATGCTATGACCGCTTTTGATGGTTGAGTTGACAGAGGCGTTAACGGACGAAGAGGTGGCGTTGACCGTGTCGGCCAGTACTGCGCCGCCGCAGGACGAGGAGGCTCCGAGCCCGGGTCCCGACCGGCACCGGACACCCGCCACGGCCCCCGCACGGCCCCAGGAATCCAGAACCGCCTCCCCCGAACCCCAGGAACCCGACGACGCCCTCTGTACCCCTTCCGCCTCCTCCGACCCCCAGCCGCCCGACGCCGCTTCCCCTGCCTCACAGCCCCCCGATACCGCCTCCTCCGCCTCGCCGCCGCCGGACAGTGCCTCCTCCGCGCCCTCGGACGCCTCCTCCGCGCCCTCGGACCCCGCCTCGGCGACCGCCCCCAAGCGCCGCGGCGCCGACACCCGGGCCCTCACCCAGGTGCTCTTCGCCCAGCTCAAGAACCTGGAACCGGGCACGCCGGAGCACCAACGCGTGCGCGGGGCGCTCATCGAGGCGAACCTCCCCCTCGTGCGCTACGCCGCCGCCCGCTTCCGCTCCCGCAACGAGCCCATGGAGGACGTCGTCCAGGTCGGCACCATCGGACTGATCAACGCCATCGACCGCTTCGACCCCGACCGGGGCGTGCAGTTTCCGACCTTCGCGATGCCGACCGTCGTCGGCGAGATCAAGCGCTACTTCCGCGACAACGTCCGCACGGTGCACGTCCCGCGCCGGCTGCACGAACTGTGGGTGCAGGTGAACAGCGCCACCGAGGACCTGACGACGATGCACGGGCGCTCCCCGACCACCGCCGAGATCGCCGAGCGGCTGCGCATCACCGAGGAGGAGGTGCTCGCCTGTATCGAGGCGGGCCGCTCGTATCACGCCACCTCCCTGGAGGCCGCCCAGGAAGGTGACGGACTGCCGGGCCTCCTCGACCGGCTCGGCTACGAGGACCCGGCCCTGGACGGCGTCGAGCACCGCGACCTCGTACGGCACCTGCTCGTACAGTTGCCCGAGCGCGAGCAGCGGATCCTGCTGCTGCGCTACTACAGCAATCTGACTCAGTCGCAGATCAGCGCCGAACTGGGAGTCTCCCAGATGCATGTGTCAAGGCTCCTCGCCAGGAGTTTCGCGCGTCTGAGATCCGCAAACAGGATCGACGCATAACTCACCCGAGCGAATCGCCCGCAAGGGTTCTTCCCGACAGTTCCGCGCTGAAAGGCACTCAGAAGCCCTTCAACCAGGGCGCATTCACCTCTCACATGTCGACATGTCACTACAGCGTGTTGCCGACATGTGACATTCTTCCGGGAGCGCGTTTGCCGCAGCCTCGTGGCCGGTATTCAGGTGGAGGCTGCGTTCCTCACGACGGGAGCGTCCGCCGCGACCGTCCCGCGACCCAAAGGGGGTGGCATGTCCGCAGACCAGGGCAGCTCGAAGGTGCTCACGCTCATGCAGAGCGACTCCGCGCCCGACGTGCTTCAGGACCTTCCGGCCACTCAGGAGCTCCCGGGTGCCGAGATCGTTCCGGCACCCGAGGCCCCGGACCTTCCGTCCTCGGAAGCCATCGACACCCGCACCCTGTCCCGCTCCCTCTTCCTGCGGCTCGCCGCCCTCGACGAGCACAGCCCGGAGCGCGCCTACGTCCGGGACACGCTCATCGAGCTGAACCTCCCCCTAGTGCGCTACGCGGCCGCCCGCTTCCGCAGCCGCAACGAGCCTATGGAGGACATCGTCCAGGTCGGCACGATCGGGCTGATCAAGGCGATCGACCGGTTCGACTGCGAACGGGGCGTGGAATTCCCGACCTTCGCGATGCCGACGGTCGTCGGCGAGATCAAGCGGTTCTTCCGGGACACGTCGTGGTCGGTGCGGGTGCCGCGCCGGCTCCAGGAGCTGCGCCTGGCCCTGACCAAGGCCAGCGACGAGTTGTCGCAGAAGCTCGACCGCTCGCCGACGGTCACCGAACTCGCCTCCGTGCTCGGGGTGTCGGAGGAGGACGTGGTCGACGGACTCGCCGTCGGCAACGCGTACACGGCGTCGTCGCTGGACTCGCCGGCCCCTGAGGACGACGGCGGCGAGGGCTCGCTCGCGGACCGCCTCGGCTACGAGGACTCGGCGCTGGAGGGCGTGGAGTACCGCGAGTCCCTCAAGCCGCTGCTGGCCAAACTGCCGCCCCGCGAACGGCGGATCATCATGCTGCGCTTCTTCGCGAACATGACGCAGTCGCAGATCGGCGAGGAGGTCGGCATCTCGCAGATGCACGTCTCCCGGCTGCTCACCCGGACGCTGGCTCAGCTGCGGGAGGGCTTGATCTCCGACTAGTCCCGCCCGACTCACGGAGGTTGACGCCTCGTCGGCCGTGCCTCACAGCCGCTTGGTGTGACGTGGTCGAAGGGTCGCCGAGGCCGTGGCGGGGTCTCGGCGGCCCTGGTGTGTCCGGTGCGGGGTGACTTCGACACGCCAACGCGCCTTGCGCGCCTGTCAGTTCAGGGAGCACGAGGTCAGGCCACCGCCGTCCGGGAGACGGGGTGCACCGGACGGCCGCGGCCCTTTTCTGGACACGTGCGCGCCGGCGAAGGCGATGCGGCCTTCGGCAACCGCAAGCGCCCGGCACAGGAACCCCGCTGAGGCCCGCCGCACCGTGCACCTCGCCAAGGCTCGTCACTCCGGGCGCCCCTGCCACTGAGCCCGCGCGCCGGGCGCGCCTGCCACAGAGCCCGCGCGCGGGCGCGGAGGCCGACGGCGCCACGAGAAAGAGGTCTTGCGAAGTCCGGCTCTTGGCCGGTTACTTCAGCGCGAGCCAGGCGACCGCGGCGACGATCACCACGGCGGCGATGACACCGACGATGAGGCCGATACGCGGCCCTGCCGGAGCGGGTGCCGACTGCCTGGCCTGCGGCGCCTCGTCGACGAACGCGCGGAACATCTGCGTGCTGCCGGCGGGGTCGTAGTTGCCCTGGGGGCCCTGGGTGTTAGCCATGGCCCGAGACCCTAGCGAATCCGCGGTGGCCGCCCAAGTGGGGGGCTCCGCCCTCACGGCCGTTCAGCCGGAATCGCCTGGTCCGCGCCCGGCGGGCGGGCCGGCCTCCCCACCCCCCACCTCGGGATTTACATTCGCCAATACTTGCCTTTGCCAAGTTTTTGCCGCTGAAGCCCATGATTAATTTGCCTGCAGCAACCAATATCTCTACGGTTGCTCTAGGCAACGATCTAGAGGGAGGTGCGATGGCCGAGCGAGCACAGTACGAGGAGCTGGCGCGTCAGCTCAGCGCCTTCGGGGCTGTAAAGAGGGACATGGGGCGGATCCTGCCGCCCGAGTGCCCCGGCGGCTCTGCCGCCGTGCTGTCCCTGCTCGGCCGTCACGGCGACATGCGCATGAGCAAGCTGGCGGAGCTGCTGGCCGTCGACATGTCGGTCACCAGTCGCCATGTCGCCCATGTCGCGGAGCGCGGCTGGATCGAACGCTCCCCCGACCCCGCGGACAAACGCTCCCGCATCCTGCGCCTGACCGGCGCCGGCCAGGCCCAGCTCGACGAGCTGTCCCGGCGCAGCGCCGAACTGCTGGCCGAGCGGCTCGCCGACTGGCCGGACGACGACATCGGCCGGCTCATCCAGCTGATGGCACGGCTGCGAAACAGCTTCGGCGACTGCCGCTCCGCACCCCGGCTCGCGCAGTCCGCCCCCGTGGCGGAAACCGTTGCCCACCGGACCACCCGTACACCCGCATAACGAACGTAAGAAAAGGAAGCCCATGGCAACGACCACACCAGCCGGTGTGCGGGCTCACGCCAAGCACGGGGGAGGCTCCCCGGACGGCGCTCCGATGACCCACCGGCAGATCATGGAGGCCCTGTCCGGGCTCCTGCTCGGCAT
The DNA here is from genome assembly GCF_040643755.1 of Streptomyces sp. NPDC047079. Classification (NCBI taxonomy): domain Bacteria; kingdom Bacillati; phylum Actinomycetota; class Actinomycetes; order Kitasatosporales; family Streptomycetaceae; genus Streptomyces; species Streptomyces sp. NPDC047079. Next base: position 25,433 of record NZ_JBEYUZ010000003.1, read on the forward strand.
GTTCGTGGCGATCCTGTCGTCCACGATCGTCTCCAACGCGCTGCCGCACATCATCGGCGACCTCGGAGGCGGCCAGTCCGCCTACACCTGGGTCGTCACCGCGTCGCTTCTGGCCATGACCGCGACGACCCCGCTGTGGGGCAAGCTCGCGGACCTGTACAGCAAGAAGGCACTCGTCCAGATAGCCCTGGTCATCTACGTCCTGGGCTCGATGGCCGCGGGCCTGTCGCAGAACCCCGGCATGCTCATAGCCTGCCGTGTCGTCCAGGGCGTCGGCGTCGGCGGCCTGTCCGCCCTGGCGCAGATCGTCATGGCGGCGATGATCTCCCCGCGTGAGCGCGGCCGTTACTCCGGCTACCTCGGCGCCACCTTCGCCGTCGCGACCGTCGGCGGCCCGCTGATCGGCGGCGTCATCACCGACACCGACTGGCTCGGCTGGCGCTGGTGCTTCTACGTCGGCGTGCCCTTCGCGGTGATCGCGCTGATCGTGCTCCAGAAGACGCTGCACCTGCCCGTGGTGAAGCGGGACGTCAAGGTCGACTGGGCCGGCGCGCTCTTCATCTCCGCCGCCGTGTCCCTGCTGCTGGTCTGGGTCACCTTCGCCGGTGACAAGTACGACTGGCTGTCCTGGCAGACGTACACCATGATCGCGGGATCGATCGTCCTCGGCGCGATCTTCGTGTTCATCGAGACCAAGGCCGCCGAGCCGATCATCCCGCTGCGCCTGTTCCGCAACCGCACCATCACCCTGTCGTCCCTCGCCTCGCTCTTCGTGGGCGTCGCGATGTTCACCGGCACGGTGTTCTTCGCCCAGTACTTCCAGTTGGCCCGCGACAAGTCCCCCACGATGTCCGGTGTGCTGACCATCCCGATGATCGGCGGACTGTTCGTCTCCTCCACCGTCTCCGGCCAGATCATCACCAAGACCGGCAAGTGGAAGGCGTGGCTGGTCAGCGGTGGCGTGCTCGTCACCGCGGGTCTGGCCCTGCTCGGCACCATCCGCTACGACACGGCCTACTGGGAGATGGCCGTCTTCATGGCGCTGATGGGTCTCGGCATCGGCATGATGATGCAGAACCTGGTGCTGTCCACGCAGAACCAGGTGGCGCCCACCGACCTCGGTTCGGCCAGCTCCACGGTGACCTTCTTCCGGTCCCTCGGCGGTGCGATAGGCGTCTCCGCGCTCGGCGCGGTCATGGCCCACCGGATCACCCACTACTTCACGGACGGCCTCGCCGACCTCAGCCCGAAGTACGCGAGGCTCGCGGCCGGCGCAGGCTCCGGCGGCGCCATCCCGGATCTCGCCAAGCTGCCCCGGCCGCTGCGCACTCTGATGGAGAGCTCGTACGGCCACGCCATCGCGGACGTCTTCCTGATCGCCGCGTGCATGGCGTTCCTCGCCTTCCTGATCACGCTGTTCATCAAGGAGGTCCCGCTGAGGACCAGTGGCGGCCTGGCGCAGGCCGCGGCGACCGAGGCCGACCAGGCCCCCGTGGCCACAGCGGCCGACCAGGCCCCTGTGGCCACCGCGACCGCCGCCGCCGGGCTGCCCGTCGCCGCCGAGGAGAAGGTTCCCAGCTGGGCCGTCGCCGGCGCCGAGGCCGCCCCCGAGGGCACGGGCACGCAGAAGCTCGCGGCCGTCGCCACCCTCGCCGCACCCGGCGAGTCCGCGCCCTCCGGCGGCGTCCCGGTGCGCGGCTTCGTCCGCGGCGCCGAGAGCGCCCCGGTCCCGGGGGCCGCCGTCACGCTGATCTCCCTCGGAGGACGCCAGCTGGGCCGGTCGGTCGCCACGGCCGACGGCTCCTACGCCGTGGACGCGCCGGGCACGGGCTCGTACGTCCTGATCGCCTCCGCCGACGGCTACCAGCCGCAGGCGTCCACGATCGTGGTGAACGGGGAACCGCTGTCCTACGACATCCTGCTCAGCGGCACCAGCGGACTGACCGGTGTCGTCCGGGCCGCCGAGACCGCACTGCCGGTCAAGGACGCGATGGTGATCGTCACGGACGTCCGTGGTGATCTGCTGGCCACCGCCACCACCGGCGAGCAGGGCGACTTCTCCCTCGCCGAGCTGGTGCCGGGCTCCGTCACCGTCGCGGTGAACGCCTCCGGCTTCCGGCCGCGGGCCCTGCCCGTCGAGGTGGGCGGCACCGGGGTCACCCGGATCGAGGTCGACCTCGACTCCGGCGCCCAGGTCCAGGGCGTCGTACGCGCCCCGCACGGCCCCCTCGCGGACGCCCGGGTGACCCTGGTGGACGCGGCCGGCAACGTGGTCGGCACGGCCACGACCGGCACGGACGGGGCGTACGCCTTCACCGACCTGAGCAGCGGCGAGTACACCGTCATCGCGACGGGCTACCCGCCGGTGGCCACGGCTGTGAACGTGAGCGGCCGCGGCGTCGACGACCACGACATCGAACTGGCCCATCCGGGCGAGTAGGTCGGACCCCGGCCCGCGGGTGCGCGCTCTGAGCGGAGGTGCGCCCCCGCGGGCCGGATTTTTAAGGCTTCTACGGGGATATCCGAGGATTTAGAGGGAGACCACACGATGGCACTGACCGCACGGATCCGTACGCGGGACGGCTGGGCCGTGTCGCACGCGGTCGTCACCGTGACCGACATGACCGGTACGCAGGTGCTGCGCGCCGAGGCCGACGCGGAGGGGGCCGTCCGGGACACCACCGAGCTGGCACCCGGCGCGTACACGGTGATCGTGACCGCGGTCGGGTACGCGCCCGCCGCCTCCAGCGCGATCGTCACCGCGAGCGGCCGCGCCGAGATCGGGGCCGTGACGCTGGCCCGGCAGGGCGGCGCCGAACTGCCGCCGCCCGGCCCCTGGACCATCGACCCGGCGCACTCCTCGGTGGGCGCGGTCGCCCAGCACCTGGGCATCTCCAGCGTGCACGGCCGGTTCACCGAGTTCTCCGGGCGCATCGAGATCGCCCCGGACGAGGTGCAGAAGTCCCGCGTGGAAGCCGTCATCAGCGCCTCGTCCATCGACACGGGAAACGGCATGCGCGACACCCACCTGCGGTCGGCCGACTTCCTGGACGTCGAGACGTATCCGCAGATCACCTACCGCTCCACCGGCCTGACGGCCGCGGGCTCCGACCGCTGGACGGTCCACGGAGAGCTGGGCATGCGCGGCATCGTCCGCCCGGTCGACCTCGACCTCGCCTACCTCGGCACCGGCTCCGACCCGTGGGGCGGCACCCGCGCGGCCTTCCGCGCCACGACGGAACTGCGCCGCGAGGACTTCGCGATGAACTACAACCAGGTCGTCCAGGCGGGCATCGCCGCGATCGGCACGACGCTGCGGGTGGAGCTGGACATCCAGGCGGTGCAAGGTGAGTCACTCCCGCAGGCGTAGGCACGGCAGGGTCAGTCTCCCCGGCCGCGTGAGCGCCTAGGCTTTCGTCCCATGGCACCGAACATCGCGACGAACACCGCCGTATCGCTGGACGAGCTGCTCGACTTCGTCCGCCCCCGGCACCGCGCGATCCTGCTCACGCGGCGCGCCGACTCAAGCCCCCAGGGGTCGCCGCTGACCTGCGGGGTCGACGACTCGGGCCGGATCGTGGTCTCCACGTACCCGGAGCGGGCCAAGACGCGCAACGCCAAGCGGGACGAACGGGTCAGCCTGATCGTGCTCAGCGACGAGTGGAACGGCCCGTGGGTCCAGATCGACGGCACCGCCGAGGTCATCGACACACCGGACTCCGTCGAGCCGCTCGTCGAGTACTACCGCAACATCGCGGGCGAGCATCCGGACTGGGACGAATACCGCGCTGCCATGGTCAAGCAGGGCAAGTCGATCATCCGGATCACCCCGGTGAAATGGGGCCCGGTGGCGACCGGCGGCTTCCCCGCCCGCCTGGCGGCCCCGCAGGGCTGACCGTCCGGCTCACTCGGGCCGGCCCCGGGCGACCATGGCCTCGATCCCCGCGATCAGCGTCTCCAGCGCGAACGCGAAGTCGCGTTCGCGCATCTCCTCCACCGTGTCACCGCCGCGGGCCTCGATGAGGTCCGCGGAGTGGCGCACGACCTCACTGAAGTCCGGGCTCTGCGTCACCGCGCTCAGCGCCTGACGGACATACTCGTCCTGGGTCGTCCCGGCCGCCGCGCAGCGGTCGATGAAGTGGCCCTCGATCGTGCCGAATCCGTACACGAACTGGAAGACCGCCGAGATCGCCCCCATCTGACCGTGCACGGGCAGCCCGGTCAACCGGATCACCCGCTGCACGGCGAGCGAGAAGGCGACGGCGTGCGGGCCGATGTTGAGGAACCTCCCGGCCAGCGGTGACAGCCAGGGGTGGCACACCAGCAGCGCCCGGTACTCCGCGGCGAGCGCCCGCAACTGCTCGCGCCAGTCCCGGCCCGAGTCGGCGGCCGGCAGCCGCATCTCCCCGAAGACCGCGTCGAGCGCCAGCTCCAGCAGGTCGTCCTTGGTGTCCACGTACCAGTAGACCGACATCGCCGTGACGTTCAGCTCGGCGGCCAGTCGGCGCATCGAGAACTTCGCGAGGCCCTCCGCGTCCAGCAGCCGCACGGTCGCCCCGGTGATCCGCTCGCGGTCCAGTCCGGACGGCTGGCCGCCGCCCCCGCGCGAGCCGCCGCGCCGGGGCGCCTTGCCGTCCAGCCAGACGCTGGTCCGCGCCAAACGCCCCGCCCGCTGGGCTGCCTTCACCATGGCGCACCTTCCTCGACACTCCGACCGCCGATCACGATGCCAGGTGCCCCTTGGGGGGCGCGAGGCCGTCACCCCCCTGCGGCTTCGCCGCGGGGACGCGAGCGGCCACCACCGACCCGCGGCCGCCCGGCCACCGCACCGGCCGGGCCGCCATGCGGCCGCCATCCCCGAGTCTTCCCCTTCCGCCGCCGCGAAAAGCGGTGGGCCGGGCAGGTGCCCGGCCCACCGCTTTCAGGCCGACCTTCGGGTGTGGACCGGCCGTCAGCCGCCGGTCTTCTGCGTGAGGTCGTAGAAAGTGGCCGAACCGACCGTCACCTTCTTGAAGTTCTTCTCGACCCACGAGGTGATCTGCGAGGAGACGTCGGAGCCGCCGGTGCCGCCGCCCCGGCCGCCGAAACCGCCCCCGGAGATGAAGTAGTGGATGTCGCCCCGCGCCACGTACTTCTGGAACTGGGCCAGCGTCGGGGACGGGTCGCTGCCGTTGAAGCCGCCGATCGCCATCACCGGGTCACCGGTGGCGAGCTGATAGCTCGCGGCGTTCTGGGAGCCGATGGACGCGGCCACCCAGGTGTACTTCCCGGCGTCCTGCTCCAGCAGTTTCCTGGCCTCGGAGCCGACCTCGGCGCCGTCGAGCAGACCGCCCATACCGCCGGCGCCGCCCATACCGCCCTCGCTCCTCCGGCCCCCGGGGAAGCCGCCCTGCTGGTTGCCCTGTCGGTTGCCCTGTGGGTTGCCCTGCTGATTCTGGCCGGTCTGGCCCGGGATGCCACCCCCGGCAAGGCCGCCGGGGGAGCCGCCGGTGCCACCGCCCGGGAATCCGCCGCCCTGTCCGCCCTGGGCGTTGCCGTCGCCGTTCCGCTGGTTCTGGCCCGGCATGCCTGCGCCGAACCCGCCGCGCATCCCGCCGCCGGGACCGCCCATCATGCCGGCGCCCGTCGGACCGGCCGTGACGATCGACCCGGTGTGCCCCTGGTTCACCGTGGTGAGGCTGTACGCCGCCGGACCGGCGACCGAGGCCACAAAGCTCAGACCCACCACGGCTAGGGCCAGTTGCCGGCCGAGCCGGGTCACGAAGATCAGACCGAGGGCGCCGACCAGACCGCCGACGAGGACGAGCCACTTCAGCCAGGGCAGGTAGTCGGGCGTGCGGTCGAGGAGCACGTACCCCCAGGCGGCGGTCGCCGTGACGGCGGCCGCGAGCGTGAGCGACGCCCATGTCCTCGACCGCTCCTCCCACAGGACCGTGACGCCCATGCCGACCAGGGCGGCGATGTAGGGGGCCAGGGCCACCGTGTAGTACTGGTGGAAGATGCCGGCCATGTAGCTGAAGACGACCGCGGTCATCAGCAGGGAGCCGCCCCAGGCGAGGAACGAGCTGCGGACCAGGTCCGTCCGTCGCGCCTTCCTGGTGAGCACGACACCGGCGACCAGCAGGATCAGTGCGGCCGGCAGCAGCCAGGAGATCTGGGAACCGATCTCGGAGTCGAACATCCGGTGCCAGCCGGTCGTCCCCCACCGTCGGCCCCCGTTGCCGCCACCGCCACCGCCACCGCCACCGACGCTGCCGGTCTCGTCGCCGTTGATGCGGCCGAGGCCGTTGTAGCCGAAGGTCAGTTCCAGGAACGAGTTGTGCTGCGAGCCGCCGACATACGGTCGTGAGGACGCGGGCCACAGCTCGACGACCGCCACCCACCAGCCGCCGGAGACGACCAGCGCCACCGTCGCCAGGCCCAGTTGCAGCAGCCTCTTCCTCAGCCGCACGGGCGCGCAGACCCCGTACACGACCGCCAGTGCCGGCAGGATCAGAAAGGCTTGCAGGGTCTTCGTCAGGAACGCGAAGCCGACCGCGGCCCCTGCCCACACCAGCCACTTGGTGCGGCCGTCCTCCAGGCCCCGGACGACGAAGTAGACCGTGAGCGCCATCAGCAGCGCGAGCAGCGCGTCCGGGTTGTTGAAACGGAACATCAGCGCCGCGACCGGGGTGAGCGTCAGCACGGCACCCGCGATCAGGCCGGCCGCGGGGCTGAACCGTCGCCGGACGGCCGCGTACACCACGGCGACCGTCAGGACTCCCATGATCACCTGGGGGACGAGGATTGCCCACGAGTTCAGGCCGAAGATCCGCACCGACAGGGCCATCGGCCACAGCGCGGCCGGGGGCTTGTCCACGGTGATCGAGTTGCCCGCGTCCAGCGAGCCGAAGAAGAACGCCTTCCAGGACTTGCCGCCGGCCTGGACCGCCGCGGAGTAGAAGGAGTTGGCGTAGCCGGAGGCGCTCAGGTCGTACAGGTACAGCAGAGCGGTGGCGAGGAGCAGCCCGAGGAACGCGGGGCGGGCCCAGCGGGGGTCCTCGGGCCGGCCGCGCAGGAATCTGCGCGCGAGCGGCGGCGTGGGCTCACCGGCACCGGGGGCCGACGCCGGCGAATCAGCGGGCTCCTGCGGCGGAGCGGTGGGGGGCGGCCCCCAGGAGTGGGGCCCCGGACCCCCCTGATGGGTCGGCTGGTCGTAGTGGGTGGTCATCGGTAGTCCCTCGGGTCGGTGTCCTGCGGACGCATCGGCCGCAGCGGCATGGTGGCGTCCCTCCGGATGGCGCGGTCCGCGCCGGCATCGGCGCGGAACGGGGCGGTGTCGTACGGGGATCGGGGCGCCGCGGGGCGCTGAGGCAGCGAAGGGCGCTGCTCGGAGTGCTCGGAGTGCTGGGAGTGCTGGGAGTGCTTGGAGTGCTGGGAGTGCTGGTGCGGCTGGTGCGTTTGGTGCGGCTGGTACTGGTACGGCCGACCGTGGCGGGGGCTCTGGTCGTGGGGCGTCTGGTCGCGGGGCGTCTGCTCGTCGTAGCGGCGGGTCTGGTCATGGCCGGGCGCGCTGTCGTCGTAGCGGCCGGTCTGGGCGTAGCCGGGCGCACGGTCGTCCTCGCCCCGGTCCGGGAAGACCCAGGCCCGGAAGAGCAGGAACCGCAGCACGGTCGCCGCGAGGTTGGCGGCGATCAGCACCGCGAGTTCCGTGGAATGCGCGGGGTTGCCGCTCGCCGAGTTCAAGGCGGCGAGGGAACCGCTGGTGAGAGCGAGGCCGATACCGAAGACGACCAGGCCCTGCGCCTGGTGGCGGGCCGCGCCGCCCCGGCCGCGCACCCCGAAGGTGAGCCGGCGGTTGGCCGCCGTGTTGGCGACCGCCGAGACCAGCAGGGCGAGCGCGTTGGCGATCTGCGCGCCCGAGAACTGCCGGAAGAGGCTGTAGAGCAGCAGATAGAAGAGGGTGGACAGACCACCGACCACACAGAAGCCGACGAGCTGACGGGCCAGCCCACGCGGGACGTCCTTGATGTCCCGGTCGCGCGGGTCGTCGCCGAACGGCCGGGCGAGCCGGTCCAGTGGCAGCGAGCCGGTGGCCAGCGCCCTGCCGATCCGCCACACGCCCTTGAGGTCGTCCGTCGCCGTCTTCACGATGTGCACCGTGGAATCGGGGTCGTCGACCCAGTCGACCGGCACCTCGTGGATGCGCAGACCGGCGCGCTCGGCGAGCACCAGCATCTCGGTGTCGAAGAACCAGCCGGTGTCCTCCACCAGCGGCAGCAGCACCTGGGCCACATCGCGGCGGATCGCCTTGAAGCCGCACTGCGCGTCCGAGAACCGGGCCTGGAGCGAGCCGCGCAGGACGAGGTTGTAGGCGCGGCTGATGAACTCCCGCTTTGGGCCGCGTACGACCCGGGAGGTCCGGGCCAGCCGGGAGCCGATCGCCAGGTCGGAGTGGCCCGAGATCAGCGGTGCCACCAGGGGCAGCAACGCGTTGAGGTCGGTCGAGAGGTCCACGTCCATGTACGCGAGGACCGGGGCGTCCGAGACGGACCAGACGGTCCGCAGCGCACGGCCGCGGCCCTTCTGCTCCAGCCGGAAGGACGTCACCTCCGCGACCTCCGCCTCCAGCCGCGCGGCCACCTGCGGGGTGGCGTCCGTGGACGCGTTGTCCGCGATCGTGATGCGGAAGGCGTACGGGAACGTGCGCCTGAGGTGCTCGTACAGTCTGAGCACGCACGGCTGGAGGTCCTTCTCCTCGTTGTAGACGGGGATCACTACGTCCAGGACAGGCGTACCGGCTCCGGCGGCCGGGAGGTGCTCCCGCGCCGGCAGGGTGCCGGGAGAGGAATCGGTTCGCATGGGACCGACTCTTCTCAAGCGCCCTGTCGCACCCATGTGGTGGCGCTGTGCTGTGCCTGTGAGTGCCGTTGCCGGCTCGTTCCGGGAGCGGGCGCGGGTACGTCCGGACCGAGCGCCGGCAGATACACGGTGAACACCGTGCGTCCGGGCGCGCTGTCGACGGTCACCTCACCACCGTGCGCGGTCGTGACGGCCTGCACGATGGCGAGCCCGAGTCCGGTGGAGCCGGTCGACCGCGAGCGCGCCGAGTCGCCGCGCGCGAACCGTTCGAAGACGTGCGGCAGCAGATCCGGCGGGATGCCCTGTCCGTCGTCCCCGACGTCCACACACAGCCATGGGCCCCGCCGCCCGACGCGTGCGGTGACGGTCGTACCGGGCGGAGTGTGCGTGCGGGCGTTGCCGAGCAGATTGACGAGCACCTGCTGCAACCGGGCGGTGTCCGCCGACACGAGCGCCGGCTCGTCCGGCAGCTCCAGCCGCCAGTTGTGGTCCCGCCCGGCCGCACGAGCGTCACTGATGGTGTCCACGACGAGCGGTACGAGGTCGGTCCGCTCGAACCGGAGCGGGCGCCCCGCGTCCAGCCGGGCGAGCAGCAGCAGGTCCTCGACGAGGAGGGTCATGCGCCCGGCCTCGGACTCGATCCTTCTCAGGGCGTGCCGGGTGTCGGGCCCGGTCTCCTCGCGTCCGCGCCGGGTCAGCTCGGCGTACCCACGGATGGAGGCGAGCGGTGTGCGCAGCTCGTGACTGGCGTCGGCGACGAACTGCCGTACGCGCATCTCGCTCTGCTGCCGTGCGTGCAGGGCGCCGTGTACGTGGTCCAGCATCCGGTTGAGCGCGGCCCCGACCTGCCCGACCTCGGTGTGCGGATCGGTCTCGGACTCCGGCACCCGCTCGTTGAGGGTGACCTCGCCGCTGTGCAGCGGCAGTTCGGAGACGCGGGTGGCGGTCCCGGCCACCTTGCGCAGGGGCCGCAGGGCGAGGCCGACCAGGACGGATCCGGCGATCCCGGCGGCGACGAGACCGGCGGCGGTGACGCTGACCTCGACGACGACGAGGGTGTTGATGGTGTTGGTGACGTCGGAGGTGGGCAGCCCGATGTAGTAGTTGCCGCGCGTGCCCTCCACGTACGTGACCCGGTACTCGCCCCGGGCCGGGATGTCGACGGTGTGGATGCCCTTCTTCGGCACGGTGGAGAGCGCGGCGACCCCCGCGGCGCCGAGCTGGGTGGGGACCATGCCCTTGAAGCCGCCGTTGCCGTCGGTGCGCGACTCGGAGACGGCCGCCTTGACGATCCGGCCCTGTGCGTCGACCACGGCGGCGACCGCCCCGGGCTGCGCCCCGCCCCTGGTGACGATGAAGTCGAGTTTGCCGTCCGTCGATTGGGCCCTGCCCGAGGAGTTGGGCGGGGACGAGGTGCCGGACGTCGTCGCCGAGCCGTCCCCGGGATCGGGCGGCCCCTCGCCGGGTGCACCCTTGGGCAGCCCGGCGGCGCGCCGACCGGCCTCGACGACCTGCGCGTTCTTCTGCTCGTTCAGGTGCTGGCTCAGCGCGATCGCCGTCACCGTGCCGATCACCGCGCACACCACGGCGATCAACGCCACCGACGAGACGACCAGCCGTGTCCGCAGCGTGCGCGGCCGGCTTCCTCGCCTCTGGGTATGCGGCCGTCGCCGCCTGCTCATGACGCCGCGGGCTTGATCAGGTAACCGGCACCGCGCCGGGTGTGGATCATCGGCTCACGGCCGGCGTCGATCTTCCGGCGCAGATACGAGATATAGAGCTCGACCACATTGGCCTGCCCGCCGAAGTCGTACGACCACACACGGTCGAGGATCTGCGCCTTGCTGAGCACGCGCCGCGGATTGCGCATCAGGAAGCGCAGCAGCTCGAACTCGGTCGCGGTCAGATGGATGCTCTGCCCGGCCCGGGACACCTCGTGGCTGTCCTCGTCCAGGGTGAGGTCCCCGACGACCAGGACGGAGTCCGAGCGGCGGTCCGCGGCGCCGGAGCGCCGGATCAGCCCGCGCAGCCGGGCCACGACCTCCTCGAGGCTGAACGGCTTGGTGACATAGTCGTCCCCACCCGCGGTCAGACCCGCGATCCTGTCCTCCACTGCGTCCTTGGCGGTCAGAAAGAGCACGGGCACGTCGGGCAGTTCACGACGCAGCCGCCCCAGGACGCTCAGACCGTCCATGTCCGGGAGCATCATGTCGAGGACGACGGCGTCGGGCCGGAACTCGCGCGCGGACCGGATCGCGCCCTGCCCGTCACCCGCGCTGCGGATATGCCAGCCTTCGTAGCGCAGGGCCATGGAGAGCAGTTCGGTGATCGACAACTCGTCGTCCACCACCAGCACTCGGACGGGGCTCCCGTCCGGCCTCAGCAGTTCGGTGCGCCCCTGGGGCGAGGTCGTGGTCATGGTGGACACCTTGTCGGGGCCCGCTGAGAGAGCCCTTTCACGCATCTGTGATTTCCCTGAGAAACTCACAGGCACCTCTCAGGGAACTCCTGGGAAGATCGCCAAGTGGCCTGGTTTCCTGGGGCAGTGACCTTCGCCGCAGGGCACGGACGAGACGGGAATGAGCGCCCGGCCCCAGGAAACGGCTGTGACGCCGCTGGGCAACCACCGCCCGTCCACCCCACCTTCACCGAACGGATCCGGAAGAAACCCACGCGGCCACCCGGCGCGCAAGAAGACCGGCCACCCACCGTGCACGAAGACCGGCCACCCGCCTTGCAAGAAGACCGGTTCGTCCCCCGACGCAAGGAGACCGGCCGTCCCCCGCGAGCAGGCCGTCAGAACAACCCGTCCTGCGCGCCCGGGCCCGCCTCCCTCAGCGCCACGACCGGCACGGTCAGCCCGTCGTCCGTGGTCCCCGTCAGCTCCCACCCGGTCATCAGCCGCGTGTCGAGTACGACGACACCGCGGCCGGTGGCCAGATGAAGATCGGGTCCGGCGGCGGCCAGCAGATCTCCGCTCACCACCCCGCCTGCGACCAGCTCGCTCACCACACCGTCCGCCCGCTCCAGCCCCTCAAGGCCGAACACCGCGCCGTGGTCCACGGCCCGGAACGGCGCCCGCTCCAGCGACTCCGGCCAGCCGTCGAGCGCCACCGCCCGCGCGTGCAGCTCCGCGAGCTCGGCGACCCGCTCCCCGGCGGGCGGCAACGCGGCCCGCGCCGCGCGCTTGTCGGCGTACGGAATCCGGTCCGGTACCCCCAGCGCGGCTCGCAGCAGCTCCTCGGTGCGGCGCGCCGCCATCAGGGGCCCGACACCCAGCCAGCTGAAGGAGACTGCGCCCTGTTCCAGCAGCCGCGCCGGCCCGCGCTCCGACGCGGTGATGCCGACCTTGACCATGCCGGGTCCGAACCAGGCCAGATACACCCGATACGGCCGTGGATCATCGGCGACGGTGTCGGCGGCCACGGAGTGCGCCCGGTCCAGACGCGCACACTCCGCGCACCGCGCGCCGATGCTCCGCCTCGACACCTCGGCCCGCACCGGGCATCCGTGTCCCCGCGCCCCCACGCAGGTCCGCGCACTCCCCGCAACGACCGCGAAGGCCACCCGCCTCCCCCGCTCCAGCTCACTGTGCCGCCCGCCTTCCCACCGCAGCCGGGGCCCGCCGTCGCCCCACGGCAGCCCCGCGCATCTCCACGCCCCAGTCATCTCCTCCGAGGGTAGGGGCCACCACTGACAGCGCCCCCGCGGCAGCCTGGAGTCTTGGGTGACCGGCGACGCCGGGGCCGCTCGGGTCGGTCGGTCGCCGACGCGATCACTGCCCCTGACTGCCGGGGTCAGGCGGTGAAGCCGCCGTCGACATGGATCGAGGCTCCGGTGATGTACGCACCGTCTGCACTTGCCAGGTGGGCGACGGTGGCAGCGATCTCAGCCGTTTCCGCATAGCGGCCCACAGCGGTGAAGCCGGCGATCATCTCGGCGTTCGGCCCGTCGGCGGGGTTGGCGTCCGTGTCGGTGGGGCCGGGGTGCACCAGATTCACGGTGATTGCACGCGGGCCGAGTTCTCGGGCCAGGCCCTTCGTCATCCCCACGAGAGCGGTCTTGCTCATCGAGTACAGCGCCAGTCCGGGGAAGACCGCACGCTCGGCGACATTGCTGCCGATGCTGATGATGCGGCCGCCCTGGTCCATATGACGCACTGCTGCCTGGGACGCCGTGAACGGTGCCCGGACGTTCACCGCCAGAGTGCGATCGATCTCTGCCGGCCCCAAGTCTGCAAGTGGGCCGACGAGGAATACGCCGGCGTTGTTGACCAGGATGTCGAGTCTGCCGAACATCGCGGCGGCCTCGTCCACTGCGGCGCTGAGTGCCTCAGGAACCGCGCTGTCGGCTTGGATGGCAAGTGCACGGCGCCCCCTGGCCTTGATCTGCTCCACCACTTCGGTGGCGCGTTCCGCGCTGTTCTCATAGGTCAGGACGACATCAGCGCCTTCTTCCGCCAGTCGTAATGCCACGGCGGCACCGATGCCCCGGCTTCCGCCCGTGATCAAGGCCACTTTTCCTTCAAGTCGGTTCATGACGTCGAGCATCGCGGACCACCGGCGTCGGAGGCTGGCGGGATTGCGACCTGGAGTTCGACCCATGGGCGGCTGATGTCAGAAACCCCTCGGGATGATCCCGAGGGGCTTCTGGCCTGTGCGCACTCGGCAGGATCCGAACCTGCAACCTTCTGATCCGTAGCTCTGCAGAGATCGGTCATTGAAGGTCGTGCAGGCTTCCGGGAGGCCTCTGAGGGCCGGTGTCAGGCGCCGCCGGTTCAGGTGCGCCACACGACCATCGCCGCCGCAGCCAACGCGAACCTACCGGCCCACGGGGGTTCCCGGAATGTGGGTGAACCCGACGCCACAAGCGGCGGCCAAATTTGATGCGTCGAATGGCGTGGTGCTGACGTTGCAGACGGCCTCGTAGGCCTTCCCCTCCTTGGTCAGCAAGTTCACATAGAGTTTCTCGGAGGCGTCGGGGTTGGTGCTCTCTTCCGTATTTGCCACAGCGGTGTCCACCACGCACCGCGGGGCGCCGGGGAGGATGTTCAAGTTCACCCAGACTCCCGGATTCCGGCTGTCGTTGAGGAAGGCGTTCCCCTCCGGATCTGTCGCCGTGCGCCACCGGGTGCCTTGAACAATGTCGTCGAAGTCCCTGACGGTGACGTTGAAGTCCCGCTCCCCCTCGCACTTGCTGGGGCGATCAGGGGACTGGGCATACATGCGACTTTGCGCTACCGCAGGTGAAGCGATGAGGACGGCGGTCGCTACAGAGCCGACCGCTAGCGGCAGACGTCTACCGAACCAAACGTAGCCGTTGGACCAGTTGTGAAGACGCCGCCGGGCCCCACGTTCCCATGTCATCGTGCGCTCCCTTGTGAGGTTGGGACACCTGGACAAGTGCGCCGCCTGCCTGCCGCTACCACGAACCCTGCACCGGCGGCGCCCCTTTTGGGATACAGACCTCTTGTCTGCAGAAATCAAGACTTCCGTCGACGGTGCATCAGTTTTGACAACTGATCCGAGTTGTCATCCATTCAGGTCACTGAAGTTACCTGGGTGCAGTACGTTTACGCACACCCTGGGCAAGTAGGCCCGCCGCACCGGCCCGTTGTGGAAGGGGCCGTGTACGCGGTGGGTGCGGGAAGGTCTGAGATGGCCCGACACTCGCTCGGAGGCCACCGCCGACGCGGGCCTCTGACATGCTGCGCACTCGGCAGGATTCGAACCTGCAACCTTCTGATCCGTAGCTCTATGTGGATCGGTTGGTGAAGGTGATACCGGTCGCGCTATGGCCTTACGAGGTCGTTGCCGAACGGGGCCGGTTGTTGTGGTTGCTGTACTCCGCTGCTGTACCGAAAGGCCTTCACCTCACCGCTGTAGTGAGGGCCGCGCCAGCCGTGAAGACCTGCACCCACGCCTACGGTTGCTCTTTGTGCGCCCAGGAGCTGGAGCCCGACAGTCTTGACGATGTTCTGATACGCAGCTTGTTGACGCCCCGTTCCACACGGCGTTGGATCGTCTCTGCCCGTGCGGGTGTACGGGCAGAGAGCTGGGACGATGACCGAGGACGCCAGACCCGGGCTGATAAGGGTGGTGTACTTCCAGCAGACGTCCGCACTGATGATGGGCGCGGGCGCGGTGCTGTCCGAAGCGTTGCTGCTGGTTTTGATCGGTACGGCTCACCGGCTGGAGACCCTCCTGGTGGGAGCAGTTGCGGTGGCACTCGTGTCGCTGGTGCTGCTGCCGCTGCGCTTCCGTTAGGACTCCAGTTCCCGCTGAGTGATCTGTCTCGGACTTGTCGTGGTCATGCGCCCAGTCCCCACTTCGCCAGTTCGGCCTCCAACGCTGCGCGGGTTTCGCGGGCCTTCGCGTGCGCGGTCTCCAGGTCGGCCACGGCCTGCTCCAGGGTGATCTGCTCGCCGACCTCGACCGGCTCGACGTACAGCGGGATATTCAGGCTCCAGCCGTTGGCCTTGATGTCGTCCAGGGTCGCGACGGCGGCCAGGCCGGGCTGGTCGGCGTACTGCTGGTATGCCTTCAGAAGGGTTTCGGCATGGTCGGGCTCGAGGGTGTTCTGGCTGCGGCCGCGCTTGGAAAGCGTCTCTCCGTTGATGAAGAGCACCTTGTCCTGCTGCTCGGCGGGGCGCTGACGGCGCAGGATCAGCACGCAGGCGGCCAGGTCGGTGCCGTAGAACAGGTTGGGCGCCAGGCCGATGACGGCCTCCACGAAGCCGGCTTTGAGGATGTGCTGGCGGACGCGGCCCTCGGCGCCCTGGCGGAACAGGGCGCCCTGCGGGAGGACGACCGCGACCCTTCCTCCAGTGGGTGCAGCGGAGGTGAGCATGTGCTGGGCCCAAGCCCAGTCGGCGTACCCCTTCGGCGGTACCCCACCCAGCTCATTACGACCCCACGGATCGGATGCCCATTGTTCGCGGCCCCAGTTCTTCAACGAGAACGGCGGGTTGGCGATCACGCAGTCGAACCGAGCTAGCCGACCGTGGTCGAAGTAGGCCGGGTCGCGCAGTGTGTCACCGCGCTCGATGTGGAAGTCCTCCATGCCGTGCAGCAGCAGGTTCATCCGAGCGATCGCGGAAGTGGTGAGCACCTTTTCCTGGCCGTACAGCTTGCCGAGCACGGTCTTCGGGTCACCGCCGCGGGCCTTGATGTGCTGGATGACCTCGATCAGCATGCCGCCGGTGCCGCAGGCCGGGTCATAGACTGTCTCGCCCTCCTGGGGGTCGAGGATGTTGACCAGCAGCGCGACCACCTCGCGCGGGGTGTAGTACTCGCCGGCCTTCTTGTTGGACTGGTCGGCGAACCGCTTGATCAGGTACTCGTATGCCTGCCCCAGCACGTCGGGGGCGGCCTGGGAGATCGAAAGGGTCTTGGTCGAGAAGTGCTCGATCAGATCGATCAGCTTGCGGTCTGGGAGCTTGTCCTTGTTCGTCCAAGTCGCGCCGCCGAAGATGCCGTACAGCGTGCCCTGGTTGGCCTGTTCGATCCCGCGGAAGGCGATCTTGAGCGCCTCGCCGACGTTCTCGGTGCGTTCGCGCACGTCTGCCCAGTGGCATCCCTCGGGGATGGTGAACCGGTGGTTCTCCTCGAACGCCGCATAGGTGTGGTCACCGCCGGACTCGTCCAGCGCGCGGGCGTACTCCTCGTCGTACACGTCGCTGATCCGCTTGAAGAACATCAACGGGAAGATGTACGCCTTGAAGTCCGCCTGATCGATGCTGCCCCGCAGTAGATCAGACGCCTTCGCTAGATACGACTCCAGCTCTCCCAACGTCAACGGCACCGGAAGCTCCTGCGCCCCAACACCGACCGCACTCGACCCCACCCGATCACTGCCCACTTTCACATTCGACTTGCTCAGCTCGCCGTCCCGGCGAGCACTTGTCGGAGCCTAACGGCATCCGCCAGGGCTGCACCGCATACATGTCGAAATTTCGACCACCCAGTCCAGGCCACGGCATAGATCGACTGATGCACACAAGTAAACGAAAACGCCTAAAACTGTGCAAACCGCTACAAGATCGATTGGTCCCGCCGGTTTCCCTTCCCCGAGCCGGACACTGACCCGGCGTAATGGGAGGCTCGACAATCCGGCTGCGTCCAACTGGACGTGGACGCGGGCCAAGCACGCCAACATGACATAGGCCCCTGACCGGCAACGTTATCGGAGTCCGAAGGGGCCTCCGGGGAACCGACGACAAGGAGCGGGATCAGACCTACAAGTTGCATCAGTGTTACTTCAAAATCGGTCATCAGACGATCAGGGACGATCGATAGCGGCGAAATGTCAGATCTTCAGCGGAATCTTGGCGTCCGACACTCAAGGCATGCGATCTTCTCGCTGAGCGCGCCCTAGTCGCGCCGTCCAACCGCAGGCCCGGACTGGAGACACCAGTTGGCCCGGCCCCGGAGGCACTACATCGCCCACAGCTATACGGCGATCGAGTGCGGGGGTTTGCGGAGCGGTCGGCCGATGGGCGGTCTCACCGAGCAGGCCGTCAGGCAGACGGAAGCACGGTGTGGCGGGCTGCCGATCTCGTACGCGAGGTGAGCCCACTCTCCCGGCGTCCAAAGGACCCGGTGACTTTCACCTGCGTCACGAGAGGAAGGCATCGTGAACGATCAAGACAATCCGCATCCATACGCCTGGTCGGTGGTGCCGCCGAGCGGAGCGTCTGACCTGTGGGAACTGCGCGCCACGTTTGAACGGATGGACCGGAAGCTCGATATGCTGTTCGGTCTAGCGCGCCAGGTCAACGACCACGAGCAGCGGATCAGCAAGCTGGAACAGCAACTGCGCAGCCGTACCTGGGGCTCCTCGCTGATCAGGGCAGCGGCCATGCTTCTCCCGGTCGCGTTGGGCGAATTGGACGATCACCGGTTCTAAATCCCCGTGGCGGGTGCGTTCCGGTTCGCCGGCGTGCCCGCCATCCCTCTTCATCACCAACTTTCTAATAAGGCTTGTGTCATGGTTGAGGCGAATTCAGGCCCCTTTCACCTGCCGGCTCCTAGGGAGGTACAGGAGACGTGGGTCAACGCTGTGCTGGCGACACCTGGGGCCAACGTGCCGCGGGCGGCTCTTGAGGCCATAGCCCCATTCATCGTCCGGCCCAAGGAAATGCTCGCGGAACCAACTTCTGGCGGGACGCGCCAAATCGCATCGGACCGACTGCGGAAAGTCAGGACTGATGCCGGCGAACTGTTGGTCGTCATCGTTGATATGCACGGCATCGGAGGCGTGGTTTGGGAGCACAATGAACGGATCTCCGCGACCTGGCGATCGGTGGTTGACCCTGCCGGTGCCAAGGATGGCGTGCGCAGCCTCTCGCGAGTACGTCCGTGGAGCCGGTTGACGGAGGGCGGCGAAGAAAAGGTACTTGCTGCTCTTGAAAGCACCGTGGCGAACCGCGAGCACCTGATTGCCAACGTGGACGCGGCCGTTCATGCCCTCCAAGCCCGGGATGGCTTCCGATCATACGACCTGCGAGAGGACTTGATTCTGAACGGCCAGGTAGAGCCGTGCATGTATGTTCCGCAACACGTCCTGCTGAATGAGGAGCCGCCACAGGCTCTAGACGGAGAGCCCAGTTATCCGGACTCGTATTGGGGCTGGATGGCCGTCCGGGGTAACAACAGAACCAGGTATCGGCATGATCTCTTCGAGGTAACCTCGTCCGAGGTGCTCACTGGCATTCCGTTTCGGAAGCTCGGGCAGGACCGTGAGGGACTGGCAGTCAATCCAAGCTATTGGCTTGCTCAGTACTCAGAGCTGCTCAACGCCGAGTACTGCGCAGGGAGCGAAAACGGTGAGCTCACCGGACGGGCTCAGCGGGCAGCTCGGGTGGCTATCGTTGAGACGCACCTAGTGATCGGCAGCCCCACTCCGCAACGGTTGTTCCGTATCGTGCAGGGCAGCAACCGGCGAGACCACGTGCACCCGCCGCTCGAGTTCGCCCCGAACGATCGGAGCCGTGCCCTAGGCCGGAGTGTACTGGGTGCGTACACGGCTCACGGCGAGCTAGAAGACAGGGTCGCCGACGTTCTCACTGGCCTTGCTCCCATCACGGACTTGCCCGACGTATCCGACGACGCCTCCATCTCCACGCTGCGCGATGTCCGGTCGATGCGACTACTGATCGAACTATTCCCGACCAAGGCTCAAGCAAAGAAACGCCAGCTGATCCGTAGCGCACTCAGCGAACCCGCTCCGTCCCAGATGCAGCTCTCCGACGTGAACCGCCGGGTGCGTGCGTGGTCCGCCCTGACCTCCGAGAGCTACCCCAACCCGTGGAACCCTCGCGTGGCTGAGGTCCTCAAGCGCACCGTGGCCTCCAACGGAATTGAGCTCACCGGGCGACCACTTGCGGATCTCCTAGCCACTGCGGAAACGGATGACGAAGCATTTGAGGAATTGCTCGCATACCGTGCACCGCACTGGCTCGCTGCGTTCGACCTCATTGATGCCGACCGCGGTTCGCTGGCCGGCCAAAAGATCGACGACGAGGGCACTAAGGCAGATCGCGTTCGGCGTACCGTCACGAACAGCATCAATGCGATGCGTAACAACCGTGTGATGGCCGTTGGCCTCCTGCGAGAGCTTGCCAATGCGATGGACCAGGGCGACCGCCCTCCTTCACAAATCGGTCCCGACGGGCGACCAACCGCGAATCGGGCTACTCGAGCGTGGTTTAACCGATCCTTCAGCAAGGAGTCCGGCACCCGCTCCTATCGAAAGCGGCAGACACCGGAGAACACCGCCTCCGGCCAAGCCGACGCACCCGAACGGGACTCGCAGGACACCGACGTCCCTGCCGCTGCTCTCATGACCAGGATCGACCCGGCAGGCAGTGCTACCAACACGGAGGAGTCCGATACCCAGGCACTCGAACGACTGCGGCGTGAGTTCGAGCGCCACATCCTCATGCTCTCCGAGGGAGTCGGGGAGCTCCCCGAGCAGCTGGAAGAGATGTCCGAGCGTGCGAAGGCCGCCGGCCTCGACTACGCGATCGGCGCGCAAGAAGCCAGCGATTGGACTCTGACCCTCACTCGGATGCTCGCCGCCCTTCGCAAAATCCCGGAGACCGTCATGTCCATCAGCAGTCCTGAGTAGGGGGATGGTGCGCCGCTGCATGACCCCACCCCGCTGCTCGGGCGCGGAGCATGCCTCGCCCAACCCAGCACCTGCTCCTGGACCATTCATGGACGGGGATTCTCGCTGAGCGGATCCGTAGGTCCGTAGCCTGCAGGAATCCACAGCAGCGAAGGGCCCTCCGGAGCCGTTGCCCCAGACCGGACTACTCGTGCAATGTCACCGCCGGATGCCAGGATGACCGGTCACGTATCGAGGGGGCGGCATTGCCATGAGATTCGACCAAAGGCTTGCGGACAAGCTCGACGCAGCGATGCTCGAACTGCTGCTGCCGGAAGACGCAGTGGAGTCACTGGGGAGGTGGCTGGCCGACCCGGAGGGGGGCAAACGCTACGCGAAAGGAACCGGCCCTCACACCATCCCGTACTCGCCTTCGAGCTGGATGGGCGTGGCTCCCTGGCCTGTCACCTTTGCCGACCGGATGGCGATCCAATCCGCATACGTGAGCCGAGCCGACGTCGTGGCCGCGGTCACGGCCGCCTGTCAGTCAGAGAACTGGAGAGAAGCGTTCGTGGCTACCCAGGTGTGGGGCTACGGAGATAGAGGCTACGGCCCGTTCCGTACGGGACAGGTACTCGCTCAACCCGACGCTGACGTCGTCATCGCAGACGCAGTGTCTCTACTTCGGTACCAGGGTCCGGTCGCAGCATACGAGAAGCTGAACACGGCGGACGGTCTTGGGCCGGCATTCTTCACCAAGTACCTCTACTTCGCTGCTCTAGCACTGCCGAAGGTGACGGGTCTTTGTCCATTGATCCTTGACAGCGTTCTCGCTGAGGTTCTCCGCAGGCACGCCACGAGACTCGGGCGCGCGGTTGGTTACGAGTGGTCCGAGGCGATCGCCAAGCGAATCTGGCGCGACGGTGGTTGGACTTCTCACCGCTACGACGTCTACCTCCGGTGGATGCACGCAGCCAACGACCAACTGGCAGCTAGGTTGGTGGGCTGGCCCGCGGCTCCCGACGTCCTGGAACTAGCCCTCTTCAGCGGCGCCTGGAACCCTGCATGACCGCGTCGCTGGGCCTTCCCAGCGTGCTGAGCTTCGCCGAGGGCCAGACCTAGCCGTGCCAGACGCGTGCCAGATCGTGCGGGAATTACGGGGAATAGTGGGGACCGAACCGTCGGCCTGCTCGACCTAATACCCGCTCCGCCCCAGGTCAGCTCATCAACCACTCACAGAAGACGCCAGCTTCCCAAGCTGAGAGCGCGAGTCTGATCCTCATCATCCGCTCCAAACGGAACCCGGCCAGGGGATCCGAGGCTGCGGTCTCGCGCACCGGCGAGTCCATCGACGCTGCATTCGTCACCTTGACGCGAACCTTGTACTCGTCCGTCGCTTGGTCTGGAATGCTGGATGCATCGTGTGAGAGGGGCGGCGTTCATGCAGTGGAAGACCCATGGCGAGCGGCAGATCTACACCAACAAGTGGGTGAATCTGTGTCTGGTCGACGTCCAGCAGCCAGACGGGCGCAGGTGGGAGTACCACGTCGTTCGCCTCCGGCACCTGGCTGTGGCCGCTGTGGTCAATGACCGCCACGAGGTTCTGATGATGTGGCGACACCGCTTCATCACCGACTCGTGGGCCTGGGAGCTCCCCATGGGCCTGGTCGAGGACGGCGAGACTCCGGAAGAGGCGGCGGCGCGCGAAGTTCTGGAAGAGACGGGCTGGCGCCCCGGCCCCATCAAGCCCCTGATCTACGCCGAGCCGGCCAACGGCATCACCGACTCGCAGCACCACGTCTTCCGCGTGGACGGCGCCACCTACGCCGGGCCGCCCACGGAGAAGAACGAGTCCGACCGCATCGAGTGGATCCCCCTCTCCGAGGTGCGGGGGATGATCGACCGCCGCGAGATCGTGAGCAGTGGATCGCTGGTCGGTCTGCTGTACCTGCTCATGGACGAAGCGATCCGCTGACCGGTGGGAGGAGTTCCCGTAGCCGAGCCTCGAAGACCAGGGCTACGGGCTCTTGCCTGTGCGGGGCCAGCTGGTCGTAGAACTCCCTGAGATGGCCTGATACTCGCTCTGAGGACACCACCGACGCGGCCCTCAAAGCTTGCGTAGCGGTGTGGCAGGCCTGGTCCAACTTGCCTTGGTCCAGCTGCGTACGCGCCAACCAGAAGGCGTGAAACGCACGGCCGCGCTGGTTGGTGCTGTCCTCCTGGCGCAGAGCATCCGCGATCAAGGGTTCCGCCTTCGCTGCTTCTCCCAGCCGTCCGTGGGCGATACCCGTGTCCACGATGAGCTTCGGCTCGTCGAAGTAGGACACCCATGCCGGGTCCGGATCGGTCGGCTGGATCCGCTCGAAGTGGCGGTGTGCTTCCCCGATCGACCGGTGCGTGGAGGTCTCGTCGCCCAGGGTGGCGTGGGCGAAGGCCTCCCGCATGGACAGCATCGACAGAACGCGCGGGGTCGTGCCCAGGGCTGAGCGGGCCTGGTCCTGGGCGGCGGTCACGAGTGCTAGGGAGTCCGCGGGCTTGTCCTGGTACGTCGCCTGCAAGCTCATGCAGGCAAGGACGTTGGCCATGAACTCGCGGTCGTCTATCTCCTTGGCCAGTTGCAGGGCCTCGGTGAAGTACGCGCGGGCCTGGTTGTACTGGCGGGCGTCGAAGTAGGTCCAGCCGGTGAGGCGGGCCAGTTCGGCGGCGATACCGTACAGTCCGTTCTGGATTGAGGGCGGTCGGCTCTCCTTCAAGAGGCCCACCACATGCCGCAGCTGGCCGACGATGGCCGGCCTCAGCGCCTCTCCGCCGTGCTGGTCATCCCGTCGCCAGTAGTCCTCGATGGAGGCACGGAACGCCTCAAGCGTGGCCGCGCTCAAGTTCGTGCGGGTAGCCAACGCCAAGATGCCGTCTACGTCTGGCCCCGGCAGAGAAGCGGGAGTCTGGTTCTCAGCCTCCGCCTGCTCCTCGGGTGCCTGACGCTCGGTGACCACAAGGGCCTGGGGTGTCTCCCAGGGGCGCCGGGCAAGCCCCAGCATCTGCCCCGGGATGCGCAGACCATCCGCGATGCGCTCGATGACGTCGATGTGTTGCAGCTGGCGTCGCCCGGCGATCACTTCGCCAACGCGGCTGGGGGTCAGATTGCATCGCCTGGCGATCATCGACGGGTAGATGCCCGCCTTGATCTTCACCAGCCGGAAGACTCTCGCGAAGTCCCGTACCCGACAGGCATTGATCATCTCGGGATCGGTGAGCAGCCTGGCAGGCAGTTCCTGCGGCCGGTCGGCGTCGGGCATTGGGCAAGCTCCCACACTGCGAGGGCTACGCAACGTCGCTGGTTCTCTACTTCCCGCGATGTTACCCAAGTTGGGTAATCAGCCTGACCTTTCGACGGCGGCCTCCTGATCGCGATGCTCCTTGCATGGCGAGCAACCAGCAGACCAGACCAGGCATCGGTGAACTGGCGAAGGACAGCGCCCGCGGCCGGATCGGCATCGTCATGGGTGAGGTCGGCGGCCGGGTGCAGATACGGCCGATCGGCGGCGGCAGGGAGTGGGATGCCCTGCCGGACCACGTGGTGGCGCCGAGTGCGCGGGAGGAACTGAGCGCACGCCTGGCCATCAAGAACAGCAACAGTCGGGATCGGCTGTGATGCGCGCCATCGGCCGGTACGCGGGAGTCCTGTTCATCATCGTGATCAGCGGGTCGTGCGGCCTGGTGATCGGTATGGCTCTCGGTACCAGCC
Organism: Streptomyces sp. NPDC047079; assembly: GCF_040643755.1. NCBI lineage: Bacteria > Bacillati > Actinomycetota > Actinomycetes > Kitasatosporales > Streptomycetaceae > Streptomyces > Streptomyces sp. NPDC047079. Next base: position 49,128 of record NZ_JBEYUZ010000003.1, read on the forward strand.
AGTAGACCGGCCGCCCCGAACGGGTGCCAGTTCCCCGGCTCCCCCGTCCCCGTTCGGGGCCGGCCATCCAAGCCCACGTCCTGGTCGTCCATGAGCCGAAGCTCAGCGACCGCCGTGGGCGGCAAGTGCCATGCTCCGCCACACACGAGGAGTTATCGCATGACGACAACAGCGAACGACCAGAAGACCGGCCGCGCGGTGGCTGGTGAGGAACTGTTCGAGAGCCTCGCCCACTTCGTGGTCGTCCACAGCGGGCAGTCGCCCGAACGTGCCGAGCGGATCGCGGACCAGGCGGTCGCGTTCGTGGTCACCGCGGCCACCGCCACCGTCCCCATGGTCCCGTCGGACGATGTGGACCTGGGCCTCCACGCGCTCATCCTCCACACGAAGGAGTACGCCGCGCTGTGCGAGCGGTACGCGGGCCGCTTCCTACACCACAGCCCCAAGCCCGGCGGGGGCGCACGCGACCCGGAAATGGTCGCCGCGTCGGCTCGCGCCATGAAGGCCGCCGGGTTCATGGTCTTCGACGACCTTTGGACCGTGAACGGCCAGAACCTCGCCCAGTGCGATGCGGACTGCGGTCGACCGTACGGCCAGGCGTAGACACGACCACAGCGACGCGGTCGGCCTCTGCTCATTGGTCGGCCGCGCTCGCCGGAAGGAGAAGTGACGTTGTCCGGCTCAACCCCTGAACTGCCAGTCGTGGTGCTCGACGCGCTCATGCCCACGGCTCAGCGCCTGGTCATAAACCGCCGGGGTTCCACGGTCTGGGAGGTGGACAGCCCTCGGGGCCGCTACGCCGTGAAGCTCGGTTATCCGATCGAGGCCACCCCCGACTGGCCCGCCCAGCCCTGGACCGCGCTGGCACCTGCGCGCGAGGGTGCCGTACTGCATCGCCTCGGCTTCGACGAGATCGCCTACGGCGAGTGGGAGCGCGGGACGTGGAACTTCCAGCCGTGGCATGAAGGGCCGGACCTCTACCGGCTCTGGGAGCCCTGCCGCAGGACAGACTCGGTCGTCGAGCCACACACCAGCGTGGCGCTGGGATGCGTCGAAGCGCTGGCCGAACTCCACGCGCAGGGTTGGGCCCACGGCGATGTGCAGCCCGCCCACTTCATCATCGGCCCGGAACGGACACACCTCATCGACCTCGCCCTTGCCCGGGGCGGGCAGGTTCCCGAGGGGTACGACTTCCCGTTCCGTGGTTGCCTGGTCCACTACGAGGCCCCGGAGATCGCGCGCACGGTGCTCGCCACCGGGCAAGCCGAGCCGACGCCGGAAGCCGACGTATACGCGCTCGGCGCGTCCCTGCTCATCTCCGCCACCGGGTGGCGAGCGGTCGAGTATCCGGACGACGCTCCGCGTCCAGTGCAGCGGGAGGCCGTGGCGAGCGGTCGTCGCCGGTCCGTAAAGGTGCCGGGTGAGCTGGGCGCACTGATCGACGCGATGCTCAGCCATGCCCCGGGGGATCGGCCCACGATCTACGAGGTGGGCAAGGCCCTGAGCTGATCCCGAAGCGCTGGGCCCCCGGCGTCGTCCGCATCAAAGACCAACAAGCAAAGACCGGACCACCCTCAGCCTGGACAGCATTCCGGGTGGTCCGGTCACGGAATCCCTGATCAGGACCCTGGTGCCGATGGTACCGGGGCAGTTGGCGTGCCCAAGTGCGGGTGCCGCTGCAACACCGGCCTCGACTTATCGAGTTGGAGGGAGTTCTGACCTGAGCCACAGAAAGTCAGCCACGACGGCGAGGACGTCGAAGGAGCACCCGCCACGTGTGCCTCCAGCAACCCCGCGCCGGCGTCAGCCACGCTTCATCGATGCGTCACGGCCCTCGCCACTGACCCGGCCTGGGCGTCGTCGACGAAGCTGTCTGGCGTCTGGACCCCCCTGTGGTTCTGAGGGCCATCCGGTCGCGGCGTCGTGGACGGCTGAACCGTGTGACGCCGCTCGATCGCTGTCGGCTGGCCCTGGTATGACCTGCGCCACACCTGCGCCTCGCTTCTCCACGAACAGGGCGCCGACGCTCGCATGATCATGGAAGTCCTGGGCCACAGCTCCATCCGCGTGACCATGGACATCTACACCTTCGTACGGCTCGACTCCCAGCGCTCCGCCTTCGACCGCGTCGGGGACGCGCTCAGGGATGACGGCAACGATCCGGACGATGACGACGGCGCGGCCGGTGTCCCGGTGGCCATCTGACCCACCCCGTATCGCCCTCGAAGGCGGTTGCCGTCAAACACTGCCGTCAAAGCAAAAGCCAGAGGCCCTGTGGATCACTCCACAGGGCCTCTGACATGCTGCGCACTCGGCAGGATTCGAACCTGCAACCTTCTGATCCGTAGTCAGATGCTCTATCCGTTAAGCTACGAGTGCATGTTTTCTGTTTTTTTGTCCCCGCTCCCGGTTCTTCCGGCCCGCTCGCGGCGACAGGAAGAACATTACATGACTGCCGCCGCCATGTGAAATCCATTAGGCACACCCCTTGTGACCTGCGAAAACGCCATGCGGGACGGTGGGGAGGCGGTTCGTGGGCGGCGGGCCCAGGCGGTCTTGGAAACGCCGAAGCCCCGGTCGCGGGGGACCAGGGCTTCGGGATCAGGTGCGGAGGCGGAGGGATTTGAACCCTCGATGGGCTTTAAGGCCCAAACCGCATTAGCAGTGCGGCGCCATAGACCGGACTAGGCGACGCCTCCAGCACAACCGCCCGCGCGAGCGCGAATGGTGCGTGCAGATGATGACACAGCCGAGTGGTGTGTCACCAATCGACCCCCACGGTACTAGGCAGGAAGGCCACAGGGCAAAGCACAGGGCCGCTGACCCGGGGCGGGATCCACTGGGGGCGCGTCGGAGATCGTCTTGCCCCACCTCGCTCCCCCGAGGGCCCGCGATTCGACACGGCAGCCACCTGCGCCACTCGGGTCACATCCGCAACCGGCCCGACCCCGCCGCCGTTAGTCAGGGCATGGTCCAGCTCACCTCGCGCGCCGCGCTCCTCGGGGCCGTCGCCGTTCTTGCCGCCGTCGCGGCGCCCGCCCCGGCGAACGCCCACGGCACCCCGCCCCTGCCCCGCGGCGACCAGCTCGTCATCACCGTCCGGCACGCCGGGCACGCCGACGGGACGTATCTGCTGCACTGCCACCCGTCGCGCGGCAGTCATCCGAACCCCGCCGCCGCCTGCACCACGCTCGACCGGCGGACCATCTGGGGCCGCGACCCCTTCGCCTCGGTGCCGCCGCGCGCCGTGTGCACGATGCAGTACGGCGGCCCTGCCACCGCGCACATCTTCGGGACCTGGGCCGGGCGGCCGGTCGACGCGCGGTACGACCGCCGCGACGGCTGCCAGGTGGCCCGGTGGGACAGCCTCGTGCCCTTGCTGCCGGACGTGCGTTCGCGGGAACGGCAGCACCGGAGCGAGGCCGGCGCCGGGGCGCGTCCGAGCTGACACCGGGGTTCCGCTCGGCGACCTGCGCGGTCACAGCTTCTGCGTCACTTCCGCGTGCGACCTCCCTCTCATCCGGCGCCGCGGGCCGGGCCACTGCCCGTAGACTCCCTCGCGTGACACGCCGCGGGCCGGTTGGCAAGATGGCCCTCGCGGTCAGCAAGGTGCGGTAACAGGGAGGAAGCGTCTCGTGAGCAGCAGGCCATCCCGAGGCGCTGCTCGCCTCGCTGCCATACTGGACGCGCTTCCCGACGCTTTGGTGCTGGTCAACGCCAACGGGACGGTCGTCAACGCCAACACCATCGCCCTGGAGGCCTTCGAAGCGCCCGGTACCGCCCTGGTGGGGCGGGGGCTGCTCGACCTGCTGCCGCAGTTCGACTCTCGGCTGATCCCCGGGTCCATGCGGCGGCCCGACTCCATGGATCCGCACGGACGCACCAAGCCGACCCGGATGACGGCGCGGCGCACCGACGGGAGCGAGTTCCCCGTCGAGGTCACGAGCGCCAACCTGGAGGACGGCCGGCAGGCCTACGACGGCTACGGCTACACCGGCGACGAACTGCTCATGCTCGTCGTCCGTGATCTCTCCGGCACGGTCGACACCGAGGCCGAACTCGCTCGCTCCCAGCGGCAGACCGAGATGATCCTGCGGGCCGCGGCCGAGGGCGTGGTCGGCACGGACACCGACGGGCGGATCGTGCTCGTCAACCCCGCCGCCGCCCAGATCCTCGGCTACCGGGCCAGCGACCTGGGTGGCAAGGAGCTGCACACTCTCGTCCTGCACTCCCGCGAGGACGGCTCCCCCTTCCCGTACACGGAGTCGCCGCTGCACGACACCCTCCGCTCCGGGCGCAAGCACCGGGTGCGCGGGCAGGTGCTGTGGTCCAAGCCCGGGGACAAGGTGCCGGTCGACCTGACGACCTCGCCGGTACGCGACGGCGACCAGATCGTCGGCGCCGTGATGACGTTCACCGACCGGCGCCCGTTCGACGGGCTCGTCGCCGAGAAGGAGGCGGCCGACCAGGAGCACCGGCAGGAGCTGGAGCGGGTCGCCAAGGAGCACGAGGAGGAGCTTCAGCGGCTGCGCGAGGAGCATGCCGCCGAGCTCGCCGAGCTGCGCGAGCGGCACGCTGAGGAGATCGCGGCGGGCGAGGAGCGCTACGCCGCACTCGGCGAGCGCGAGAAGGACCGCTACGAGGCGCTGACCGCCCGGCACGATCAACTGCTCGCCGTGCTCGGCCAGTCACTGCGCGGTCCCCTCGACGAACTGCGCGGTGATCTGTCCAAGCTCGCCGCGGACGACGCCGGCCAGCTGTGGCCCGAAGCCAACCAGGTGCTCCACCATCTCGCGGCCGGCTACTCGCGGATCACCACGCTCGTCGACAACGTCCTCGGCTACCAGCGGCTGGACGCGGGTGAGGACGAGCTCGTACGGACCACCGTCATGCTCGACGCTGTCGTCGCCGCGGGTGTCGACGGCGCCGTCGAACTGATCGGACCCGGACGCGTCCAGTTCGCCGTGCACGCCCCGCCCATCGAGGCCGAGGTCGATCCGCAGCGGCTCGCCCAGGCTCTCGCGCACCTCGTCGCGGACGTTGCGGGCGTCGACGCGACGGGCAACGCGCCCGTCTCGGCGGGCGGTTACCTGGACAACACCGTCGTCGTGGCGGCCGCGCAGCGCGGCGAGGTCGTGCGGATCGAGGTGCGCGGCCCGTACGCCGGGGGAGACCCGGTGCACGAGCCGATCGTCGCCAGGATCGTGCGCGCGCACGGCGGTGTACTGCAGACGCACGAGGTGCCGGGGATGAGCGGCAGCGCGTATGTGCTCGAGGTGCCGCTCGGAGGCGGCGCCGGGGCGGTCGCGGCACCTCAGGCGAAGACGACCGCGCAGGGGTCCGGAGGCGAGATCGCGCAGATCGCGCCGCCGGAGCAGCCCGCGCAGCAGGGTGGCGGACGGCGACGGGCCCGCCGGTCCTCCGTGGACGCCTTCCTGGAGAGCGAGGTGGGCCCCGAGTCCGCCTCGTCCTCCGAGCCCGCCGCGGTGACGCCCACCGGGCGGCGCAGACGGCGCGCCGCGGGGGAGCCGTCCGCCGAGGCACCGGTTCCGGCGCAGGCGGCCGAGGGCGAGAACGCGCTGGAGGCGGCGTCCGGCGGCACGGGACGACGGCGCGGGCGGCCGAGCCCCGCCGAGGGCGTCTCCGAGGGCTCGGTGGTGACCGCGGCGGAGCATGCCGCCGGGGCCCCGGCGTCGGCCACCGGACTGGGGGAGGCCGTACCACCGCGGGGAGTGCCGGTGCCCACGGGCCGACGCGCCCGCCGGGACGAGCCGCAGGCGCTGCCGCCCGCGCTGCCCGCGGCGTCCGGTACGCCGTCCGCCCAGGACCCGGATGCCGGCACGACGCCGACCGGACGTCGTCGGCGTGCCCTGGCCGCCGCGAACGAGCGGGCCGCCGCCGCGGATTCCGGTGCCCGGACCGTGTTCGCGCTGCCCCCGGCCGAGGCGGACCGCACGCCGCAGCAGTCCACTCCCGTTCCCGGCCCTGCCCCCGTTCCCGGCCCGGCGGACGAGGGCCGTCATGACCCGGTGGCGCACGACTCGGCCGACGACCACACCCCGCCGCAGCCGCATCCGGTGGCCGCGCCCACGGGCCGCCGTCGCGCCCGCCCGGACGGGGCGGACGCACCCGGAACCGCGCCTGGTGTGCCCCGACCGATGCCCCCGGCCACCGGTGGGCCCGGACCAGTGGTGCCTCCACAGGGGACGCCCGGGCAGATGAACCCGACGGTGCCCGCGCAGGGTGCGCCCGCTCCGGGGGGTCCGCAGCCCGTCCCTGCCCAGGGCCTGCCCGCGCCCGCGGCGCCTTCGCCGACCGTGCGCCCGCAGGGACTTCCGGCCCAGGGCGCACCGGTGCAGCCGGGTCGGCCCTTCCCGGCCCAGGGTGGGGCGGACAGGCCCGGCGCCGGTGAGCGGTCCGGGCCCGTGGCGCCGGGTCGACCGGCCCCCGCCCCCGCTCAGCCCGGTCCCGGGCAGGCCCCCGCCTCGCCTCCCGCTCAGCCCGCCGTTCCCGGTCAGCCCCCCGCCGCTTCGATGCCCGCGGCACAGGCGCAGCCCGCCCCGCAGCCGGTGGTGCCCGCCCAGGGAACGCCCGCGGGCGGCGTCCCCGTGGCGGCCACGCCGACGCCGGTGCCTCCGGGGCCCTGGTCCGGTTCGGGCGAGACCTCCGGAGCCAGGATGCCGCTGCCGCAGGCCACGCCGTCGGCGGGCACACCGCTGCCTCCGGAGCGCGGCACCCAGCCGGGCACCGCTCAGCCGCGGACCGCCCAGCCGAGGACCGCCCAGCCGAGGGCCGCTCAGCCGCTGCCGGCCGAGGCCGCCGCGCCCATGGACCACAACTCGACGCAGGGGCGGGCGATCAGCGTACGGACCCTCGGACAGGGCGTGCCCTTCGCGCGTCAGGCGGCGGCCCAGCCCCAGGCCCAGCCCCGCCCCCAGTCCGCGACACCTCCTCCGCACCCGTCGAACGGTGCGGGTCGTCGCCGCAAGCTCGGAACGCCTCCCGCGTCCACGGGCGAGCGCCCGGAGTCCGCGGCGCGTCCGCAGTCCGCCTCGGCTCCGCTCCCAGGGCAGCCCTCACTGGCCGGGGAGTCCCGTCTGGCCGGAGCCACCGAGGGTCCCGGACGGTCGTACGCCATAGGGGCCCCGGATGTGAACGCCGACGAGGGTCCCGAGCCGCTCGACGGACCCGGCGGCGCCGTGGAGGTCGCCGACCACCCCCAGTCACGGCCGCTGGACGACGAACTGCCCCCGGAGCCGCTCGACAACCCGCGCCGGCTGCTCGTGTGGCCCGCCCCGGACGTGACGACCCAGCAGGCGCTCAGTGACCGCGGCTACCGGCCCGTCATCGTCCACTCCCGTGAAGAGGTCGACGCGCAGATCGCCGCCTTCCCGGCCGCCCTCTTCGTCGACCCGCTCACCGGACCGATCACCCGGACCGCGCTCCAGTCCCTGCGCCAGGCGGCGGTGGCCGCCGAGGTTCCCGTACTGGTCACGGCGGGACTCGGGCAGGCGACGCGTGAGGCGGCGTACGGCGCCGACCCGGCCGTACTCCTGAAGGCACTGGCCCCGCGGGACTCCGAGCAGCACCCGCCGCGCGTGCTGCTGATCGAGGAGCACGCGGAGATCGCGCTGGCCCTCACGGCGACCCTGGAGCGGCGTGGCATGCAGGTCGCGCGGGCCGCGTCGGACGCGGACGCGGTCACGCTTGCGGCGCAGATGCGGCCGAATCTGGTCGTGATGGACCTGATGCAGATGCACCGCCGACGGGCCGGAGTGGTCGACTGGCTGCGCGCGAACAACCTGCTCAACCGCACCCCGCTCGTCGTCTACACCGCGGCCGTGGACCAGGCGGATCTGCCCCGGCTGGTCTCGGGGGAGACGGTGCTGTTCCTGGCGGAGCGGTCGACGAGCGCCGAGGTGCAGGAGCGGATCGTGGATCTGCTGGCACGCATCGGCACCAACTGAGCATCGACGGTGCACCGATGGTGCATCGACGGAGTACCGGCGGAGTACCGCCCGAGTGCCGGGCGGAGCAGCAACTGAGTTTCCTTGTGAGGGGCTTACCGGTTCAGATGTCGTGTGGGGCGCTGTTTCACGTGGAACAGCGCCCCACAGCCGTACTCAACGTGCCCGCGAGCGGCCTTAGATGAGCGTGACGTCCAGCTCGCCTGCCGCGTACTGCCGGCGCAGCAGCTTCTTGTCGAACTTGCCCACACTCGTCTTGGGCACCGACGTCAGGATCGTCCAGCGTTCCGGGAGCTGCCACTTGGCGATCCTCGTCTCCTCGGCGAGGAAGGACCGGAGGGCGACGAAGTCCGCGGTGGAGCCGTCCTGAAGCACGACGATCGCCAGCGGACGCTCACCCCATTTCTCGTCGGGCACGGCGACGACGGTGGCCTCGGTGACCTCCGGGTGGGACATCAGCGCGTTCTCCAGGTCGACCGAGGAGATCCACTCGCCACCGGACTTGATGACGTCCTTGGCACGGTCGGTGAGGGTGAGGAAGCCGTCGGGGCTGATGGTGCCGACGTCCCCGGTCTTGAGCCAGCCGTCCTCGCTGAACTTGTCGCCCGGGCGCAGGGGCTCCGCATCGGGGCCGTTGTAGTACGCGTCGGCGATCCACGGTCCGCGTACCTCCAGCTCGCCAGCGGACTCGCCGTCCCAGGGCAGCCGTTCCCCGCCGGCACCGGTGAGACGGGCCTCGACGCCGGCCGGGAAGCGGCCCTGCGTGACCCGGTAGGCGAACTCCTGCTCCGTGCCCACCGTGTGGGCGGGTGGCCGGGCGACCGTGCCGAGCGGGGAGGTCTCGGTCATGCCCCAGGCGTGACAGACACGCATGCCGAGCTTGTCGAAGGCCGCCATGAGCGAGGGCGGACACGCCGAACCGCCGATGGTGACATTGCCGAGGGACGTGACGTCCCGGGGTCGGGCGGTCAGCTCGGCGAGCAGACCCTGCCAGATGGTGGGGACGGCGGCGGCGTATGTCGGCCGCTCCTTCTCGATCATCTCGGCGAGCGGCACGGGTTGCAGGAAGCGATCCGGCATGAGCAGATTGACGCCGGTCATGAAGGTGGCGTGCGGCAGGCCCCAGGCGTTGACGTGGAACTGCGGGACCACGACCAGTGCGGTGTCCATGTCGGTAAGGCCCAGCGACTGCGCCATGTTGCACTGCATGGAGTGCAGGTAGACGGACCGGTGGGAGTAGAGGACGCCCTTGGGGTCGCCGGTGGTACCGGAGGTGTAGCACATGGAGGCGGCCTGGCGTTCGTCCAGCTCCGGCCAGTCGTAGGAGGTCGGCTTGCCGGCGAGGAGGTCCTCGTACTCGTGCACCTGGGCGGAGACGCCCGCGAGCAGCGAACGGTCGCCCGGGCCGGACACGACCAGGTGCTCGACCGTCTTCAGATGCGGCAGCAGCGGGGCGAGCAGCGGCAGCAGGGAGCCGTTGACGATGACGACCCGGTCGGCGGCGTGGTTGGCGATCCACGCCAACTGCTCCGGAGGCAGGCGCAGGTTGAGGGTGTGCAGCACTGCGCCCATGGAGGGGATCGCGAAGTACGCCTCGACGTGCTCCGCGTTGTTCCACATGAGGGTGGCGACCCGGTCGTCGTCCCGGACGCCGATGTCCTCCCGCAGGGCGTGCGCCAACTGGGCCGCGCGGGCGCCGATTTCGGCGTAGGAGCGACGGTGCGGTTCGCCCTCACCGGTCCAGGTGGTCACCTGAGACGATCCGTGGACCGTCGACCCATGGGTCAGGATCCTCGAGATCAGCAGCGGTACGTCCTGCATCGTGCTCTGCACGGCGTCCTCCCGGGGCGACGTTGCCTAAGCGGTAGTAGGGGGTTGCGCTGATTCTGCGCACATACCGCGTGGTATGTCACTACTCCCCGGGATGATCGATCAGTGTCCGGGCCGTGATGTCCAACGCACCGGCTCCAGTTCGGCATCCTCACGGAGCTTGCCCAGGGCCCTGGACACCGCGGACTTCACCGTGCCGACGGAGACGCCGAGCACCTCCGCCGTCTGGGCCTCGCTCAGGTCCTCGTAGTACCGCAGGACGACCATCGCCCGCTGACGTGCGGGAAGCTTCATTATCGCCCGCCACATGGCGTCGTGCAGCGCCTGCTCCTCGGCCGGATCCGCGGCGGGCATCCCCTCCGGTTCGGGCAGCTCGTCGCAGACGAACTCGTCGACCTTGCGCTTGCGCCACTGCGAGGTCCGCGTGTTGAGCAACGCCCGGCGCACATACCCGTCGAGCGCGCGGTGGTCCTCGATCCGGTCCCACGCGACATAGGTCTTCGCCAGGGCGGTCTGCAGCAGGTCCTCCGCGTCGCTCGGATTCGCGGTCAGCGACCGGGCGGTACGCAGCAGCACCGGCTGGCGCGCCTTGACGTACGACGAGAACGACGGGTAGGGAAGGGTCTGCCTCGCTGATGCAGCGACGTTCGGAGCGCTGGTGCAGACGGGTGTGGTCATGGCTCCACGCTAGGTTCGCCGCCCATTGCCGCGGATCGGCCGCAGGTCCCGAAGCGGCCTCCCCCTCAGGTTGTATGCGGGGGGTCGTCCCCACCTCCTGAAGGTGGACGGGCCGGGGCCGGTGTCTGAGGGTTCCCCCCTGAGGGACGAGTACCGGGGCAGCCGAAAGCGGCGACGAAGCGGTGGAAATACGCCCCCGGGTTCGTCGCCGCGTACCCGCGGTCCACCACGGCCACCTGGTCGAACGCCTCGGGAGTCAGCCCGTTCGCGCTCAGGTACCGCTGGGCCGCTCGCCGTACGCCCCGCGCGTACCGCGTGTCCGGAGAGAGCGCCCTTCGTCCACGCCTGGAGCATGGTGGGCGGGGCGATGGCGTCCGGACCGGTGTACGCGGGGTTGGTGTCGCCCATCGCCTCGCACCAGGGCCGGATCACGGGGGCCTGGACCCGGTCCTTGCCGGCACCCGCGACGGCCGCGGGCCGGCCCTGGTACGCCTTCAGCCGCGCGGCGAACGCGGCTTCGCCCGCGTCACTCATCGGCTTCCTCTCTCCGGGAGCACGGCTTCTGTGACCTTCCGTCAGCTAATGATGGCTGTCAAGGGAGCGGCACCCCGGGGAAGCCCGGGGGGCACGCGCGCGTGAGCGCCGGAAAACGACCGCGCGACGGTACCGGAGTACCGCCGCGCGGACGTGTGATGACCCAAGAAAGCACCCAGGCGGACATCAGGGCCGACGACGGCGCATCGGCCCCCCGCTCACCACAGGCGGGTGAAGTGGATGAGCACGGTCTGGCTCCGCTGGTTGATGGCCGTGAACGCGGAGCGGTTCACCTGGGCCGTGTTGCTCTGGTTCGAGGCACCGGTGCCGACCGCCTGTTGCTGTGTGGTGGACGAGTTTCCGTTGTTGTCGCGGCCGACGCCGCTGCCGGTGATACTCGCCGCCGCCGCGTTCGATCCGTCGTCCGCGAAGGCGCCGTTGTCCGCCGAGGCGACGCCCGTGAAGAGGGCGGCCGCAAGGGGCAGGGCCGCGACGGCGGCGAGGACGCGGGCGGTACGGATGCTTGCCATGTGTTTCCTCCAGAACCCTGTACGTGTCGGCCGGATCGCCGATGCGTACGTGAAGTACGGCTGTTCCCAAGGCAGTTGGCCGACCGCCTCGGACAGTGCACGACGTCGCGACTCCAGAGTTGCCCACCGCATCACCGGCGAATCACCCCTGAAGCCGCGATTCGCCCGCAAGCGTGAGGATCAATCGATAAACCCCTTTCGCGACACTTCTCGTCGGCGGACCGGACGGTTGGCCGGTCAAGGCCGCCGGATCCCGTACACCCCAAGGGAGGAAGCCGTCTCGGCGACACCCGCCGGGCACCCGCCCCCCTCTTCCCTTTTTCGAACGTACGTACGAACATGGAGCCATGGCCACCATCGACCGGCAGGCCACCACCCTGGCCCTCGCCCACGCCTTGTCCGCCGCGGAGCGTGGACTCGCGGTGATCCCACTGTCCCGGACGAAGCTTCCGGCCCTGCGCTCCCCCCACCGCGACGACCCCGATCCGGCGGCCCGCATGTGCCACGGCGAGTGCGGCCGCTTCGGCCACGGGGTCTACGACGCCACGACCGACCCCCGCCGCATCCGCGCGCTGTTCGCCGCGGCGCCCTGGGCCACCGGCTACGGCATCGCCTGCGGCCTGCACCCCCACCATCTGATCGGCATCGACCTCGACACCAAGTCCGGCACGGACTCCTCGGCCGCACTGCGCGAACTGGCACTGCGCCATCTGTTCACCATCCCGGAGACGGTCGTCGTCCTGACCCCGAGCGGCGGACGTCATCTGTGGCTGAGCGGGCCGCCGGACGTCGTCGTCCCCAACTCGGCGAGCCGTCTGGCCCCCGGCATCGACGTCCGGGGGGCCGGCGGCTACTTGGTCGGCCCCGGCTCACGCACCGAGCACGGCTCCTACGGCACGGCGCCGGGCACCGCGCACCTGGCGCCCGCGCCCTGCCCGCCCGCCCTGTTGCACCTGCTCACGCCCCCGCCCCGCAGCCGGCACCCCGCACCCTCGTCGACCGGGCGGCACGGCCAGGGCCTGGTCCAGTTCGTCCTCGCCGCGCACGAGGGCCAGCGCAACACCCGCCTCTTCTGGGCCGCCTGCCGGGCATACGAGAACGGCATCGGACCCGACCTCGCCCCCGCCCTGGTCGACGCGGCGATCCGCACCGGCCTCACCCAGCGCGAGGCCCGCTCGACGGTCGCGTCGGCGGCACGGATGACGGGGCAGCGAGCCTGACCCGGCGCAGGGGCCTGCCTTCGCTCCTCCGCACGCCGGCATCAAGGCACCATCGTTCCGCTTGTTCGCCGACTCGGACCCGAGGTAATTTCACGCCCTGCTGCGTCCGTGGTCGTCGCCCCCACGTCGAGCTTCCGGCAGAACTCGCCGGCGTGGTAGCAGTTACCGGCGTTGGATCGGATACTGCACAACTGCGTCGTGGTGGAGCTGCCCGAGGAGGACGGGCCGGCAGCCGTCGACGTGCTTCCGCCCGAGCTGGAGCCAGAGCTGCCGTTCGAGGACGAGTCGTCACCGGAGTCGGGCAGCGGCGGATAGGCGCACGCCTCGTTCGTCTTCAGAACCGCGAACGTGACAGTCCCGTTGCTCTTGGCCCCAGCATCAGGCCATTGAGAGCACACCTTCCAGTCACCGAGGTGAACCGGATTACGGTCCAGGTCGCTCAGGTCTGTGTACGTCACCGACCTGACGTGGTGCTTGTGGGCGTCTGCCACAGCCTTTGCAAGGTTCCAGTCCTGGTAGTCGCTCACCGACGCCGTGGAAGGCGGCTTCTGTGAAGGCGACAGAGACGCGGAGAGGGGCGAGGAGGATGTGGCCGAAGGAGAGGCGGTCACGCCAGGCAACGCTTTTGGCTTGGCGGATGCGGCCTTGACCTGGTCCCCGCCAGCGCCCCCGCGACGATGGCGAACCAGGCCACAAGCCCTACCACCAGGCCTCCGTAGGTCAGGAGGCTCTTCTTCGCTCTGTTCTTCGTGTTCTGAGCAGCGTTGGATTCGGTGGGCTTCCTGTCGCGGACATGCTGGACAAGTCGCTCCCGTTCCATCTCCGGGCGTCGTGGCGGGGGCAGGGTGATGCGCTCGGGGATCTTGTCACGGGTGGACTGCTCGTTGCGTGACAACCAGTCGGAGAAGAGCGCGTTCAGTTCTGCACGGCGTGCTTCCCGAGCCGCCTGCTGCGCCGGTGGGGATCCGACGCAGGGAACGGGAACCGGCGGGACCAGTCACTCTTGTGGCAACGCGCGCAGTTGGAAACGCCTTCGTCCTTGACGCGCATCAGCCGGCCTATACCGTGTCCGCAATGTGGGCACGTGTGCCTCACTTCGACCATGCTCCCCCTCCGGTGACCTGCACATGCTAATGCGCACTTCAACGTCGTTGTGTTTGGTCGGTGAGTGGTTCGCCGAGGCGGTGATGACGAAGAAGGGGACGTCTGGTGGATCACTTGCGTTGAGCAAGATGATCAGCGGTCAGGCGGTCAGCGCCGCGAGCTCCGCGTTGGCGCGCTCGGTGACCAGGGTGAGGACGCGGCCGGCGACGGCCAGGTCCGCGGCGGGTATCCCGCCCCAGATGCGGGCGCTGACGGGGGCGGTTTCCGCGCCGACGGCGGCCATCAGCGCGCGCCCTGCATCTGTGAGGCGAAGGTGCGCCCCGTCCGCGACGAGCAGCTGTTTGGCCAGCAACTCGTCGACAGTGGCGCGGATGTCGGCCGGAGCGGCCTTGAGGGAGTCCTGGACCTGGGTGACGAGATCGTCCGGCGTCTGCGGGGCGTCGGTGGTGAGGGCGGCGCGCAGGGCGACCTGCTGCTGGAACGTGATGCCGTGTCGGGCCAGGACGTGCTCCAGCACGCCGCGGGCGGCGTAGTGGGCCAGGGCGAGGGTGCGGGCGCCGGCGACGGGTTCGGTGGTGGATGCAGTGGTGGTCATGATGTTGCCCCCTGAGTGCTGTCGTCGTTCGGTACGGATGGAGTGAGAGGTACGTCGAGCAGGGTCGTCAGCTCGTCGGTGAACGCGCGCGTTCGCGGGGCGTCGAGGCCGCCGAGCGGCTCCAGCAACTGCTGAAGCAGTGCCTGGACCACCGTGATGGCCTGCCGCGTGATGGCCTGGCCCTGCTCGGTGAGGGCGAGCTGTACGGCACGGGGGTCGCGGGGGTCGCGGGTGCGCTCGATCAGACCGGCCGACTCCAGGGCTCGCGCCAGCTTCGAGACGTACAGCGCCTCCAGGCCGGTGTGGTCGGCGAGTCGGCGCTGGCTGGGCCGCTCACCGGTGCGCTGCATGCCGTACAGCGACGCGACCAGTACGTACTGCGCGTGTGTGAGACCCAGCGGAGCCACCGCGCGATCGACCGCGACGCGCCACTTGTTGGCGAGCCGCCATACCAGGAAGCCGGGCGTGGGGCCCGGTGAAACCTTACCCATGGCGGATAGAGTACATGGCTACTATGTCCATGGCTACTATTTTGGGGTGAACGCGGCGGCGCACCCCGAACAGACCAAGGACGCCGACACTTGAGTGCAGCGACCAGGGGCGGCCCGTGGAGACGGCGGACATCGTGGTGCCCGCCGCTCACTGCGAGAGATCGTCTGCGAGATTCCGACCAACCGGTAGCCGACGGCGTCCGCCGTCCCGCGGATCTTCTCGAGCCGCGTTCAGGCCGTGCCTCGCGCGTGCCTCTCGCGTGCCCGACCGGGCGGGAGGCCACGGGGAGACACGGTGGCGAGCGGGCGGCGCCCAGCACCACGGCCCCCGACCGTCATGCCTGGTCAGGGGCCGTCGACCTGCGCGGTGGGTGTGGGATTTGAACCCACGGTGGCTTGCGCCACGACGGTTTTCAAGACCGTTCCCTTAGGCCGCTCGGGCAACCCACCTGGGCCCCGTCCCACCTGGGGCGGAGCGGCTACAGCCTACCGGCCTCACGCCTTGCGCGGGGGCCATGGTCCACACGGGGTCCACTGGCTCCGTTGCCGGGCCTGGGTACCGTCGAGGGTGGAAGCCCCGGCGGATGGAGCCGATGCCTCGCCGCTCGCTGGACCGCCGGCGCCTCACGCCCAGGGGTTCTCAACCGGCTTCCGGTGCGGCATATGAGAAGTCGTACACGGCCCGGTCGGTGAGCGTGCGATAGCCGAGGCGGTGGTGGACAGCGTTGCTGGTGGGGTTGGACAGATCCGCGAACAGGACGACCTCCCTCGCGCCCGCGGCCTGCGCGGCCCGGCTCACCTCCGCCGTCACGGCGCCCGCGTAGCCGCGACCACGTAGGTGGGTGTCGGCCCACGTGTCGGCGTCGATGGAGACGTCTTCCCCGACGGCCTCGGCGAACTAGCCGCACCCGAACAGGACTTGTTCAAGATCCTGCTCGCCCAGGATGCGGCCTCGGCCTGCAGGCAGCGGCTGTGGAGGGATGAGCGTGCCGAGGCGGTACATGCGGTACATACGGAGCCTTGTGTCGCGGAGTTTCGGCGTCGCCCCGGTGTACCCCTCAGGACCCGCGCCGAAGGGGTGCCCCTCAGCGAGAGGCACCCCTTCTGACCAGCACGTCGATGACCTGCGGCGTCGGTGGGATGCGAACCCGCGGTGACGAACCGATGTCGCGGGCCTGCGGGCTCAGCTGTCGCCGGCGCGGGAGCCGAGGGTCACGTCGACCGTGTGGGACTTTCCGTCACGCTCGTAGGTGATGGAGACCTTGTCCCCCGGCTTGTGGGTCCAGATCTCGCCGATCAGGGTCGGGCCGCTGTCGATCACCCTGTCGTCGAGCTTGGTGATCACATCGCCCGGCTTGAGGCCCGCCCTGTCCGCCGGGCCGCCCGGCTCGACCGCGGCGGAACCGGCCGCGCCCTGGTCGCTGATCTTCGCCCCGCCGCTGTTCTCCTCGAGCGAGACGGAGGCCCCGATCTTGGCGTAGACCGGCTTGCCCGTTTTGATCAGCTGCTGGGCGACGTACTTGGCCTGGTTGATCGGGATCGCGAAGCCCAGGCCGATCGAACCGGACTGGCCGCTGCCGCCGAGGCCGCTGCTGCCCGTGGACTGGATGGCCGAGTTGATGCCGATGACCGCGCCCTGGGCGTCCAGCAGGGGGCCGCCGGAGTTGCCCGGGTTGATCGAGGCGTCCGTCTGGAGGGCGCTCATGTAGGACGCCTTGGTGGAGGAGCTGCCGTCGCTGGAGGCCACCGGCCGGTTCTTGGCGCTGATGATGCCCGTGGTCACCGTGTTGGACAGACCGAAGGGGGCGCCGATCGCGATCGTCGCGTCGCCGACCGAGACCTTGTCGGAGTCGCCGAGCGGCAGCGGCTTGAGGTCCGACGGGGCGTTCTTGAGCTTGATCACGGCGACGTCGTAGCCCTGCGCGTGCCCGATGATCTCGGCGTCGTACTTCTTGCCGCTGGGGAAGGTCGCCGTGAGCTTGCCGCCGTCGACCGCGTCCGCGACCACGTGGTTGTTGGTGACGATGTGGCCCTGGGTGTCGAAGACGAAGCCCGTGCCGGTGCCGCCCTGGCCATTGGTGCTCTCGGCCTCGATGGTCACCGTGCTCGGCAGGGCCTTGGCGGCCACGGCCGCGACGGAGCCGTTGTCGTGCTTGACGTCGCCGCCGCTGGTGGCGGCGGACACGGTCGTCGAGCCGGAGTCGTCGTTCCTGGCCAGCTGGTAGCCGATGCCGCCGCCCACGCCCCCCGCGACCAGCGCGGCGACGAGGATCGCAGCGACCATGCCGCCACGGCCCTTCTTCGGCTTCGGGGCCGGCTCCTGGTACGAGGCGCCCCAGACGCCGGCCGCACCGCCGCCGCCCGCATCGCCGGGGACGACCGGAGTAGGCGGCGGCCAGCCCGCGGCGGCCGAGGGGGTGCCGGGCTGCCCCGGAGGCATGGGCGGGAACTGCGCGGTCGGCGCGCTCTCCGGCTGGGAGGCGCTCGGCGCGTACTCCGGGGGCGGAGTGCTCCCCGCGTGCGGGCCGGGCGCCGCTGCGGACGACGCGTGCGCCCCGGGAGCCGCGCCCGAGGCGGAAGCGGGAGCGTCCACCGGCACGGGAGGTGCAGACGGGGCCGGGGGTACCGCAGTGCCCTCGTTCTCGGTGCTCACAGCTCTTCTCCTCGTTCCACGGCTGTTCCAATGGGTCGCACTCGGCCGCATGCGCTCACCCTGCGAGACGCCGGGCGCGTTCACCTATGCCAGTCTTTTGTACGCCGTCAAGCTTTTCCCACGGGACGTCAGGGCACCATAAGCGGCGGCTGTGGGTCCGCCCGTTCCCTTTATATCGGACCAGTCCGAACAAAAATCTGCATCCCCGACACCTCGCCGATACCGTCGCGTCGCCTCCCGATCCCACGCCTTCCCCTTGACGGTGGCACCATGACGCGGTGACCCACGCACGACAGCACCTGGTCCAGGTGGTCGCCCACCGCGGAGCCTCAGAAGAGGCCCCCGAGCACACCCTGGCCGCGTACAAGAAGGCGATCGAGGACGGTGCCGACGCCCTCGAGTGCGACATCCGGCTGACCGCGGACGGGCACCTCGTCTGCGTCCACGACCGACGCGTCAACCGTACGTCCAACGGCCGCGGCGCGGTCTCCGCCCTGGAGCTGGCCGACCTCGCCACCCTGGACTTCGGCTCCTGGAAGAGGAGCGACGAGGAGCCCGACTGGGAGCACCGTCCGCAGGACCCCGAGGACACCTCCGTCCTCACCCTGGAGCGTCTGCTCGAACTCGTCGCCGATGCCGGGCGCCCCATCGACCTGGCGATCGAGACCAAGCACCCGACGCGCTGGGCGGGCCAGGTGGAGGAGCGGCTGCTGGTCCTGCTGAAGCGATTCGGCTTGGACGCCCCGGCGTCCCCGGCCGAGTCGACGGTGCGGGTCATGAGCTTCTCTGCCCGCTCGCTGCACCGCGTACGGTCCGCGTCCCCGAACCTGCCGACGGTCTATCTGCTGCAGTTCCTCTCGCCCCGGCTGCGGGACGGACGGCTGCCCGCGGGCGTCCGGGTCGCGGGCCCCTCGATGCGGATCGTGCGCAGCCACCCCACGTACATCCAGCGGCTGAAGCGGGTCGGCCACCAGGTTCATGTGTGGACCGTGAACGAGCCCGAGGACGTCGACCTCTGTCTCGAGCTGGGCGTGGACGCCATCATCACCAACCGCCCGCGCGCGGTGCTGCACCAGCTCGGCCGCTGAGCGGTGCGCGCTGCCACACGCCGGGCAAGCCGGCGCGTCGGACCCGCCGGGGAGGCCATCGCCTGAGGCTTCCCGGGGACTGCGTCGCCTGGGCCCCTTGGGGCTGCGCCGCCTGAGGCACACGCCCGGGGTTCCCTCGCCTGTGAAGCGCCGGGAATTCCGCCGCATAAGGGACCGAAACCAGCCAACTGGTGACGGGGTGTGCACCGGCGCGTTCGCTCCGTGTTCGACCGTTAGCGGTGCGTCAGCACAGGTGCACGGTCCGGTTTCCAGGCCATTCCCATGGGGCATTCACACCGTGGCGTGGGGCGAAGGAGGTCTCGGGGGTGGCGTTGGTGGTGGCACAGGAGGTGCCCACGTCGTCGAGCATGGCCGTACCCCATGGTCCTGCGGGCGTGGGGGAAGCAAGACATCGGATGCGCGATCAACTGCGAACCGGTGGCGTGGCGGAATCGGTCATCGACGATGCCGTACTGATCCTTTCGGAACTGCTCAGCAATGCGTGTCGCCACGGCAGACCACTGGGCGACCGCCTGCCGGGAGACGGGGACGTACGCGCCGCGTGGCGCGTCGACGCCTCCGGTCGGCTCACGGTCGAGGTGACGGACGGCGGTGGCCCCACCCGTCCGGTCCCCTCGACCCCGTCGGTCACCGCGCACGGCGGCCGCGGACTGAACATCATCACGGCCCTGGCCGAGGACTGGGGCGTCCGGGACGACGTCCACGGCGAGGTCACGGTCTGGGTGGTCGTCCAGGACGACATCGGCTCGGCGCACCGGCGCGACGATTTCGCTACGCGTGTCACGGCCCCCTCCGTGTCGGAGATCCCCGGCCTGGGCTTCGCGGACGCGTTCGACGATCTGGACTGAGACGGTACCGGGAGCCGACACGCCCACGAACGCTCCCGACAAGGATCGGGACAGCTGGAAGGCCGCTGTCGCGGACCCCCGCCGACCGGAATCCGAACGGCCGGAAACGCCCCTTCGCCCGGCGGGCGGCCGGGCCCGGAGAAGGCGGCCGGCACCCGCCCGCCCGGCACCCTCCGACCTGGAACGGAGCACCGCTTCAAGGTCGCCCCGGTGCGTTGTCCACAGGATCCCGTCGGGCGTCGTGGGAGCGGCTAGGCTCGCGCCCGTACGAAACGAGCCGTAACCGGGAGACACCCACGATGGCCAAGAAGCGACCCCAGACCAAGGCCAAGCGCCCGCAGCTCACGGACGATGAGATCCCGGTCGTCGGCGCCCGTGAGCCCTGTCCCTGTGGCGGCGGCCGCCGCTACAAGGCCTGCCACGGCCGGGCCGCCGCGCACGCGGTGACCGAGCTGGTGCAGCGCCCGTTCGAGGGGCTTCCGGGCGAGTGCGACTGGATCGCGCTGCGCGAGCTGGTGCCCGCGGCGACAGTCGAGCTGAAGCTCAGGGACGAACTCCCCGAGGAGGTCCCCTCGGTCACGCTCGTCACGGTCCTGCCGATGGCGTGGCCGGCCCTGCGCCGCGACGACGGCTCGGTCCTGCTCGGCCTCCAGAACGACACGGCGTCGGGTGACATCAGCCGCGACCTCGCCGACACACTCCAGCGCGCCCTGTCCGCCCCGCCGGGCACGCCGGTCCAGGGCCGCCGCGCACCCGCCGACGGACCGCGGCTCCAGGATCTGCTGGACCCCGAGGGTCCCTTCGAGCCGGTCGTGCACAGCGGCTTCGAGTTCTGGGTCCCGGACGCGGAGAACGCGACGCCGGAGGTGGCCGCCTCCCTGGAGCGGGCCAACGCCGCTGCCATCCCGACCGTGAAGCTCGAGGGCGTCGACGCCGCCTACTGGTGCGAAACCCCCGAGAAGAACCACCTGCGGTGGGTCATGCCACACCCCGAGGAGCGGCTTCTGGACGCTCTCGCACGGCTGCACGCGGCCGGGCAGTCGAGCCTCGGCGAAGGCACCCGTCTGGTCGGCTCCTTCCGAGCACACGGGCTCACGGTGCCGGTTTGGGACCTGCCGAGCGAAGTGAGCGCGCAGGACATCGAGAAGCCGGCCGCCGAGTTCGCCGAGCGCCTCGCCGCCGCCCTGGCGTCGGACACACCGCTCACCGCGGACGAGCGCCGGGCGCGCGGCGGGCTGACCAACCGGCAGGTGACGCTCAGCTGACGCACCGCCGCCGCCTGACCGACCGGTCAGGCGGCCCGGGGCGCCCCGCACAGGTGACTCCCGTCACAAGTCGCCGTCGCGACAGGTAAATCCCTGTCCGAATAGCCGACATCGAATTTGCGAACCGCCGATCTCTTGTTACCGTTCCAGTAGCCCGGTTGCTGGTGCATCCCCCGTCGCCAGCAACCGGGTCTTTCCATGTGGCACGTGTGCGCACTCCGTCGCGCACGGCCTTCAAATGCCTTCAGCGGCGGGCGGGTTACCGCTCGCTCGACTCGGGCCGTTCGCTCCCGCTGCGCAGCAGCAGCGGTCCACCCCCGTCACCCCGGGCGAACTCCGCCACCGCCGCATACGCCCCCGGGTCGCCCGTCAGGTGCTGCCGGGGTGTCTCGCAGGCCTTCGGGTCGTCCGCCGCGGCGACCACGCAGTGCATCTCGACGGTGCGCCCGTCGGGCCCCATGAGGCTCAGGACGGAACCGAGGCGCTCGCCGCTGGCGTTGCGGTAGTACGTACGCGCCCAGATGTCCCCCTCCCGAATCAGCACGCATGTCTGCGCCTCGATGCCGTCGCCGGAGGAGAGCGGGGATCCGCAGCGGACGGCGGTGGCGAGATGGGGGCCCAGCAGCAGCGGGGAACGCGCGGAGACCGACCGCTTCGCGTCGTCGTGCGCGGGCGTGTGGGCCGAGGCCCGGTCCGCTTCGCCGACCGGTCCGGCGGAGGCCACGGTGAGCGGCAACGCGGCCACGGCCGCGACCACGCCCAGAAGCGCCAGCAGCCGGAGCCCCCGGGGGTCGGGCAGGCCGGGCCCCTGCGTGTCCTCTCCGGGGCCGAGCGCCCGTTTCCCGTGTCCCCCAGGACCAATCAGCATGAGGGCGAAGATATCCGCCGATCACGGGCGCCCGGTTCGGCGCGCGCCCGACGCCCCTACAACTCGGGGGCGCTCACACCCTTACGAGTGAGGGCCTCCACGGCTGCGTCCACGACGGCCTCCACGTCCGGGACCCAGGGGGAGGCGGAGCCGGGCAGCGGGGCACGCTCCCAGCGGATCTGTCCGTGGCCGGTCTCGGACGGCGGGAGGGCCAGATAGCCGCCCTCGCCGTGGAAGTGCAGCGAGCCGGGGACGAAGTCCTGCGCGTAGAGCAGTTCGCCCAGTTGTTCCATGGAGTACGGCGCCACGAGGATCGCCCAGCGGTGCGGCCCCGCCACGACCGGGCCGAGACGCATGCCCTTCCGGTCGAGCGCGGCTAGGGCGCGCGAGGCCGCGAGGGCGGGCAGGCTCACCGCGCACGGCGCCCTTCCCCCGGTGGCCAGCACGATCGGTGCGGACGGGCGGTTGGTCCACCACCAGCGCACCATGCGCTCGTCGATGGTGGCCGCCAGCAGTCCGGGGTCGAAGGGGTGCGCTCCGGGCACCGTGCACTCCGGATCGGGGCATCCGCAGCGGGCACGTCCCTGGGGGTCGGGTGCCACACCCGGGAGAACGGGCCACTGCCATTCGGTCGCGAAGGTCAGGGCCGCGCTGATCAGCTCGGGCTTCCCGTCGCTCCGCCTGGACAGGAGCCTGCGTCGCCTTCCGAGGATCTCGCGCATGAGCGCTCGTTCCTTTCCGTTGCACGCCTGGCAACACCGAGGGCCACATCACACCATGTGTCGATCACTTCACTGTGCGTACCTACTGGCGCATCACACCCTTGTCGCGGACAAGGGGAACCCCATGGGCCGAGCGTTGGCTGAGTCCGCGTCCATAGTGCGCCCATGGACAAGCATGGGCATGGCGTGGGGTGGCGGCGCCTGGCGATTTGCCGTCCCGCTCTTACTCGCCGCCTCCGCCACGGGAGGATGGGGCTCGGTCGTCGGTGGTTAAGACGCCCGGGTCCGGCGCCAGGTTCCGGGTGATCCCCAACCACCCCTGGCCTTCACCGAGTACGTACCCATCACGACCGCTGTGACGCTCCGTCGAACAGGGCCAGTCGACCGCAATGGCCCGATACCCCAGGCAGTTTTGAGCCAACTTTGGTTTCACGCAAGAGAGTAAGCAAGCCCCACGGACACCAGGAATCCCAGCAGGACAATGCTGGACATCCCCTCACGAGTGCGTGTACATGTGGAGACACCGCTAGCGGCGCAGATTGACATGGGGGTTTGCGATGCTATCGAGCAATACGCACCGGTTCGAAAGCCGGACGCCATGAACGCCCCTCACCCTCCGAAAGTGGCCGGAATCGATTCAACGGTTCCCCCGCCCGCACACACTGTCGCGCCGACGCCTGCCGTCACGGGTGGTCCCTCGGCCGCCCTCACCGCCCCCGCCGGGCCCGGAGCCCTACTCCAGGACCGGCTCGCCGGCTGGGTCTCCGATCTGACGACCCTCCACGAACTCACCGAACGCCTGGCGCGCACGGACTCACTCGCCGATGCGCTCCAGGAACTGCTGCGCGCCGGAGCCGCCCTGGTGGGCGCCCGGCGCGGTCTCGTCGTACTGGAGCCACGCGATGGCCTCGGCCCCGACACCACGATGGGCCTCGGCCTCGCCCGCGCCGATCTCGGGCACATCGAGACCGTGCCGCGCAGCGCCCTGTCGTACGGCAGGATCCTCGACGGACTGCCGGGCGGCGAGCGCGAGATCGCCCAGCCGGACCTGTTCTCCGAGGACGGGCTCGACCCCCGCCACCGCGAGGTGGCCGCCCGGCTCGGCTACGCGGCGAGCTACGCGCTCCCCCTGTCCAGCGACGCGGCCGGCCGTATCGGCGCCGCCGTGTGGCTCTACGACGAACCCGCCGAGCCGGTCGAACGCCAGCGCCACCTCGTCGGCCTGTACGCCCGCTACGCGACCGAACACGTGGCGCGAATGGTCGAGATCGAGCGCACGCGCGCGTGCCTGACGACGATCTCCGAGGAGCTGCTGCCCACCCGGCTGCCACGGGTCGCCGGCGTCCAGCTGGCGGCTCGCCGCCGCACGGGTCCCCGCGGGGGCGGCGACTGGTACGACGCGCTGCCGCTGCCCGATGCCGCGCTCGGCCTCGCGGTCGGTTCCGTGACCGGGTCCGGGCCCGGCGCGGTCGCCGCCATGGGACGGCTGCGGGCCTTTCTGCGCGCCTACGCCGTGATGGAGGGCGAGGACCCGGTGGCGGTCCTGTCCGACCTGGAGCTGCTGCTGAGGCTCACCGAGCCCGCGCGCTGCGCCACCGCGCTGTTCGCGTACTGCGAGCCCGCGCTGCGCAGGCTCACGCTCGCCGGCGCCGGACACAGCCCGCCGCTCGTGATCGGCCCGCGGCGCACCGAGTTCGTCGAGACCTCCCTGTCGGCGCCCCTCGGGATGCTGGCCTGCTGGGAGGCGCCGAGCATCGAGCTGACCGCGGAGCCAGGCGAAACCGTCCTGCTGTACACCGACGGGCTGCTGCGCCGCACCGGAGACTCCCTGGACCGCGCCTTCGCCCGGCTGCGCGCGGCGGCCGCCGGCGTGCCGAGGCCGCTGCGCGCCGATCCGGGCGCGGTCGCCGACCATGTGCTGCGCACGGTGCTGCCCGACGGCCTGGACGAGGCGGACAGCACGGAGGACGTGGTGCTGCTGGCGGCGCGGTTCGAGTGAGGCCACGGCTGCCTTCGGTAAGAGGCGCTCCGACCCTGGGCCCCCTTCTGTACGACCGTACGATGGTGGGGGCCCAGTGCCGTATCCAAGGAGGATGACCGTGGCGGACGAGCTCACTCCGGCGACCCCGGACGAGACCGAAGAGCCGATCAAGCAGCGCAAGAACGGCCTGTACCCGGGCGTTTCCGACGAGCTGGCCGAGAACATGAAGTCCGGCTGGGCCGACACCGAGCTGCACGACCTGCGGCCGATCGCCCAGACCGCCGAGACCGCCGCCCGCCGCGCCGCCCTGTCCGCACGCTTCCCGGGCGAGCGTCTGGTGATCCCCGCGGGCAATCTGAAGATCCGCTCGAACGACACCGAGTACCCCTTCCGCGCCTCCGTCGAGTACGCCTACCTCACCGGCAACCAGACCGAGGACGGCGTCCTCGTCCTGGAGCCGGCGACCTCCCCGGACGGGAAGAGCGGCCACAAGGCGACGATCTACCTGCTGCCCCGCTCCGACCGTGAGAACGGGGAGTTCTGGCTCTCCGGCCAGGGCGAGCTGTGGGTCGGCCGCCGCCACTCGCTCGCCGAGGCGGAGCAGCTGTACGGCATCCCCGCGTCGGACGTGCGCGAGCTGCCCGAGAAGCTGAAGGAGGCCAGCGGCCCGGTCCGCGTCGTCCGCGGCTACGACGCCGGCATCGAGGCCGCGCTGCACGACAAGGTCACCGCCGAGCGCGACGAGGAACTGCGCGTCTTCCTCTCCGAGGCCCGCCTGGTCAAGGACGACTTCGAGATCGGCGAACTGCAGAAGGCCGTCGACTCGACCGTGCGCGGCTTCGAGGACGTGGTGAAGGTCCTCGACAAGGCGGAGGCCACCTCCGAGCGCTACATCGAGGGAACGTTCTTCCTGCGGGCCCGCGTCGAGGGCAACGACGTCGGTTACGGCTCCATCTGCGCGGCGGGCCCGCACGCCTGCACGCTGCACTGGGTGCGCAACGACGGCCCGGTCCGCTCCGGCGACCTGCTCCTGCTGGACGCGGGTGTGGAGACGCACACGTACTACACGGCGGACGTCACCCGCACGCTGCCGGTCAACGGCACCTACAGCGAGATCCAGAAGAAGATCTACGACGCCGTGTACGAGGCCCAGGAGGCCGGTATCGCGGCGGTGAAGCCGGGCGCCAAGTACCGCGACTTCCACGATGCCGCCCAGCGGGTGCTGACCGAGAAGCTGGTCGAGTGGGGTCTGGTCGAGGGCCCGGTGGAGCGCGTCCTGGAGCTGGGCCTGCAGCGCCGCTGGACCCTGCACGGCACGGGCCACATGCTCGGCATGGACGTCCACGACTGCGCGGCCGCGCGCACGGAGACGTATGTGGAGGGCACGCTGGAGGCGGGCATGGTGCTGACGGTCGAGCCGGGTCTGTACTTCCAGGCCGACGACCTGACCGTCCCGGAGGAGTACCGCGGCATCGGTGTCCGCATCGAGGACGACATCCTGGTCACCGAGGACGGCAACCGGAACCTGTCGGCGGGCCTTCCGCGGCGCTCCGACGAGGTCGAGGCGTGGATGGCGTCCCTGAAGGGCTGATAGGGACGGGAAGGGCCGGGTAACCGTTCGGCGGTGGGCGCCCGGCCTTTCGCATGAGCTACGGGGGGATGGCAATGGGGGACACGGAGCCTCGTTCCGTCGACGGCTTCTGGGCCGGGATAGGCGTCGATCAGCACCGTGGGCCGGAGGCGGCCGAAGGGCGCCGGGCGGGGCTTGAGCGGGCGCTGCGGGACGCCGTGCGGGACGGTCGGCTGGCACCCGGCACCCGGCTGCCCGCGATGAGCCGGCTCGCGGCCGACCTCGGCGTCTCGCGCGGCACGGCGAAGGCGGTGTACGACCAGCTGGTGGCCGAGGGGTACCTCACGGCCCGCCAGGGCTCGGGAACCCGGGTCGCCCGGCTTCCCTCCCAGACGCCCGCGGAGGGCGGCGAAGCTCCCCGGGCGGGTGCTCCCCGTCTCGACCTGCGGCCCGGCAGCCCGGACGTCGGGGCGTTCCCGGCGGCGGCCTGGCTGCGGGCGCTGCGCCGCGCGATCGCGACGGCACCCTCGCGTGCGTACGACTACGGGGACCCACGTGGCCGGATCGAACTGCGCACGGCGCTGTCCGGGTACCTGGGACGGGCGCGGGGCGTGATCGCGCCGCCCGAACGCATAGTGATCACGTCGGGGTATGTGCAGGGCCTCGCCCTTCTCACGCGGGTGCTGGACGGCGCGGACATCGCGATGGAGGACCCCGGGCTGCCGTTCCACCGGGACGTGGTGCGGCACAACGGCGGGCATGTCGTGCCGCTCGCCGTGGACGAACGCGGCGCCTGCGCGGGGCACTTGAGCGGGAGCGTGGGAGAGGCGGCGGCCGTAGTGGTCACGCCGGCCCATCAGTACCCGACCGGGGTGACCCTGCACCCCGAGCGGCGGCGGGCGCTGACAGACTGGGCACGGTCGCGGGGCGGGCTGGTCGTCGAGGACGACTACGACGGGGAGTTCCGCTACGACCGGCAGCCCGCCGGGGCGCTCCAGGGGACGGCTCCCGGCCACGTGGTGTACCTGGGCACGGCCTCCAAGACGCTCGGGCCCGCGCTGCGGCTGGGCTGGATGGTGCTGCCGCCGTATCTGGTGGACGCGGTGGCCGACGCCAAGCTGCACAGTGATCACCACACCGAGTCCATCGGGCAGCTGGCTCTCGCGGAGATGGTCGACAGCCATGCCTACGACCGGCACATCCGCGCCTGCCGACTGCGCTACCGGCGCCGTCGCGACCAGCTCGTCGATCGGCTGGGGGCGCGTTGGAACGTGCGGGGGATCGCGGCCGGGCTGCACGCGCTCGTCGATGTTCCCGACGAGAAGGCGGTGGTGGCGCGGGCCGAGGAGGAAGGGCTCGCGGTGGGGCGGCTCGGGGACCACTGGCACCCGTCGGACGGGGACCGGCCGCAGGGGCTGGTGATCGGCTACGGCACGCCCCGGGACCGGGCGTACGCGGAGGCGCTGGAGGTGCTCGGGCGGGTGCTGGAGGAGACGTCCGGACCCTGACGGCCGCCGGCACCTCAGGGCCGGCGGCGCCTTCGGGGGCTATACGACCGCCAGCGGGGAGCCCTTCTTCCACTTCAGGATCTTGTCGAAGCTCACCACCGCCCCGTCCCGCCCCGGCGCGTTGCCGATGTGGACGTGGTCGGCGAGCTCCTCGATGAGGCACAGGCCCCGGCCGTGCTCCGCCTCGGTACAGCTCGGCAGGGTCACGGAACGGGATCTGCCGACGGGGAAGCCCGGACCCGAGTCGGCGACTTCGATGCGGCACGTCTCGCCGTCGAGATACGCCGTGACCCGGTACGCCTCCGACATGCCGCCGCGGGCGGTGTCGCCGCCGTGCTCGACCGCGTTGGCGCAGGCCTCGCTCAGGGCGACGGAGAGGTCGTAGGAAATGTCCGGGTCGACGCCCGCGGTCTCCATCGTGCCCATCAGGAGCCGTCGGGCGAGCGGCACGCTCGCAGCCTCGCGCCGCAGTTGGAGTGACCACCAGATGCTCATGCTCCAGCCTCCTGGCCGCGGCTCGACATACCGTTACGTATTGCCGCCCGTGGGGGACGGCAATCGCTCGAGCGACGAGATCCCGCCCGTACGGCGGATGTGCCAGGGCCGGGAACCGGTGTATGCACGCAGCGCGCATCACCGGAGTGCGATCGTCCGGAAGCACCGCACCACAAACCACCCGAAAGCCATCTTGCGGACCTGCCGCATGCGCCCGGGACGGTCAGTGCGATGATGAGGCCGCCATGAGTGCCCCCCACCAGCGCACGGCGCGCAGCGGATGCGATCTGCGGATCCTGCGGGCCGCGGTGTTCGCCGCGGTCTGCGTCGTGCTGGCCGGGGCCGGGCACGCACTCGCGTCCTGCGCCACGATCCCGCTGTGGACGCTGGGTGCCGGCTTCCTCGGCGTGTTCGCCGTGACCGCCGCGCTCGCCGGGCGGGAGCGCTCCCTGCCGGGCATCGCGGGGCTCCTCGCGGTGGGCCAGACCGTGCTGCACACCCTGTTCGGGCTGGGGCAGCACTCCGGTGCGGCGTCGATGGGGCAGATGGCGTCGAACGCGACGGCCTCGGCCGATGCCACGCTCGTGGCACGGGCCGCGCACCTGCTGTGCGGCACCACCGCGGCGGCGCTCTCCCCCGCGCAGGCCCAGAAGATCCTCGCCGACGCGCGGCTCGGCACGGGGACGGACCTGGCCGCCATGCACCACCCCGCGGACGCGCTGTCGACCACGGCCGGTTCGTGGTGGTCGGTGCTGCCGTCCGTGTCCATGCTGCTCGGCCATGTCCTCGCCGCCGTCGCCGCCGGGTGGCTGCTGCACCACGGGGACCTGGCACTGCTGCGGCTCATGCGCCTGTCGGCGCACGGGGTCGCCGAAGGGGCGCTCGTACGGTCCCTGCGCTTGTCGTTCGCTCTGGTGCGCGCCCTGCTGGCCGGGCTTCCCACGACTCCCGCGGACGCGCGCGCCCCGCGCACCGCGTTCCTCGTACCGCCGAAGCCGCGGACCATCGCGCTGCGGCACGCGGTCATCCGGCGCGGACCGCCCTTCCCCGCTCCCTGCGCTCTCGCCGCCTGACGCGACGCGCCGCTCCCGTCCTTGCGGAGGGGCCGCCGTCGCGCGGCACTCGCGCGTGCCCGTGAGACGCCATGACCGTGGCGACCCCCGCGCACGCGCCCCTCTTCCTCAACGGACTGTCACTCGGAGTGGAGTGTTCTCACGTCATGAAGACCATCAAGGGTTCCCTGAAGCCGTCCCGTGCCGCCGTCACCGGTGTCGCCGCCGCGTCGGCCGTGCTGTTCCTGTCAGCCCCCGCGTTCGCACACGTCAGCGTGCAGCCCGAGGGCGTTGCCGCCAAGGGTGACTACGCGGTCGTCGACTTCAAGGTCCCGAACGAGCGCGACAACGCCTCGACCACCAAGCTCGAGGTCACCTTCCCGACCGACCATCCGCTCGCCTCGGTGATGCCGCAGCCCCTCGACGGCTGGACGGTGCAGGTCACCAAGTCAAAGCTGGACAAGCCGCTCACGCTGCACGGCGAGCAGATCGACGAGACCGTCACCAAGGTCACCTGGACCGCCACCGGCAAGGGCATCGAACCGGGCTACTTCCAGAAGTTCCCCCTCTCCGTCGGCCAGCTCCCCGAGGACACCGACCACCTCGTCTTCAAGGCCCTCCAGACGTACTCCAACAAGGAGGTCGTGCGCTGGATCGAGCCGCAGAAGGAGGGCCAGGAGGAGCCCGAGAACCCGGCCCCGGTGCTCCAGCTGACCGCCGCCTCCTCCGGTCACCACGGCTCCACGGCCGAGGACGCCTCCGGCACGTCGGCCGCCAAGGACACCGCGGCCGACACCTCCGCCGACTCCGCTGACACCACCGCCCGCGTCCTCGGCATCGTGGGCATCGTCGTCGGCGCGGCAGGCGTGGCGTACGGCGTTCTGGCCGGCCGCCGACGCACCCCTCAGGCCTGAGGTCCGACTCACCTCCGGACACGCACCGGGGTCGTGCGGCATCGCCGTGACGCGCCCGCACGACCCCGGGGCACACCGGAATCATTACGATCTGGGACATTTCTCTATGCGCAAGAAGAAGACGCTCGCCGCGGCCGCCCTCCTCGCCGCCGCCGCGTTCACCCTCTCCGCCTGCGGATCCGACGGCAGCGGCGACAAGCCGGTCGCCGAGGTCTCCGCCGAATCCGGCTCGGGCAAGGCCGTCACCGTGCTCGACCAGGCGTTCGAGAAGCCGGACCTCGTCCTCACCGACACCCACGGCAGGAAGTACGACCTGCGCGCGGAGACCAAGGGCAAGCCGACGCTGATCTACTTCGGCTACACCCACTGCCCCGACATCTGCCCGCTCACCATGAACAACCTCGCCGTCGCCAAGAAGGAGATCGAGAAGAGCAAGGAGCTGACCCAGGCGCAGAAGGACTCGCTGCGGATCGTGTTCGTCACCACCGACCCGGAGCGGGACACCCCTGCCGCACTCGGCAAGTGGCTCCAGGGCATCGATCCCGCCGTCGTAGG
This sequence comes from Streptomyces sp. NPDC047079, assembly GCF_040643755.1. Lineage (NCBI taxonomy): Bacteria > Bacillati > Actinomycetota > Actinomycetes > Kitasatosporales > Streptomycetaceae > Streptomyces > Streptomyces sp. NPDC047079. The sequence goes on from NZ_JBEYUZ010000003.1 coordinate 79,617, forward strand.
CCTGACCGGCGACTTCTCCACGGTCCAGGCCGGCGCCCGCACTGTCGGCATCAGCGTCGAGGCGCCGAGAAAGGACAAGGACGGAAAGATCGTCTCCACTCACGGCACCCAGGTCATCGCGTTCTCGCCGAAGACCGACGCGGGTTACCTGGTCTACGGCCAGGACGCCACCGTCGACGACTACACCAAAGATCTCCCCAAGATCATCAAGGGGGAGAACCCGTGAGCCTCCGTCTCGGCCGGATCGCCGCCCTGACGGCGGCGGGTCTGGTGCTCGCAGGCTGCGGCGGCTCGGGCGGCTCGTCCTCGGCCCGGCCCGAGCTGAAGGTCACCGGGGCCTACATGCCCGCGCCCGTCACCGGCGACATGGCGGCCGGCTTCTTCACCGTCACCAACTCCGGCGGCGCCGACACCCTCACCTCCGTCACGAGCAACGACGCCCGTGACATCACACTGCACTCCACCAAGGGCGGCGCGATGGAGGAGGAGAAGTCGTTCGCCGTGCCCGCGGACGGCACACTCGACTTCGCGAGCGGCGGCAACCACCTGATGTTCGAAAACCTCACCCACAAACCGAAGCAGGGCGACAAGGTGCCCGTGCAACTGCACTTTGCCAAGTCCGGAACAGTCACGGTCGAGATGCCGGTGAAGTCGGCGACGTACACCCCCGAGAACGGGCACTGAGAGAGGGATCACCGTGACGCAGGCCACCGCTCCCGACGCGCACGTGCGGGGAAACCTCCGCACGGCACACCCGCGCACGCGACGTCTCCGGGCGCTCCAAGCGCTGCTGGCGCTGCTGCTCGCCGTCACCGGCGCGCTCGCCGGCGGGGCCGCGCCCGCCTCCGCGCACGCCGCGCTGCTCGGCAGCGACCCCGCGCAGGGAACGGTGGTCGACAAGGCGCCCACGCAGGTCACCCTCACCTTCTCCGAGAAGGTCGCGCTCTCCGACGACTCGCTGCGGGTCCTCGATCCTCGGGGACAGCGCGTCGACACCGGGAAGCCGTCCGCCCTGAGCGGGACGATGTACGGGGTGCGGGTGCGCACGGGACTGCCCAAGGGCACGTACACCGTCACTTATCAGGTGGTGTCCGCGGACAGCCACCCCGTCTCCGGCGCCTTCACCTTCTCCGTCGGCGCGCCGTCCGCGACCACGGTCGCGGCCTCCGGCCCGGTCGTCGGCGGTGGGGTCGTCGGCTGGCTCTACGGGTTCGCGCGGTACATCTCCTACGCCGGATTCATCGTGCTGGTCGGCGGCGCGGCCTTCGTACTGGCCTGCTGGCAGCGGGGCGCCGGCGTGCGGGCAGTGCAGCGGCTGGTGGTCTCCGGGTGGGTGGCCCTCACCGCGGCGACACTCGCGCTGCTCCTCCTGCGCGGTTCATACACCGGCTCGGGGAAGCTCGCCGACATCTTCGACCTCTCCCTGATCGGGCAGGTACTCCAGACCAAGGCCGGGGCGGCGCTGGTCTCGCGGCTGCTCCTGCTCGCCGCGGGGGCGCTGTTCATCGCCGTGCTCTTCGGAGCGTACGTACGGCGGGACACGGACGCCGAGGAGGCAGCCGACGCCGGGAGCAAGACGGGCGGGCCCGAGGGTTCCGCGGACCCCGGCGCCGTCCGTGGCGGGCAGCAGGGCGCATCCGGGCGTGACGCCACCGACGGGGCCGCCGTCCGCGACGCCGAGAGGCGGGACCTCACCTTCGGGCTCGCCCTCGGCGGGACCGTCGTGGCGGCCGGACTCGCCGCGACCTGGGCGATGGCCGAGCACGCCTCGACCGGCATCCAGACCTCCCTCGCCATGCCGGTCGACGTCCTGCATCTGCTGGCCGTCGCCTGCTGGCTGGGCGGGCTCACGACCCTGCTCGTCGTGTTGTACCGGGCACCCTCGGTCGAGGCGGCGGCCGTGCGGCGCTTCTCGCGGTTGGCTTTCGGGAGCGTCGTGGCACTGACCGCGACCGGGGTCTACCAGGCGTGGCGCCAGCTCGGCTCCTGGTCCGCCCTGACCGGAACGTCGTACGGGCAGCTGCTGCTCGTGAAGGTCGCCCTGGTCGCCGTTCTCGTGGGCATCGCCTGGATCTCACGGCGCTGGACGGCGCGGCTGGCGGACACAACGGACGCATCGGTCTCCGCGACACGGACGGAACGCACGGCGGGCCGACAGCGCGCGGCGGAGAAGCAGCGCGCGACCGTGGCGGCGAAGGCGTCGGCGAAGGAAGCAGCAAAGGCATCGGGGCACGCGTCGGCGAAGAGCGGCAAAAAGGGAAAAGTGCCCAGCTCCGGACGTGCCGCGCAGCTGGCCCGGCAGCAGGCCGCCATGGCCGCGGCCCAGGCCAGGCGCGCCCGCGAAGCCGACCCCGTCCGCTCGGGGCTGCGCCGCGCCGTGCTCGCCGAGGCGGGTGTCGCGATCGTCCTCCTCGCCGTCACCACCGCGCTGACCACGACCGAGCCGGGGCGCACGGAGCAGGCCGCCAGGACGGCCACCTCGGCCACCGCTCAGCGATCCGGCCCGCTGTCGCTGAAAGTCCCCTTCGACACGGGCGGCCAGGACGGCAAGGGAACCGTGGAGGTCACCCTCGACCCGGCCCGTGTGGGCAGCAACGAGATGCACATCTACGTGGTGCGGCCCAATGGCAGGGCCTTCGACGTCCCCGAGGTCAAGGTCGCCTTCACCCTGCAGGCCAAGGACATCGGACCGCTCCCCGTCGTGCCCGACCGGATCGCCACCGGACACTGGTCGGCGAGCGGTGTGCAGATCCCCATGGCGGGCGACTGGGACATCGCGGTGACCGTCCGGACCTCCGACATCGACCAGGCAACCGTGAACAAGAACGCGAAGATCGGCTGACCCACCATGGCTGACCAGCCCACGCCTGAGGCATCCTCCGGGAACCTCCCCTCCCAGAAGACGCCGGGCCGTCCCGCCGCCAAGGCCTCACCCACGGGAGGCGCGGCACGGGAATCCTCCAAGAAGGCCGCTGCCGGTGCCGCCCGCAGAACCGCTGCCGCCGCCCACGCGGTCGCGTCCGGCAGGAGCGCCCGAGGAGAGGCCGCTCCCGGCAAGAGCACCCCCAAGGACGCCGGTCCCGGCAGCGGCTTCCCGCGCGGGGCGATCTCACGGCGACGGCTCCTCGGGACCGCCGGAGCCACCGGACTGGCGCTGGGCGCGGCCGGCGGAGCCGCCGGATACGCGGCGGCGCCTTCCGAGAAGGCCACTCCCCTGACATCGCTCGGCACCGACCGGGCGATGTTTCACGGGAAACATCAGCCCGGCATCACCGACGCCCTCCAGGCGCGCGGCCATCTCGCCGCCTTCGACCTGACCGCGGGTGCGGGCCGCAGGGAGGCCGCCGCGCTGCTGCGCCGCTGGTCGGCCACCGCTGAGCGGCTGATGGCGGGCGAGGCGGCCCCGCACGACGACACCGACATCGCCCGTGACGCCGGCCCCTCGGCTCTGACGATCACCTTCGGCTTCGGGAACAGCTTCTTCTCCCGTACGGGCCTGGAGAAGCAGCGTCCGTCCGCCCTGGACCCGCTGCCCGACTTCTCCTCCGACCGCCTGGACAAGGCCCGCAGCAACGGCGACCTCTGGGTCCAGATCGGCGCCAACGACGCGCTCGTCGCCTTCAACGCCCTGCGTGCCATCCAGAAGGACGCGGGCGGAGCGGCACGGCTGCGCTGGCAGATGAACGGCTTCAACCGTTCCCCGGGTGCCACCGCACACCCCATGACGGCACGCAACCTGATGGGCCAGATCGACGGCACACGCAATCCGAAGCCGGCCGACACCGACTTCGACCGGCGGATCTTCGTACCCGCCTCCGGCGACCCGGCCTGGATGGCGAACGGCTCCTACGCCGTCGTACGCCGCATCCGCATGCTCCTCGACGACTGGGAGAAGCTCACCCTCCAGGCGCAGGAGGCAGTGATCGGACGCCGCAAGTCCGATGGAGCACCGCTCAGCGGCGGCACCGAGACGACCGCGATGGATCTGGAGAAGCCCGGTGCCGACGGCAACCCGGTCGTCCCCATGAACGCGCACGCCCGTATCACCCGGCCCGACCAGAACGGGGGCGCGGCGATGCTGCGCCGCCCGTTCTCCTTCCACGACGGCTTCGACGCGGACGGCACACCCGACGCGGGCCTGCTGTTCATCTGCTGGCAGGCGGACCCGCTGCGCGGCTTCGTCCCGGTCCAGCGCAAGCTCGACCGGGGGGACGCGCTGTCGCAGTTCATCCGCCACGAGGCGAGCGGCCTGTTCGCGGTGCCGGGCGGGGCGGCACAGGGGGAGTACGTGGGGCAGCGGCTGCTGGAGGGGTGACAGGGCACGCCACCGTCGTTTTCCACAGGTTCGAGCCGGGTTCCGTCGGGGCCCATTAGGGTGAGGTCATGCCAGCCAGCTATGCGTATCTCGGTCCCGAGGGCACCTTCACCGAGGTCGCCCTGCGCACGCTGCCGGAGTCCGCGACCCGGGAGCTCGTCCCGATGGTGTCGGTCCCGGCGGCGCTCGACGCCGTCCGCAACGGCGAGGCCGAGGCCGCCTTCGTGCCGATCGAGAACTCGGTGGAGGGCGGCATCACGACCACGCTCGACGAGCTGGTCGCGGGTGAGCCGCTGATGATCTACCGGGAGGTCCTCCTCTCGATCACCTTCGCGCTGCTGGTCCGGCCCGGCACCAAGCTCTCCGAGATCAAGACCGTCACCGCGCATCCGGCCGCGCAGCCGCAGGTGCGCAACTGGCTGAAGGACAATCTCCCGGACGCCGGGTGGGAGTCCGCCGCATCCAACGCGGACGGCGCCCGCCTGGTCCAGGAGGGTCGCTATGACGCGGCTTTCGCGGGCGAGTTCGCCGCCGCTCGCTATGGCCTTGAGGCGCTGGAGACCGGCATCCACGACGCCGAGAACGCACAGACACGGTTTGTGCTGGTCGGCAGGCCTGCCCGGCCGGCGGCTCCGACAGGCGCGGACAAGACCTCGGTCGTGCTCTGGCAGCGCGACGACCACCCCGGTGGCCTGCGCGACCTGCTGGGCGAGTTCGCCGTTCGCGGTGTGAACCTGATGCTGCTGCAGTCACGCCCGACCGGAGCGGGCATCGGGAACTACTGCTTCTGCATCGACGCCGAGGGCCATATCTCCGACCGCCGAGTGGCCGAGGCCCTGATGGGGCTGAAGCGGATCTGTCTCCAGGTGCGGTTCCTCGGCTCGTACCCGCGCGCAGGCGTCACGCCGGACGACGTCCGGGTCCCACCGGCGGGGACGACGGACCACGAGTTCATGACCGCCGCGGACTGGGTGGCACGCTGTCAGGACGGCCGGTTCTAGCGCGTCCGGTACTACCTGCGGATTTTCGTTATCCACAGAAGTTATCCACAGGTTGGCTTCTCGATCTGGGGACAAGTCGACAACGAGGTGCTCTGGGGTCGACAAATCTCCCCGATGACTCCCCGTCCGTCTACCGGCGCGTCCGGCACAGTTGTCCACCCGTTCCTCTCGATCAACTCCTTGGAGCGACCGTTTTACACCCAAAAGTGCAAGTAGTGGCGGTTTGCCCGGCAAATTCACCGCCCCCCGGACGCCTCCCGGAATGATCAACTCCGAAATCCACAGATCTTCCGCACAGCCTGTGGATAACTCCATGAGCCCTGTGGATGTCTGTGGACAAGCGAACCTCAAATCCCGCTGCCCACAAGGAATTCCAGTCAACGAAGTACACCCGGAACACCTCCTTCCGGTGGCACTACTGCTTTTCCCGACACGCGGCGTAATTGCCGCACAACGGAACATGCGCCGCGGATCGATAAACGGAGTCGTAGGCCGGAACTCCGCACCGGTAGCCTTGAGGGGTGATTGACCTTCGCCTGCTCCGTGAGGACCCCGACCGTGTTCGCGCTTCCCAGCGCGCCCGTGGTGAGGACGTCGCGCTCGTCGACGCCCTCCTTTCCGCCGACGAGCGGCGCAGGTCGTCCGGCGTCCGCTTCGACGAGCTCCGTTCCGAGCAGAAGGCGCTCGGCAAGCTGATCCCCAAGTCCTCCGGTGACGAGAAGGCCGGGCTGCTGGAGAAGGCGAGCCGGCTCGCCGCCGAAGTCAAGGCCGCCGACGCCGAGCAGCACGAGGCCGACGAGGAGACCAAGCGGCTTCTGCTCCAGCTGGGCAACCTGGTGCACCCCGACGTCCCGGTCGGCGGCGAGGAGGACTTCGTCGTCCTGGAGACGCACGGCACCATCCGCGACTTCGGCGCCGAGGGCTTCGAGCCCAAGGACCATCTCGAGCTGGGCGAGGCGCTCGGCGCGATCGACGTCGAGCGCGGAGCGAAGGTCTCCGGCTCTCGCTTTTACTACCTGACGGGCGTCGGTGCCCTGCTGGAGCTGGCACTCGTCAACGCGGCGATGGCCAGGGCCGTGGAGGCCGGGTTCACCCCGATGCTCACCCCGGCCCTGGTCCGTCCGCGCGCCATGGAGGGCACGGGCTTCCTCGGCCAGGCGGCGGAGAACGTGTACCACCTGGAGAAGGACGACTTCTACCTGGTGGGCACCTCCGAGGTGCCGCTCGCCGCGTACCACATGGACGAGATCATCGACGCCGACCAGCTGCCGCTGCGTTACGCGGGCTTCTCCCCCTGCTTCCGCCGTGAGGCCGGCACGTACGGCAAGGACACGCGGGGCATCTTCCGCGTGCACCAGTTCGACAAGGTCGAGATGTTCTCGTACGTCGACCCCGAGGACGCCGAGAACGAGCACAAGCGGCTCCTGGAGTGGGAGAAGGAGTGGCTCGACGCCCTCGAGCTGCCGTTCCAGGTCATCGACGTGGCCACGGGTGACCTGGGCGCGTCCGCCTCGCGCAAGTACGACTGCGAGGCCTGGATCCCCACCCAGGGCAAGTACCGGGAGCTGACCTCGGCCTCCAACTGCGACGGCTTCCAGGCCCGCCGCCTGTCGGTGCGCATGCGGGACGGCAAGAAGGTACAGCCGCTGGCGACGCTGAACGGCACGCTGTGCGCCGTACCGCGGACGATCGTGGCGATCCTGGAGAACCACCAGCTGGCCGACGGCTCCGTGCGGGTGCCCGAGATCCTGCGTCCCTACCTGGGCGGCCGGGAGCTGCTGGAGCCTGTGGCCAAGTGAGCACGGCCGAGTCCGCCCGCTTTCCGTACCAGCTGATCGCGACCGACCTCGACGGGACGCTTCTGCGTCCCGACGAGACGGTCTCCGCGCGTACGCGTGCGGCGCTCGCCGCGGCCACCGCGGCGGGCGCGGCGCACATCGTCGTCACCGGCCGCGCGGTCCCGTGGACCCGCCATATCCTCGACGACCTCGGGTACCGGGGGCTCGCGGTGTGCGGCCAGGGAGCACAGGTGTACGACGCGGGGGAGCATCGGCTGCTGACGTCGGTGACGTTGGACCGGCAGATAGCGGGTCTCGCGCTGGCGAAGATCGAGGCCGAGGTGGGCCCGCTGCTGCTGGCGGCGAGCCGGGACGGGCTGGACGGGGAGGTCCTGGTCGGTCCCGGGTACCGGGTCCATGACGGACCGCTGCCGTACCGGCCGATCAGGGACACGGCGGACCTGTGGTCGGCGCCGCTGAACAAGGTGTACCTCCAGCATCCGAGGCTGGGCGACGACGAGCTGGCCGAGGCGGCGCGGCAGGCCGCCGGGGGTCTGGTCGGTGTGACGATGGCGGGCGAGGGGATAGTGGAGATCCTGCCGCTGGGCCTGACGAAGGCCACGGGTCTGTCGCTGGCTGCCCGCCGCCTGGGGATGAAGGCCGCGGTCACCATCGCCTTCGGTGATATGCCGAACGACATCCCGATGTTCGCCTGGGCGGGCCACAGCGTGGCCATGGCCAATGCGCACGGGGATCTCAAGGCGGTCGCGGACGAGGTGACGCTGTCCAACGAGGAGGACGGCATCGCGGTGGTCCTTGAACGGTTGCTCGAGTAGTGGTCCGGCTCGGATCGACGGTGTCTCGCGGAGGATGCGCGGATCGAACGCGCGCGGGGACTGACCCCGACCACGACTTGCTGGTGATCGAACACAGCGCAAGCCGGTGCCTTGCCACTCGGCCAATCCTCCGGGTGGGCGGCCCACGCGACACCCGTCGCGTGCTCGAAGCGGCCGCCCCGGGCAGCTCCCGGTGCGGGGCGGGCTCGACGGAGGGGTAACTACTCCGGAGCCCGCCGCGGGCTGCCCTGTCGGGAGCTCGGCGTACTGCCGTGCATGGACATCGCCCAGCTCCTCTCCCAGAACGTGGCGCCGGCTCGGTCCGCCGTCGTGGACTCCACCACTGTGCCCGCCCGTCGTATCGGACGCCACCGAATAAAACGCGCCAGGTGACAGTGCACCGGATAACACGCACGGGATGAAACACACCGGGGCACCGGGGTCACCAGACGCACCAAGGCAGCAGAAGCACCGGGCACCGGGACGGAAAAGCACCGGCACACCGGGCCCGCCGGGCCGGAACGCGCCGGCCGCGCGAGGGGTGCGGCCGTTACCGGCGGCGCCACCTGCGGCGGCGGGCCTTGCTGAAGAACCAGCCGGCGGGCGGCTCGTCCGAGCGCCACGGCTGGGGGTCGGGTGCCTGGTTCCGCCAGCGGGCGGCCAGCATCCGGGCGCGCGCGGAGGCTTCCGTCGTCGGCGCGGACCGTATGAAGTCCTCGTCGAACACGACGCCGTCCCAGGCTTCCCCGGCCTCGTCCGGCCCTTCGCCCCGTGGTGCCTCCGCTGTCATGCCCGGTCCTTTCCGCAGCGCTCCCCCTTCGCCCAGTGTGCCAAGGCGGAGGTGAAGCCACTGTCAAAAACACATTCGAAGAAGGCAAGAACGACGGCCGGCCCCGGTGCGGGCGCGCCCTTCCGGGCCGCACCCGCACCGGGGCCACGCCGAGGCGCCGCGGGGGCTGTCACTCCTCGCCGGCCAGCGTCAGCGTCCGCAGTTTCTGTCCGGCGTACCAGGTGGCGGCCAGGGTCAGCACGATCAGCAGCACGGTCGCGGTGGGCAGTCCGACGTCCGACGTGACGAGCGGGCTGTCGGAGACCTTGTGCGCCACGGCGAGCGCCCACTGCTGGACGCTGAGCGTGCGCGCCCCGGAGACCAGCGAGCCGAAGAGTGCCTCCCAGACCAGCGCGTAGACCAGTCCGAAGACCACCGCGTGCCGGCTCACCGTGCCGAACAGCAGGAACAGTGCGGCATAGGCGATGGAGGCGACCAGCGCCGCCACGGTGTACGCGACCGCGATCTGCTGGCCGTTGCCGTTCAGGATCAGGCCCGCGGCGAACGTCGGCAGTGCCGAGAACGCCATGGTGACGGCGATGGCGACGATCAGTTTGGTGACGATGATCGTGGGCCGCTTCACCGGTTTGGCCAGCAGGTACACCACCGAGCCGTCGTCGATCTCGGGTCCGATCGCGCCGGTGCCCGCGATGACGCCGATGATCGGCACCATGGTGGCGAGCGCGAAGCCGCCGAGGACGTCGTGGGCCACCTGGTCGTCGGCGCCGGTCAGCGCCCGGACGATCACGGAGATCACGATCAGCAGGGCGGGCAGCGCCCCGAGGATGAGGGCCCTGCGGCGGCCGAGCAGGCCCCGGTAGGTGAGCCGGGCGACTGTGGGGTCGTACATCTCGGGCCTCCTACGCCGCGACCAGATACGAGAAGACGGACTCGAGGGACTCGTCGGACGGCGAGACCGTGAGCAGCCGGATGTCGTGCCGGCGCGCGACCTTCGGCAGCAGGGCCGTGAACCGGCCGAAGTCCACCGCCTGGATGCGCAGTGCGCCCTCCGCGAGGTCGACCTCGATGCCGGACGTCGACGGGTCGGCGATCAGCGCGGCCGCGAGCGCCCGGTCGTCGCTGGAGCGCACCAGATAGCGGTGCGGACGGTCGGTCATCAGACGGCGGATCTTCCGGAAGTCGCCGCTCGCCGCGTGCCGTCCGGCGACGATCACCTCGATGTGCGAGGCGAGCTGCTCGACCTCTTCGAGGATGTGGGACGAGAAGAGGACCGTGCGGCCCTCGGCGCCCATGCGCCGCAGCAGCTCCATCAGCTGCATGCGCTGGCGCGGGTCCATGCCGTTGAACGGCTCGTCGAGCAGCAGCAGGGACGGATCGTGCACCAGCGCGGACGCCATCTTCACGCGCTGGCGCATGCCCTTGGAGTACGTGGAGATCTTGCGGTCCTGTGCGTACTCCATCTCGACCGTGGCGAGTGCCCGCTGTGCGGCCTTGGCGCCAAGGCCGTGCAGCTCGGCGTTGGCGACGACGAATTCCCGGCCGGTGAGGAAGTCGTACATCGCCTCGCGCTCGGGGACGATGCCGATGTGCCGGTAGATCTGCTCGTTGCGCCACACGGGCTGTCCGTCGAGGGTGACGGATCCGGTGGAGGGGGCGAGGAAGCCGCCCATCATATTGATGAGGGTGGACTTCCCGGCGCCGTTCGGGCCCAGCAGGCCGGTGACGCCGGGGCCGATGGTCATCGTGACGTCGTTGACGGCGACCACGTTGCCGAACCAGCGCGAGACGTGGTCGATGGAAAGAGTGGTCATGGGCGCAGCCCATTCCTTGGAAGGGTGGTGGTGGGCGACGGGCGGGCGGTCACAGTCCGGCCTTTCGGTAGCGGCGCATCAGCAGGCCGTAGCTGCCCGCGATGAGTCCCAGGACGACGAGGACGTAGACGACTCCCTGCGCGGCCGAGGGCCCTTCCCCTCCCGGGAAGGAGGAGCTCGCGCCCAGGAAGGCGGTCTGCACACCGTCGATCAGTGTGACGGGCGAGAACAGGCCCATCCAGACGATGGCGGTGACACTGCCCGACTGCGCGTCCGCGATGGCCTGGATGGTGGAGACGGCTCCGTAGGAGATGGTCAGGACGGCGATGACGGCCGCGATACCGAAGCCACGCCGGGGGGTGGCCGCCGCGATCACCAGGCTGATCCCGGAGAACAGCAGGGAGAGCAGGGCCACGGAGACCAGTCCTTCTGCGAATCCCTTGGTCTGGTGGCCGAAGTCCAGCTTGGCGAGGAGCGCCCCCACATACAGGACGAGCAGCGGGGCGGCCGTCAGGATGAACATCGCGGAGGCCAGGGCCGCGTACTTGGCGCGTACGTAGTCGGCGGTCTCGATGGGGCGTGAGAAGTACAGGGGCACGGTCTTGAAGCGGAGATCCCGGGAGACCGACTGCGGCGCCTGCGAGGCGACGTAGAGACCGATGACGGCCTGCATGATGATCGCGTAGCGCGTGTAGTCGACGGGCAGGTCCTTCGCCTTCGTGGCGACCGCGACCGCGACCATGATCAGCGCGGGTGCGCACATCACCGCGAAGAGCAGCATCGGAAGCACCTTCGACTTCACCGAACGGCCGAGGCCGTAGGCGCCGCGCAGGGACTGCGAGTACAGCGAGCGGCGGGCGTAGGCGCGGCCCAGGCGTGGGCCGTCGTACGCGCGGTAGCCGATGTTGTGGATCCGGGTCTGCTCGGCCGCACGGGCCGTGGGCTGTTCAACCGCCATGGCCGACCGCCTCCTTCCGCTGGTCGTCGCTGTCCTTGAAGACCTCCGCGATGTGGTGCCTGCGCTGTTCCATGCGGACCAGGCCGAGGCCCAGGTCGGCGACGACGTCCCGGACCAGGTCGTACGTCTGCTCGCCGTCCGCGGTCAGCAGCAGGATGTGCCCGGCGCCCGGCAGCCCGCTGCCGTCGTGCGCGGTCACCCCGCGTGCGAGGAGCGCGTCGCGCACCGCGCGGGTGCCGTCCGGGTGCTCGTCGGTGTCGGTGACCTCGATCGCGAGGGTCGTGGTGGTCTGGGTGAAGTCCCGGGTGGAGCTGGAGCGCAGCAGCTTGCCGCCGTCGATGATGACGACGTGGTCGCAGGTGCGCTCCAGTTCGCCGAGCAGGTGGGAGGTGACCAGGACCGAGATGCCGAAGTCGGTGTGCACCCGGCGGATCAGGCCGAGCATCTCGTCACGGCCGACCGGGTCGAGACCGTTGGTCGGCTCGTCCAGGAAGACCAGCTGGGGGTCGTGGACCAGGGCCTGGGCGAGTTTCACGCGCTGCTTCATGCCGGTCGAGTAGCCGCCGATGGGGCGGTAGCGCTCCTCGTACAGACCGACGTGGCGCAGGGTGTCCGCGGTGCGTTCACGGGCGGCGGCCGGGGGGAGCCCGGACATGCGCGCCATGTGGACGACGAACTCGGTGGCCGAGACGTCGGGTGGCAGGCAGTCGTGCTCCGGCATGTACCCGACGCGCTCGCGGATGGCGCCGCCCTTGGTGGCGACATCCAGGCCGAGCACCTCGGCACGGCCCTCGGTGGCGGGGGACAGACCCAGCAGGATCTTGATCAGTGTGGACTTGCCGGCTCCGTTGGCGCCGACGAGCCCCGTCACACCGGGCCCGACATCCACGGAGAGCCGGTCAAGCGCGGTCACCCGGGGGAACCGCTTGCTCAGGCTTTCGGTCGCGATCACAGTCACGTCGTCGACGGTAGTGAGGCGTAGCACTGCCGTCGTCAGACCGAAGAGCTGTCTGCGGGTCAGCCTCCAGTCGTACAGGCCCGTAGGGGTCACCCTGAGGTCGAACAACCGGGCGGTCACGTCGGCCGGCTTTGTCCATATTGCGGAGGTTGTCCACAGGTGGACACCGACCTGTTGACGCGCTCTCTAACAACTGCGAGATTCGCCGGTGTCACGGGACGGACACCAACTGTGGCCGGCGTGGGCTGGCGGGGCCGTTGTCGAAGGGCGGCGACCCGCCTCGTGCGCGGGGCCGGGCGGAGGGCAAGTGACTCTTGAGGGGGCGCGGGAGCGCCGGGTACGGACGGGCGGGGTCGAGCTGAGCGTGGCGGAGCTGGGCGATCCCGGTCGGCCCACGGTGGTGCTCGTGCACGGCTATCCGGACAGCAAGGAAGTCTGGTCGGAGGTGGCCCCCCGACTGGCCGGTCGATTCCATGTGGTGCTCTACGACGTCCGCGGCCACGGCCGGTCGACGGCACCGAGTCGGTTGCGGGGCGGATTCACACTGGAGAAGCTGACGGACGACTTCCTGGCGGTCGCGGACGCGGTCAGCCCGGACCGGCCCGTGCATCTCGTGGGGCACGACTGGGGCTCGGTGCAGTCCTGGGAGTTCGTCACCGTCCGGCGCACCGAGGGCCGGATCGCGTCCTTCACCTCGATGTCCGGGCCTTCCCTGGACCACTTCGGGCACTGGATCAAGCAGCGGGTGCGCCGGCCGACCCCACGCCGGGTGGCCCAGCTGCTCGGCCAGGGCGCCCGGTCCTGGTACGTGTACCTGCTGCACACCCCCGCCCTGCCGGAGCTCGCCTGGCGCGGCCCGCTGGGCAGACGCTGGGCGGGACTCCTGGAGCGTCTCGAAAAGGTCCCCGGCGGCGACTACCCGACCCCGTCGCTGCCCACGGACGCGGCCCACGGCGCCTGGCTGTACCGCGACAACGTACGGTCCCGGTTGCGCCACCCGCGTGCCGACGCGTACGCGCACGCACCGGTGCAGCTGATCACGCCCCTCGAGGACGCCTTCCTGTCGGAGCGGCTCCACGACGAACTGGAGCGGTGGGTACCGCAGTTGACCCGACGCACGTTGTCGGCGGGGCACTGGATCCCCCGCACCCGTCCCGACCGGATCGCCTCGTGGATCGACGACTTCGTGACGTCCGTCGAGGGCGGGCGGTCGTCACCGGCGGCGAGCGGCCGGCACACGGACCGGTTCGGGGGACAACTCGTCCTGGTCACAGGCGCGGGCAGCGGCATCGGACGGGCCACGGCCCTTGCGTTCGCCGAGGCGGGAGCGCGTGTGGTGGCCGTCGACCGGGACGCGCAGAGAGCGGCCCGCACGGCGGAGAAGGCCCGTCTGCTCGGCGCACCGGGCGCGTGGGCCGAGCAGGTCGACGTGTCGGACGAACAGGCCATGGACAAGCTCGCCGAGAGGGTCGCCACCGACTACGGGGTGGTGGACGTGCTGGTGAACAACGCGGGGATCGGCCTGTCGGGATCCTTCTTCGACACGACCCCGGAGGACTGGCGCAAGGTCCTGGACGTCAACCTGTGGGGAGTCCTGCACAGTTGCCGCCTGTTCGGGAAGCAGATGGCCGAGCGCGGTCAGGGCGGCCACATCGTCAACGTCGCGTCGGCGGCGGCGTATCAGCCCTCCAGGGCGCTGCCCGCCTACAGCACTTCCAAGGCGGCGGTCCTGATGCTGAGCGAGTGCCTGCGCGCGGAACTGGCCGGTCGGGACATCGGGGTGTCGGCGATCTGCCCCGGGTTCGTCAACACGAACATCACCTCGACCGCGCGCTTCACGGGCGTGGACGCGGAGGAGGAGAAACGCCGGCAGAGAAGGGCGGCGCGGCTGTACGGCCTGCGGGGATATCCGCCGGAGAAGGTCGCCGAGGCCATCCTCCGGGCCGTTGTGCGCAACCAGCCCGTCGTGGCCGTGACGCCGGAGGCGCGTGCGCTCCGTCTGATGTCCCGATTCGCGCCGGGTGCGCGTCGTGCGGTCGCTCGATGGAAGTTACGGCTGTAGGAGTTTGACTACTTGTCAGGTATGGCCTCTAAATTCTGACTTATTGTCAATTGCTGTTCCAGCAGTCAGCGACAGCACCATCGTCGAGGCAACGCACCGTTCCCCGCTGTCGGTTCACGCGGCTTCTTGTGTCTATTTGGTTGCTCACCCCCCAACAAGGCGGCTGAATCCGGCCCTTACCTCAATACTGCTCAAACCTCCCTTGAGCCACAGTGATTGACGAACACCTCGCAGTAACCGCCCAGTTGTCCACAGTGACGCCAATTACCTTGTGGAAAAGCACACTTGGTTGTGGATCAAACATGCGGAACAGAATCAAGTGCGTGATCCGCGTCTCTCCCGCACGCTGGAAGGATGACGGAAAGGGACGACGAGAGACGCACCGTGAAGGTGTCGAAGTACCTCTCGAAACACCTCCGGCACCAGCCGGAGCGGATCGGCCTCACGCTCGACGAAGCCGGCTGGGTGGAGATCGACGTGCTGCTCGCCGCGGCGGCCTCGCACGGCTTCCGGATCACCCGCTCAGAGCTGGACCGCGTGGTCGCCACCAACGACAAGAAGCGCTTCGCGATCGAGGGCACGCGCATCCGCGCGAGCCAGGGACACAGCATCGACATCGAGCTGGGGCTGCCTCCGGCGACGCCGCCCGCGTACCTCTACCACGGGACCGTGGCGCGCCACCTGGACGCCATCCGCGCGGAGGGCCTGCGGCCCATGCGCCGGCACGACGTCCACCTGTCGCCGGATCGCGAGACCGCGACCCGTGTCGGGGCCCGCCGCGGCCGTCCGGTCGTCCTCACCGTCGACGCCGGCGCCATGCACCACGACGGCCATGTCTTCCATCTGAGCGCGAACGGAGTGTGGCTCACCCAGGCCGTTCCGCCGCAGTACCTGCGTTTCCCGGGATCGCGCTGACGCTCCGCCTCCGATGTCTTGGCCTGCCCCGGTCGGGCCTGCCCGGTCAAGCCGGGGCCGAGAGCACCCCGTGCCTCCGCTTACGCTCGATGCATGAGTCTGCGTCTGAGCACCGTGATCCTGCCGTACCTCCGCTGGCACGAGGGCGGGCGTTCCGCATGGCAGCGCGCGGAGCAGCTCGGCTTCCACACCGCGTTCACCTACGACCACCTGTCGTGGCGGTCCTTCCGCGACGGCCCGTGGTTCGGCGCCGTGCCGACCCTGACGGCCGCGGCCGCCGTCACCGACCGGTTGCGCCTGGGCACCCTGGTGACCTCGCCGAACTTCCGGCACCCGGTCACCCTCGCCAAGGAGCTGATCTCCCTCGACGACATCTCCGGTGGCCGGGTAACGCTGGGCATCGGCGCGGGCGGTACCGGCTTCGACGCCACCGCCCTCGGCCAGGACCCCTGGACGCCGCGCGAGCGCGCCGACCGGTTCGGCGAGTTCGTACCACTGCTCGACCGGCTGCTCACCGAGGACTCCGTCTCCTACGAGGGTGAGCACTACTCCGCCCACGAGGCCCGCAACATCCCCGGCTGCGTCCAGCGCCCCCGGCTGCCCTTCGCGTTGGCCGCGACCGGGCCCCGAGGTCTGAGGCTCGCCGCCCGTCATGGCCAGGCCTGGGTGACGACCGGCGACCCGAAGCTGTACGAGACCGGCACCCCGGAGCAGTCGGTTCAGGCCCTGCGCGCGCAGACCGAGAAGCTGGCCGACGCGTGCGCCCTGATCGGCCGCGACGTGACGGAACTCGACAAGATCCTGCTCACCGGCTTCACCCCGGACCGCGGGCGACCGCTGGAGTCCCTCGACGCGTTCGTGGACTTCGCCGGCCGCCACGCCGCGCTCGGCTTCACCGACATCGTGATCCACTGGCCCATTCCCGACTCCGACTTCGCGGCGGACGAGAAGGTCTTCGAGCAGATCGCCATGGAGGGCCTCGCCCAGCTCGGCTGAGCATGACGACCTGTGACCGCGCTGGTGAGGAGCGTCACCACTCACGTGTGCGGACTCACGCACACCCGTGCGGGCATATGCGGGACAATGGCGCCCGTGACCTCAGCGACCCGACAGCCCGAGACCCCGGCCTCCACCGTTCCGCCCCGGCTGATCGCGACAGATCTCGACGGCACTCTGCTGCGCGACGACAAGTCGGTCTCCGAGCGCACGGTCGCCGCACTGGCCGCCGCCGAGGAGGCCGGTATCGAGGTGTTCTTCGTCACAGGGCGCCCGGCCCGCTGGATGGACGTCGTCAGCGATCACGTCCACGGGCACGGGCTCGCCATCTGCGGCAACGGCGCGGCCGTGGTGGACCTGCACGGCGGCCCGGGCACGCACCGGTTCGTCAAGGTCCGGGAGCTGGCGCGGGAGAACGCGCTCGACGCCGTACGGCTGCTGAGGGACGCCGCACCGGGGACGGTGTACGCGGTCGAGCAGACGTACGGCTTCTACCAGGAGCCGGCGTATCCGAAACTGCACATGGAGATCCCGGACCTCCTCGCCCCCGCCGAGAAGCTGCTGGCATCGGATGCGCCCGGCGCCCACGAGCCGGTGCTGAAGATCCTGGCGTACCACCCGGAGCTGGACCCGGACGCCTTCCTCACCCTGGCCCGCCTCGCCGTAGGCGATCGCGCGACCATCACCCGGTCCAGTCCCAGCGCGCTGCTGGAGATCAGCGGCCCGGGAGTCTCCAAGGCGAGCACGCTCGCGCTGTGCTGCGCCGAGCGGGGCATCTCCCACGAGGAGGTCGTCGCCTTCGGTGACATGCCGAACGACGTGGAGATGCTCACCTGGGCCGGCCAGTCGTACGCCATGGGCAACGCCCATCCGGATGTCGTCGCCGCGGCCTCGGGGCGGACCGTCGCCAACAACGAGGACGGAGTGGCCGTGGTGATCGAGCGGATTCTCGCGGAGCGGTCCTAGTGCTGCGACCGGAGCGGACAGGGGCCGCCGGGGTGCTCACAGTCGCACGCCGTGTGCCGCCAGCCATGGCACGGGATCGATGCCCGACCCCCACGCCGGAGTGGCCCTGACCTCGAAGTGCAGATGCGGTCCGGTCGAGTTGCCGGTCGTGCCCGACTGGGCGATCAACTGCCCGGTGGCCACCCGATCGCCCTCGGCGACGGTGACGGCGGCCAGGTGCGCGTACTGCGTGCAGTAGCCGCCCCGATGCCTGATCACGACTTCGATGCCGAACGCGCCCCCGCACGTCACCCGCACCACCTGCCCGGACCCGACCGCCCGCACCGGCGTCCCGATGGGCACCGCGAAGTCCTGGCCCGTGTGCCCGTGGGCCCAGTGGTCGCCGCCGCTGCCGAAGCCCGCCGATAGCCGGTACGCCTCCACCGGCGCGACCCAGGATCGCTCGGCCTTCCCCCCTGGCCGGCCCAAACGGACGGCCGCGCGGCACGTCCTCGTGGCCGCGGACGCGTCGGCCTGTCTCTGGAGTACCCATCGCGCCTCCTCCAGCTTCGAATGGAGGGCCTGCTGCCTCGCGGCCAGTTCCCGGTTCCGCCTCTCCAGCGCCCGCCAGCGCGCCGACGCCCGTGCTTGCTCCGCGGTGAGCCCGGCCTCCACCAGGCGGCTCCGGATGACCGCGTTCCCCACCGCGAGGTCCAACCGGGCGAGCGTCTCTTGACGTTCTATCAGCTCCTTCGCGCTGTCCGGGAGCAAGGTCTGCGCGGAGTACGGCAGTCCGCCGCTCTGGCGGTACCGAGCCGGCGCGATCCGGCCCAGATCCGTGTGCAGGGCCGCTATCAGCCCGCGCTCACGCGCGAGGAGCTTCTCGTCCCGCCCCGCTATGGCGCGCTGCTTCTCGGCCTCCCGGCGCACGGTGTCGTACTGCCGCGTCACCGCGGCCGCTTCGTCGTGCAGCCGCGCCACCCGGGCACTGGCACGGGTGTACGCGCCGTCACCGGCCGCCTCGCTGCCACCACCCCCTGCCGCGGCGGGACTGGCCGGGAACACGGCAACCGTGCCCAGAAGAAGGGTAACGAGCGTCGAAGAACGGAGAAATGAAGTCATGTCAATGATCGTGGCCCGTGTCCCGGCCGGCGTCCTGTCGAGGTCCCACGGCTGGAGGAACAGGCGGCCACGGATGGTCCAGCGGCGTCCCCCGTCCGGGGGTTCGCCGCCGGGCCGCGCCGTCCGATCGCGGCGCGCACGACGGCAGACACCCCTGCGCGCCTGGCCCGTGAACCACGGAAGCCGGTCAGTGCACGCGTGCACCGCACTCGACCGGAAACAGGGCGGCGCCGGGCGGCAGTTCACCCGGATGCCCTCCCCTCACCCGCGGGCATGCTTCACGGGAGCCCTCAGGCGTCGGCGAAAGCCGGCTCCGTCGAATCCGTGGATTCCTTCCGGTCGCCCAGCAGATCGCCCCGCGCCTCGCGCTCCACCATCGTGCGCAACGGCCCCTCCGCCGCCGCGAGTTCCTCGTACGCGCCGCGCTGGACCACCCGGCCCTCCTCGAGCACGATCACCTCGTCGACCGCGTCCAGTCCGGCCAGCCGGTGAGTGATCAGCACCGTCGTACCCCCCTGCGTGGCGGCCAGCAGGTCCGCGGTGAGCGCGTCCGCCGTCGGCAGGTCGAGGTGTTCGGCGGGCTCGTCGAGGACGAGGACGGGGAAGTCGGCGAGCAGGGCGCGGGCCAGCGCCAGCCGCTGACGCTGGCCGCCGGACAGCCGCGCGCCGTGCTCGCCGATCAGCGTGTCGAGGCCGTCCGGCAGCCCGTCGGCCCAGTCCAGGAGCCGTGCCCGCGCAAGCGCGTCACGCAACTGCCCCTCGCTCGCGTCCTTCCGCGCGAGCAGCAGGTTCTCCCGTACCGAACTGTCGAAGAGATGCGCGTCCTGGGCACACAGTCCGACCATGCGCCGTACCTCGTCGCCGTCGAGCGCGCGGACGTCCGTGCCGCCCAGCGTGTAGACACCGGTGGCCGGGTCCAGGAACCGCAGCAGCACCTGCGCGAGGGTCGTCTTGCCCGCGCCGGAGGGGCCGACCACGGCGATCCTGCGGCCCTGTTCGAGGGTCAGCCCGAGTCCGCTCAGCGCGTCGCGCTGCTGTCCGTCGTGGCGGGCGATCAGCCCTTCGAGGACGAGCGGGAAGGGCGACGACGGCGGCGGCAGTGGCCGTTCCGACTCGCGGACGGGCTCCGGTGCGTCCAGCACCTCGTACACGCGCTCCGCGCTCCTGTGCACCCGCTGCCGGTGCTGCACGGCGAGCGGCAGTCCCAGGACGGCCTCGAACGCGGCCAGTGGTGTGAGCACCACGACGGCCATGGTGACGCCGCCGAGCCGTCCGTCGGCCACGGCCTGCGCGCCCACAAGTGCCGCGGCGGCGACGGTCAGCCCGGTGGCGAGCGCGGTCAGCCCGTCGCCCAGCGCGGTCGCGGTTGCGGCACGGGAGGCGATACGGGTGAGCACCGCGTCCGCCCGCCGCGCCTCCGCGGTCCGCGCGGGCAGTGCGCCGGCGACTGTAAGCTCGGCGGTTCCCGTGAGCAGATCGGTGACCCGGGTCGCCAGCACTCCCCGGGCCGGTGCCAGGGCGCGCTCCGCTCGACGCGCCACGGCACCGGTCACCAGGGGTACGCCGACTCCGGCCGACAGCAGCCCGGCGGCCAGGACGGCGCCGGCCTCCGGCAGCAGCCAGGCCGTGAAGCCGACAGCACCCGCCGAGACCACAAGCGCGGCCGCCGTGGGCAACAGCCAGCGCAACCAGTAGTCCTGAAGGGCATCCACGTCGGCGACGAGCCTCGACAGCAGGTCGCCGCGCCGGGTCGTGCGCAGACCGGCCGGTGCGAGGCGTTCCAGACGCCGGTAGACGGCGACCCGGGTGTCGGCCAGCATCCGCAGCACGGCGTCGTGCGACACGAGCCGCTCCGCGTACCGGAACACGGCCCGCCCGATGCCGAACGCCCGCGTGGCGGTCACGGCGACCATCAAATACAGCACCGGCGGCTGCTGAGAGGCGCGCGAGATCAGCCATCCTGAGGTGGCCATCAGCCCGACAGCGCTTCCGAGCGCGAGGCTGCCGAGCAGCAGGGCGAGCGCGAGCCGCCCCCGACGGGCCCCGGCCGCCGCCCGTACTCGGGCGAGCACCGCGCCGCGCCCCTGCGGTGAGGGAGCGGGCGGCTGTTCGTCGTGCGTCCTGGCCGGCTCCGGCATCCGGGGGCGGGGCAGCGGCACGGCTCCGGAGCGCCGAGCGATGTGCGCCGGGTACTCGTCCGCGTCGAAGCGGACGATCCGGTCTGCGATCCCGAGCAATGCCGGACGGTGCACGACCAGCAGCACCGTCCGTCCGGCTGCCAGCCGGCGCACCGCCTCCACGATCTCCGCCTCGGTCGCTCCGTCCAGGGAGGCGGTCGGTTCGTCGAGCAGCAGCACCGGCCGGTCGGCGAGGAAGGCCCGGGCCAGGGCCAGCCGTTGCCGCTGGCCGGCGGAGAGTCCTGCCCCCTCCTCGCCGAGCACGGTGTCGGCTCCGGCGGGCAGCGCGTCCACGAACTCCAGCGCACCGGCATCGGCCAGCGCGCTGCGCACCGCCGCGTCGTCCGCGTCGGGCCGCGCCAACCGCACGTTCTCGGCGATGGTCCCCGCGTACGGATGCGGCCGCTGCGGCACCCAGGCGATCCGCGAGCGCCACTCTTCCAGGTCGGCCGAGGCGAGATCGACTCCTCCGACCCGGACGCACCCGTCGGTCGGCGGCACAAACCCGAGCAGGACGTTCAGCAACGTCGACTTGCCCGCGCCGCTCGGTCCGACGAGGGCCACCGTCTCCCCCGGTGCGACCGTCAGGGACATCGCGGACACCGCGTCGGACGACCGCCCCGGGTAGCGGACGGTCAGGCCCTCGAAGGCGATCTCCCCATCGGGGAGGCGTCGCGTCCCTGAGGTCGGTACCGGTGTCTCCAGCACCGTGAAGATCTCCTCGGCGGCGGAGAGACCCTCCGCCGCCGCGTGGTACTGAGCGCCGACCTGACGCAGGGGCAGATACGCCTCCGGAGCCAGCACGAGGATGACCAGCCCGATGTACAGGTCCATGTCGCCATGGACCAGTCGCATGCCGATGGTCACCGCGACGAGCGCGACCGAGATCGTGGCCAGCAACTCGAGCGCGAAGGACGACAGGAAGGCGATCCGCAGCGTCCGCATGGTCGCCTGCCGGTACTCGCCGGTGATCCTCTTGATCGATTCGGCCTGCGCCTTGGCCCGGCCGAACACCTTCAGGGTCGGGAGCCCGGCGACCACGTCGAGAAAGTGCCCGGACAGCCTGGAGAGCAGGCGCCACTGACGATCCATCTGGGAGCGCGTCGCCCAGCCGATGAGAATCATGAAGAGCGGGATCAGCGGCAGCGTGGCGACGATGATCGCCGCCGACACCCAGTCCTCGGTGACGATCCGTGCGAGCACTGCAACCGGCACGACGACCGCGAGTCCCAGCTGCGGCAGATAGCGCGAGAAGTAGTCGTCGAGGGCGTCGACTCCTCGCGTGGCCAGAGTGACCAGCGATCCCGTCCGCTGCTCGCTGAGCCACCCGGGACCGAGTGCCCCAGCCCGCTCCAGCAGTCGCCCCCGCAGTTCGGATTTCACCGCCGCGCTGGCTCGGTGGGCGGCAAGTTCGGTGAGCCATGAGACCAGCGCCCGGCCCAGGGCGACGGCCGCCAGAAGCAGCAACGGGATACGCAGCGCGGCAGCCGAGTCATGGTGCTGGAAGGCGCCGACCACCACCTCGGCGATCAGCATCGCCTGGGCGATGACCAGTGACGCGCCGACGACACCGAGGCCGATGACCGCCACGAGGAACAGGCGGGTGGCGCGGGCGTATCGGAGGAGACGGGGATCGATCGGTTTCACGTGAAACACGCCCTTCGGTTCGAGTGGGGCGTTTCACGTGAAACGCCCCACCCACCAGACTCAGTGCACGGCGCCGGCGGCCGCGTCGGCGGCGATGTGCTGTGTTCCGATGCGCTTGCGGAACACCCAGTAGGTCCAGCCCTGGTAGAGCAGAACGAGCGGCGTGGCGATGCCCGCGCACCACGTCATGATCTTCAGGGTGTAGGGGCTCGACGAGGCGTTGCTCACCGTCAGGTTCCAGTCGGCGTTGAGCGTGGACGGCATGACGTTCGGGAAAAGCGTCAGGAAGAGCATCGCGACCGCCGCCACGATGGTGACGCCGGAGAGAGCGAACGCCCATCCCTCGCGCCCGGCCTGGTTTGCCACGAGCGCCACGATGAGAGCGGCGACCGCCACTACGAGGGCGACCAGGCTCTTGCCGTCGCCCTGGTCGATCTGCGCCCAGCCGAGGAAGAGCAGCGCCAGCACGGCGGTCACCAGTCCGATGCCCAGGGCCAGCCTTCGTGCCCGGTGCCGGATGTCCCCGACGGTCTTGAGTGCCGTGAACACCGCTCCGTGGAAGGTGAACAAGGTCAGGGTCACCAGTCCGCCGAGGAGCGCGAAGGGGTTGAACAGATCCCAGACATTGCCCACGTACTCCAGGTGCTGGTCGATCTTCACGCCCCGCACGATGTTGCCGAAGGCCACACCCCACAGGAACGCCGGGATCAGCGAGGTCCAGAAGATCGCATTCTCCCAGTTGCGCTGCCAGCCCTCCTCGGGCCGCTTCGCCCGGTATTCGAAGGCGACACCGCGCACGATCAGGCAGACCAGGATGATCAGCAGCGGCAGATAGAACCCGGAGAAGAGCGTCGCGTACCACTCGGGGAACGCGGCGAAGGTCGCGCCGGCCGCGCTGAGCAGCCACACCTCGTTGCCGTCCCAGACGGGTCCGATCGTGTTGATCAGCACCCGCCGCTCGGACCGGTCGCGAGCCAGCAGCTTGGTGAGGATCCCGACCCCGAAGTCGAAGCCCTCCAGGAAGAAGTAGCCGGTCCAGAGAACCGCGATGAGGACGAACCAGACGTCGTGAAGTTGCATGAGATGAGCGCTCCCTCGGCCTAGTAGGAGAAGGCCATCGGCTTGTCGGCGTCCCGGGAGTCGCCGCCGATCCTGGTGGGCGGGTTGAGGTCGGACTCGGTGAGCTCCGGCGGTCCGGCCTTGACGTACTTCGCGAGCAGCTTGACCTCGATGACCGCGAGGATCGCGTAGAGCAGCGTGAACACGGTCATCGAGGTGATGACCTCGGCTTGGGAGACACCGGGGGAGACCGCGTCACGGGTGCGCAGCACGCCGTAGACGACCCACGGCTGACGGCCCATCTCGGTGAAGATCCAGCCCCAGGAGTTGGCGATGAGCGGGAACGCCAGGGTCCATATCGCGATGCGCCAGTACCACGTGGTGAGCGCCGGACCGAGGGCCTTGTTCCTGAACAGGACCAGATGCGGCACCTCGTCCTCACCGACCCGCAGATGCGGGGGCAGCATGAACTTCTTGCGGGTGAGCCAGAGCCCGGCCAGACCGAGGGCGAAGGACGCCATGCCGAAGCCGATCATCCAGCGGAAGCCCCAGAAGGTGACGGGGATGATGGGGCGGTAGTCGCCGGGACCGTACCTCTGCTGCTCCGCCTTGTTGGTGTCGTTGATGCCGGGGACGTACGAGCTGAAGTCGTCGTCGGCGAGGAAGGACAGCACTCCGGGGACGGACAGTTCGACGCTGTTGTGGCCCTTGCTCACATCGCCGTAGGCGAAGACCGAGAACGGCGCGGAGTGCTGACCGTCCCAGAGCGCCTCGGCGGCGGCCATCTTCATCGGCTGCTGCTTGAACATCACCTTGCCGAGCAGGTCACCGCTGACCGAGGTCAGCAGACCGGCGATGACCACGGTGACCAGGCCCAGCCGCAGCGACGTCTTCATCACCGTGACGTGCTTCTTGCGGAACAGGTGGTAGGCGGCGATACCGACCATGAACGCGCCGCCTGTGAGGAAGGAGGCGGTCAGGGTGTGGAAGACCTGGGTAAGCGCGGTGTTCTGTGTCAGGACGTGCCAGAAGTCGGTGAGCTCGGCGCGTCCCCTCGCCTTGTCGATCCGGTAGCCGACGGGGTGCTGCATCCACGAGTTGGCCGCGAGGATGAAGTACGCCGACAGGATGGTGCCTATGGAGACCATCCAGATACAGGCCAGGTGAATCTTCTTCGGCAGCTTGTCCCAGCCGAAGATCCACAGCCCGATGAAGGTCGACTCGAAGAAGAAGGCGATGAGCGCTTCGAACGCGAGGGGCGCCCCGAAGACGTCGCCGACGAAGCGCGAGTAGTCGGACCAGTTCATGCCGAACTGGAACTCCTGGACGATGCCCGTGACCACGCCCATCGCGATGTTGATCAGAAAAAGCTTGCCCCAGAACTTCGTCGCCCTGAGGTACTTCTCCTTCTCCGTTCGCACCCAGGCGGTCTCGAGGCCGGCTGTCAGCGCGGCGAGCGAGATCGTCAGCGGGACGAACAGAAAGTGGTAGACGGTGGTGATGCCGAACTGCCATCGCGCCAGTGTCTCCGGCGCCAAAGCCAGGTCCACGTCGTGTGTCTCCTTACGTCGCCGTGGTCACAAGCGGCAGCTTGCCCCTGTCTGTCACACCCATCAGGAGCAATCCGGGCGCGTTTGTGAACGCGTTCACATTCACAAGCAATTATGGCGCATATGGGTTCGAGGCTGGACAGGCGGGGGGCCTTAAGGTGACGCCTTGAGAAGCGCATGCCAACAAGCGGCCGCCGGACGGCGGCCGCGCATCCCGAGCCGGGAGACCGGCAAAGGCGGACGGGCGGGTCACCGACGCCGCGGTGGCCCGCCCGCCGCGGTGCCTAGAGGTCCCTGCGGAAGCCTTCCGCCACCTTCACGAAGATGTCGTTCGCCTCGGACTCGCCGATCGTCACCCGCACCCCTTCCCCCGGGAACGGCCGGACGACCACGCCGGCCTGCTCGCATGCGGCCGCGAAGTCGAGCGTGCGCTCCCCCAGCCGCAGCCACAGGAAGTTCGCCTGTGTCTCGGGGACCGTCCAGCCCTGGGCGCGCAGGGTGTCGACCACGCGCGTGCGCTCGCACACCAGCGAGCCGACCCGGCCGAGCAGTTCGTCCTCCGCGCGCAGGGAGGCGACCGCCGCCTCCTGCGCCAGCTGACTCACCCCGAAGGGCACCGCCGTCTTGCGCAGCGCCGCCGCCACCGGCTCATGGGCGATCGCGAAACCGACGCGCAGCCCGGCCAGGCCGTACGCCTTTGAGAAGGTGCGCAGCACACAGACGTTCGGCCGCTTGCGGTACAGCTCGACGCCGTCCGGGACCTGGACGTCGCGGATGAACTCCCGGTATGCCTCGTCGAGCACCACGAGCACATCACTCGGGACCCGGTCGAGGAAGCGCTCCAGCTCGGCCCGGCGCACGACCGTGCCGGTCGGGTTGTTGGGGTTGCAGACGAAGATCAGCCGGGTGCGGTCCGTGATCGCGTCCGCCATCGCGTCGAGGTCGTGCACCTCGTCCGAGGTCAGCGGCACCTGGACCGCTGTCGCTCCGCTGATCTGCGTGATGATCGGGTACGCCTCGAAGGACCGCCAGGCATAGATCACCTCGTCGCCCGGGCCGCTCGTGGCCTGCAGCAGCTGCTGGGCGACACCGACCGAGCCCGTGCCGGTCGCTAGGTGGGACTGGGGCACGCCGAAACGCTCCGACAGCTCGCACAGCAGCCCCGTGCACGCCATGTCGGGATAGCGGTTGAACGACGCGACCGCCGCGGTCACGCGCTCCATCACGCCCGGCAGCGGCGGGTACGGATTCTCGTTCGAGGAGAGCTTGTAGGCCACCGGGCCGCCGGACGCGGCGGGCTTGCCGGGCCTGTAGGTGGGGATACCCTCCAGCTCGGCACGCAGCCTCGGGCTCGTCTCGCTCACCGCAGTCCTCCTCGCGCACGCACCGGCTCATGACCG
Source organism: Streptomyces sp. NPDC047079 (assembly GCF_040643755.1). NCBI lineage: Bacteria > Bacillati > Actinomycetota > Actinomycetes > Kitasatosporales > Streptomycetaceae > Streptomyces > Streptomyces sp. NPDC047079. The sequence continues at coordinate 105,937 of NZ_JBEYUZ010000003.1, forward strand.
CCACCGGCTTCCAATGCTTCTCACCTTATGAGGATTCGGCGCCGCTGCGAATGGGCTGTGTACAACCGCTTCGGGTTCGTGGTGCCGTCCCGGAAACCGGGCCCGTCACCGCCCGAGCCCGGGCACGTCACCGTGCGAGCCCGGATGCATCACCGTACGAGCGCGAGCGCGTCACCGTACGTGCGCACATCACCGTACGAATCCGGGCACATCGCTGGAGCACGGTGCGCCTATCGGGGGGCGCATCGCCCTTTGCCGCACGCGCCGGTAGCTCGCGCCGTGGCGCGCATCCCTCGTGAAGGTGAGTTGAGACCTCTTCGAAATATGGCGACCTTGGCAGGCACATGCGTGCCAACACGTCACGTACTGACCTCGGACCGTTCAACTCCCTTGCATTCCAAGGTATTTCCCTCCCTCTGGCCATGCAGAAACGTGCCTGTCAACGAGCGCATATGCGTCCGCACTACCCCACCGCATGAGCCCTACTATCGGCTCGCCATGACAGCAGCAGGGAAGCACCAGGTGAGCCGGGCGGAGACCTCCCGCCGAGGCAGTCGGCCGGGCCGAGCGGGCATCAGAGACGTGGCCGCCGCCGCCGGAGTCTCCATCACGACCGTCTCCGACGCCCTCAACGGCAAGGGCCGCCTGCCGGACGCCACCCGACGCCATGTCCGAGAGGTCGCCGACCGGCTGGGCTATCGGCCCTCGGCCGCGGCCCGCACCCTCCGCACCGGCAAGTCGGGCCTGATCGGCCTGACCGTGACCACGTACGGGGATGAACCTTTCACCTTCACCGAATTCGCGTACTTCGCGGAGATGGCCAGGGCCGCCACCTCCGCGGCGCTCGCCCGGGGCTACGCCCTGGTCATCCTGCCCGCGACCTCGCGCCACGACGTGTGGTCGAACGTCGCCCTGGACGGCACCGTCGTCATCGATCCGTCCGACCAGGACCCGGTGGTCAGCGAGCTGGTCCGGCAGGGGTTACCGGTCGTGTCCGACGGACGGCCGGCCGGCTCCCTCCCGGTCACCGCCTGGGTGGACAACGACCACGAAGCCGCGGTCCTCGGCATCCTCGACCATCTGGCCGCCGCCGGCGCCCGCCGTATCGGACTGCTGACCGGCACCACCACGGACACGTACACGCATCTGTCGACGACCGCCTATCTGAACTGGTGCGAGCGTGTCGGACAGGATCCGGTCTACGAGGCCTATCCCGCCCACGACCCGTGCGCGGGCGCCGTCGCCGCCGACCGGCTGCTCGCCCGCCCCGACCGCCCCGACGCGGTCTACGGACTCTTCGACCCGAACGGCACCGATCTGCTGGCCGCCGCCCGCCGCTACGGACTGCGTGTTCCCGAGGACCTGCTGCTCGTCTGCTGCAGCGAGTCCGCCGTGTACGCGAGCACCGAGCCGCCCGTCACGACGCTCTCCCTCAAACCGCGCCGGATCGGTACCGCCGTGGTCCAGCTCCTCATCGACGCCATCGAGGGGATCGAGTCGGACCAGCCGGTCGAGCAGGTCATACCGACGGAGTTGATCGTGCGCACATCGTCCCAGCGACGGCCGCCACGCACCACGGTCAGCCCGCCCCGGTCGCCCGGGCAGGGGTAGCCCGTGGCTGATCCACGGATGACGCACAGGTTGCCCGCGGGCGGGTGACGCACAGGTCACCCGCAGGCGGGTGACGTACCTGGTCGCAGCAGGGAAAGCCCCGCTCATTTGGGGCGAAAGCCGCGGTGACCGGGGGTCCTTCCCCGATTCACCACCCCTGGGTCATCACATGGCGCGATCCGCATTCCTATGATGGGCCCACGACACCGCGGACCGCTGCGACCAGGCAGTCCGATGCGGTGCAGATGCGGCGCGATGGTGGAGGGGTCGATGACTCAGGGGGCCGGTCAGGGACCCGAGGTGGAGCAGGCGGCGGCGTTGCGCGACTTCCGGGTGCCCGCATACGTCCACGAGACCGGTCCCTACGCACAGAGCACGCCCCCCGGTGAGGTCACCGGGCCCGTCGCGCCACCGGAGGCGTATCCGCACGGCTACTCCGACGCGTACACGCCCACCGAGCGGGACCTTCCGGTCATCAACCCCGGCGACACGCCCCAGGTGACCGCCGACCCGGCGACCGCCCCCGCCGCGCATCCCGCCGAAGGCCCCGGACCGCTGTTCGTGGTCGGGGACGTCCACGGCTATCTGGACCAGCTCGTCGCCGCGCTCCAGGAAAAGGGGCTCATCGACGCCCAGGGCCAGTGGTCCGCGGGCACCGCGCGGCTGTGGTTCCTCGGGGACTTCACCGACCGCGGACCCGACGGCATCGGCGTGATCGACCTGGTGATGCGGCTGTCCGCGGAGGCGGCCGCGGCCGGCGGCTACTGCAAGGCGCTCATGGGTAACCACGAGCTGCTGCTGCTCGGCGCCAAGCGGTTCGGTGACACGCCCGTCAACTCGGGCGCGGGCACCGCCACCTTCCAGGCGGCCTGGCTGCTCAACGGGGGCCAGAAGACGGACATGGACCGCCTCCAGGACCACCACCTTCAGTGGATGGCCCGTCTCGACGCGGTGGAGGAGGTCGACGGACACCTTCTGGTCCACTCGGACACCACCGCCTACCTCGACTACGGCGACTCCATCGAAGCGGTCAACGACACCATCCGCGAGACGCTCACGCGCAATGACGCGGACGAGGTGTGGGATCTCTTCCGGAAGTTCACCAAGCGCTTCTCCTTCCGCGACGAGGGCGGCGCCGACGCCGTACGGTCCCTGCTGGAGACCTACGGCGGCCGGCGGATCGTCCACGGCCACAGTCCCATCCCGTACCTGCTCGGCGAGGTCGGCTCGGAGGACGGCGACGACGCAACGGGTCCGGTCGTCGAAGGCCCCCACGTCTACGCGGACGGCCTGGCGATCGCGATGGACGGCGGTGTGACCATGGCCGGAAAACTGCTGGTCCAGCAACTCCCCTTGGACCACTGAGCGTTCGACGGGCAGGCATCTCCCGGCGGGGAACCGTCCAACGAGTACCCGAACCGGGCGGCAATTTCTGGAAACCCCCTGTCACCGTGTGCCGTCGCCGCTCTACCATCGGCTTATCCGTAGCAGGCTCCCCTCCGTTTCTGCCCAACGGCTCGTCAGCATGCCGAGCCACAAGCCCTACGGAGCATCGGGGGATGCACATGAACAGCGTTCCGCAGCACCTGCTGAGCGAGGACCGCCAGGACTACGAGCGGATCCTCGGTGAGGCGCTGCGCTCCGCGCCACACCGCCCGGATCTGGCCGCTGTGGGACAGCGGCTCAACCCCGAACAGCTGCGCACCATGGCGCTGAACGCCACCGCCCTCATCACCGCGGCGGCGACCGAGGAATACCAGCACTATGTGAAGGTCCGCGAGGAACTGCGCCGGCCGGCGCCGTCCACCCCGCCCGTGCACGAGAGCGGCGAAGCACGCGACTCCACCGAGCCGGAGACGGACGGCCAGGGGCTCGCCGCCACCGTGGGAGAGGCCGCGGCAAGCGCCGGAGCGGGGGCCGTCGTCGCGGTCCTCGCCCCGTTCCTCGCCGGTGCCGCCGCGGCGATCTTCCTGCTCGTGGGTTACATCCTCAAGATGGTCAACCCCGATCAGGCGTTCGCGCGGACCCTCCTGACCACCGGGTGGGTCTTCGGCGCGGTGACCGCGGCGGCGATCCTCGTCGCCGCGATCGGTCTGTTGCTCACCGCGCTGCGCAACAGCGCATCGGCCCGGGATGCCGACGCCCAGAACGCGCTGGCTACGGAAGTGGCGCGGGCTCGGGAGGCCTGGCACGAGGCACTGCTGGAGCGTGGCATCCTGCCGTTCCTCCGCGAGGCCCTCGCCGACCCGGGAAGGGCCGCGATGAGCCGAAAGGCACCCGAAACGACGCCCAGCCGCATCCCACACCTCGGCTACGACCGCCCGGGCTTCAGCAGCCCGGACAGCGGCCCCACCGCGGGTCCGCGCCCCAGCTTCAGCAGCCCGGACTTCACCAGTCCGGACTTCGGGGGCCCGGAACACCAGCCGGAGTGACGGATCTCGGCCGACATCCCGCCGGCCGAGGTGAAACCGTCGGCGGACCGGGCCGACCGGCCGCCGGACCGTCACCCGGAGCCGGCCCCACCTCCGGGCCCTCGCCCGGAGCCGGTCCCGAACCGCGACATCCACCGAAGCCGGCCCGCCCTTCCGAAGGAGCGCGGGCCGGGACTTCAGCGCGCGCCCTGGACCGGCACTGCGCGACGGCGGATCACTCCGCGATCGGCAGATACACCCGGTTCCCGCTCGCCGCGAACTCCTTCGACTTCTGGAGCATCCCCTCGGCGATCTCGTGCTGCGTCGCGCCCTCGGCCGCCTCACCGCCGAACCGCTCGGTGATGCTCTGGCTGATCTTCATGGAGCAGAACTTCGGACCGCACATCGAGCAGAAGTGGGCGGTCTTGGCAGGCTCGGCGGGGAGGGTCTCGTCGTGGAAGTCACGGGCCGTGTCGGGGTCGAGGGCCAGGTTGAACTGGTCCTCCCAGCGGAACTCGAAACGCGCGTCGGACAGCGCGTCGTCCCACTCCTGCGCACCCGCGTGCCCCTTGGCCAGATCGGCCGCGTGGGCGGCGATCTTGTAGGTGATGACGCCGGTCTTGACGTCATCACGGTTGGGCAGGCCCAGGTGCTCCTTGGGGGTGACATAGCAGAGCATGGCCGTGCCCCACCAGGCGATCATCGCGGCGCCGATACCGGAGGTGATGTGGTCGTACGCCGGCGCGATGTCCGTGGTCAGCGGACCCAGCGTATAGAACGGCGCTTCATCGCAGATCTCCTGTTGCAGGTCGATGTTCTCCTTGATCTTGTGCATCGGGACGTGTCCCGGGCCCTCGATCATGGTCTGTACGTGGAAACGCCTGGCGATACGGCCGAGTTCCCCGAGCGTGCGCAGTTCCGCGAACTGCGCCTCGTCGTTGGCGTCCGCGATCGAACCGGGCCGCAGGCCGTCGCCCAGCGAGTAGGTGACGTCGTAGGCCGCGAGAATCTCGCAGAGCTCCTCGAAGTTCTCGTAGAGGAACGACTCCTTGTGGTGTGCGAGGCACCACGCGGCCATGATCGAGCCGCCGCGGGAGACGATGCCGGTCTTGCGGTTCGCCGTCAGCGGTACATACGCCAGGCGCACCCCCGCATGGACCGTCATGTAGTCCACGCCCTGTTCGGCCTGTTCGATGACCGTGTCCTTGTAGATCTCCCAGGTCAGCTCCTCGGCCCTGCCGTCGACCTTCTCGAGCGCCTGGTAGAGCGGCACCGTGCCGATCGGCACAGGGGAGTTGCGCAGTACCCATTCACGGGTGGTGTGGATATTGCGGCCGGTGGACAGGTCCATGACCGTGTCGGCACCCCAGCGGGTCGCCCAGGTCATCTTCTCGACCTCCTCCTCGATCGAGGAGGTCACCGCGGAGTTGCCGATGTTGGCGTTGACCTTGACCAGGAAGCGCTTGCCGATGATCATCGGCTCGATCTCCGGGTGGTTGACGTTCACCGGCAGCACCGCGCGACCCGCCGCGATCTCCTCGCGGACGATCTCGGGAGAGACGTTCTCCCGGAGAGCCACGAACTCCATCTCCGGCGTGATCTCCCCGCGGCGCGCGTACGCGAGCTGCGTCACCGCGTTGCCGTCGCGGCCACGGCGCGGCTGGCGCGGGCGTCCCGGAAACACCGCGTCGAGGTTGCGCAGGCCGCCACGCGGCGAGGTGTGCTTGATCCCATCGTCCTCGGGACGGACGGGACGGCCCGCGTACTCCTCGGTGTCGCCGCGAGCGGTGATCCAGTTCTCCCGCAGCGGCGCAAGGCCCCTGCGGACGTCCGTCTCGGCGACTGGATCGGTGTACGGACCGGAGGTGTCGTACAGGGTGACCGACCGCCCGTTGGTGAGGTGCACCTGACGGACCGGCACCCGCAGGTCGGGGCGAGAGCCCTCGATGTACGCCTTGTGCCAGCCGATGGACTTCCCGGCCTCCTGGGGCTCGTCACCCTGGACGGAGGCAGGCGTGCGTACGTCCTTGATGGTCATGAGACCTACTCCCTACGCCGGCATTACCCGGTAACAGGTTCAGCGGTCGACGCAGCAGTTCCCGCCCGCCGATGTTCCACGTGAAACATCGCGTCTGCGGAGTCAGCGCCCTCTCAGCCCGGTGCTCCGAGCTCCCGCGTGTGCAAAGGTGCCTTCACGCTAGCGTCTTGTTGGGCAAGCTGAACAGTGGGCCTCACGCGTTCCTTGCTTCGACCGGGAGACCCAACCGGCCACGGTGACCACGGTCGTGGCGGTGGACTGCGCATCCGTGAACGCCTCGGCTGGGACCACGCCCGGCTGCACCTCCATCGCCAGGGACCCGTCGGCCCCACAGAAGCCGACCGGCACCTGCAAGAAGGCGCCGGTCCACATCGACACCGGCAAGGACAAGGGCGGTACGTTCACGGAGATCGTCCAGCCGGACCAGTCACGGCAGTCGGCCCCCGCCCGCAGGGGTCGAGGGCGCCGCCGCAAGCGCAGAGACTTCCCACACCGGGACCGAAAGAGGCCCAGGCCGAAAGACGCCCCCGCAGAACCGTTACGGCATATCCGCGCGCCCGTACCGCCTTGAAGGGACGGTTTACGGCGCGAGGAACCGTTACGGCCCGAGGAACCGTTACGGCGCCGCGCGCGGTCTCAGCCCGCGCTCTGCTCCTCCGCCAGGATCCGGTCCAGCGCCTCGTCCAGATGCGCGTCGAAGTCGGCGAGAGATCCCTCCTGCCCGAGCGGCACCAGCTTGTCGGTGCGGTCGAGAAACGCCACCAGGGGCACCGCACCCGACCGGAACAGCGCGCGGTCGCCGCCCACCTGGAGCCGGATCAGCACATCACCGAAGGTGTCCGGCTCGGCGGGCGCGATGTGCACATCGCCGTCGCCGCACGGCCGACCCACCCCGTCCACCAGCAGCTCACGACCGAAAGCCCAGGTCACGGGTGCGTCGCCGGGCAGATGGAAGGTCAGACGCACCGCATAGGGATCACAGGTCTCGTAACACAGCTCCACCGGAATGCGGAAGGAGAGCTCCTCGGACACGAGAAAGCTCATCATGACCTCTGCCTGCACCGACTTGCGCATCGTCTACCCCGTCAGTAGCCGTCGACTGGCCAGGAATGATCACCCTGACACCTGCAGGAAGTTTGCTGAACGTGTATGGCAGATCACAAGGAGTGAGTTTTCAGATGCTGATAGAGAAGGCGAGTGTCCCTAGCAGTCTGCCGGTCTCCGCCTGCAGCTGACGGGCCGCCGGCAGCAACCGGTCGGCCTGGTGGGACGGCAGGGAGATGGCCACCGCCGCGGCCGTCGTACCCGCGGTGAGGGGGATCGCGGCGCAGGCCGCCCCGAGCGCGTACTCCTGGCACTCGACGACGGCCTCCATCGGCCCCAGGCGCTCCAGACGGCGCTCCAGGCTGCGGTTGTCACGCACCGTGTACGGAGTGAGGGGGTGCACCGGATAGCGATCGAGATGGTCGTGCCGGGCCTCTTCGTCGAGCTGTGACAGCAGGCACTGACCGAGCGCGTGCGCGTGCCCGGTCTCCCGGAAGTCGGCCCACTCTCCGACCGCCGGACCGTCCGGGCCGGCGGCAACACCGAGGACCTCGATCTCACCCTCGCGGTAGACCGCGTAGTAGACCGGGACACCGATCGAATCACGCCATTGTGCGAGCGCGTCGTTCACCATGCTGCGACGTTTCTGCTGGGCCGCGGTGGCGCCCAACCGCTCGGCGGCCTCCCCGAGGAAGAACAGGCCCTTCTCCCGCCGCAGATAACCCTCATGAGTCAGGGTGCGCAAGAGGTGGTACGCCGTGGGAAGCGCCAGACCGACCTCACGCGCCAACTGCTTGGCGGGAGCCCCGTACGCATGCTCGGCGACGGCCTCCAGCAGCCGCATCGCCCGCTGCACCGATCCGATGAGGGTGGTGGACTGTGCCGGCGCGGGCGGAAGGTGCTCTTCCGCCGGTGAGGCGCGCCGCTGTGCGGGCGGCGTGGCTGAGTAGGCGGGTGCGGTGCCAACCGTGGCCAAAGGTCACTCCCGGAGCACGAGGGTGGGCCTCCCGTGCGGGGACACGGGAGGGGGATGCGCCGTGCGCGGGACCTGCCGCGCGCCGGGCTCCGGACTTTAACGGCCACCCACCGGCCACCGGCGGCACCACCGGGAAAACTTCCCTCGCCCGAGGGAACCTCGGATTCCTTACCGGCGGCCCGTTGCCGTCCGCTAGCCCGGCCCCCTGACGTCACGTGGAGCCGCTCCCCGCCCGGTGTGCCCCGGGTGGTTCACCAGTCGCCGCGCGAGGACGAACTCGACATGAACTTCCGTACGACGTAGATCAGTCCACCGACCAGAGCGACGAAGAGCAGCACCTTGAACAGCAGCTGGATGACGAAACCGACGACGGTCGCTATCACGCTGCCGAAGACGACCAGGGCGATGACCGGCACCGCGATCCACTTCACCCACCACGGCAAACCAGCGAAGATCTCTCGCATCGCCCTCGTCCTTGTCTTGTCCGCCCGTTGCCCCGCGTACTTTTCGGGGGCTGCGCAACCGGGTCCTTCTGTGCTGCTTCGATGCTAGGACCGCGCGGGGGCGGAACACGGACCTCGCGCCCCTTGTCCTCCCCTGATCGTTCCCCTAGGGAACCCCGAGACGGGGCTCAGCTCTCCGGCGGAGAGAACACCACCAGAACCCTCAGGTCCTCGGTGATGTGGTGGAACTTGTGGGCGACCCCGGCGGGCACATAGACGACGCTTCCCCGTGCGACCTGGGTGGTCTCCAGGCCCACGGTGATGGAGGCGCGGCCGCTGACGACGAAGTACACCTCGTCCTGCTGGTGCGGCTTCTGCGGGTCGAGGTCCCCGGCGTCGAGCGCGTACAGGCCGACCGACATGTTCCGCTCCCGCAGGAACTGGAGATACGCGCCGTCGTTGGCGGCACGCTCCGCCTCCAGTTCGTCCAGCCGGAATGCCTTCATCGCCCCTTGCCCGCCCTTGCTCGCTACTCGCCTCTGACCCCGTCTGCCACGATCAGACACATGAAGAATTTCGTAGTCAAGACGATCGCCAACGCGGGGGCCCTGGCCGTCGCCGTCTGGCTGCTCGACAAGATCACCCTGACGGGCTCGAACACCGGGAAGAAGATCGGCACCCTCATCGTGGTCGCGCTGATCTTCGGACTGGTGAACTTCCTGGTCAAGCCGGTCGTGAAGGTACTCACCTTCCCCTTGTTCATCCTGACCCTGGGCCTGATAACCCTGGTCGTCAACGCCCTGATGCTGCTGCTCACCTCCTGGGTGGCGGGCAAGCTGGACCTGAGCTTCCATGTCGAGGGCTTCTGGACCGCCGTCCTGGGCGCCCTGATCGTCTCGATCGTCTCCTGGGCGCTGAACCTCGTACTCCCCGACGGCGAGGACTGAGTGAGCCGTATGACCTATCGCGTCTGCTTCGTCTGCACCGGCAACATCTGCCGCTCACCGATGGCGGAGTCCGTTTTCCGCGCCCGCGTGGAGGAGGCCGGCCTCGGCGACCTGGTCGAGGTCGACAGCGCGGGCACGGGCGGCTGGCACGAGGGCGACGGGGCCGATCCGCGCACGGTGGCCGTCTTGGAGGAGAACGGCTACGGCAGCGACCACACTGCACGCCAGTTCCAGCTCTCCTGGTTCTCCCGGCTCGATCTCGTGATCGCCCTGGACTCCGGCCATCTGAAGGCCCTGCGCCGTCTGGCTCCCACCCCTGAGGACGAGGACAAGGTCAGGCTTCTGCGCTCGTACGACCCGGCCGCCGGCGAGGACCTCGACGTGCCGGACCCGTACTACGGGGGGATGGACGGTTTCGAGGAGTGCCTTGAGATGGTGGAAGCGGCGAGCCCAGGCCTGCTCGCCGCGGTACGAGAGCATGTGGAGGGACGGGCGGCATGAGCACAGGGGACACATGGGATGCCGGTGCGTCCTCCGAGGGGATCGGCGACGGGACGCGTGCGGTGCGGGCGGGGCTGCCCGAGCCGGTCAAGCACGAGCCGACGCTGCCTGGCCCGGTCTTCGCCGCACACTTCCACCTGCCCGGCGAGCCGACCGGCCCGTATGCCTACGGACGGGACGAGAACCCCACCTGGACGCATCTGGAGCGCGCCATCGGCGAGCTCGAGGCGCCCGGAGACGAGGGCGCCGAGACGCTCACCTTCGCCTCCGGCATGGCCGCGATCTCCGCGGTCCTCTTCTCCCAGCTGCGCGCCGGCGACACCGTGGTGCTGCCCTCGGACGGCTACCAGGTACTGCCGCTGGTGGGCGAGCAACTGACCGCGTACGGCATCGAAGTGCGCACCGCGCCGACCGGTGCCGACGCCCAGCTCGGTGCCCTGAAGGGTGCGAAGCTGCTGTGGATCGAGACCCCGTCGAACCCGGGGCTCGACGTCTGTGACGTGCGACGGCTCGTGGCGGCGGCCCACGCGCAGGGCACCCTCGTCGCCGTCGACAACACCCTGGCGACACCCCTTGGCCAGCGGCCCTTGGAACTGGGCGCCGACTTCTCGGTCGCGAGCGGGACGAAGATGCTCACCGGGCACGGGGACATCCTGCTCGGATATGTGGCGTCCGGGAATGCCGAGCTGATGACCGCCGTGCGGCGCTGGCGCAAGATCGTCGGAGCGATCCCGGGTCCCATGGAGGCCTGGCTCGCGCATCGCTCGCTGGCCACCCTGAGGCTGCGCGCGGACCGGCAGTCGGCCAACGCGCTCCTGATCGCCGAGGCACTGCGCGGTCGGCCCGAGGTGACCGCGCTGCGGTATCCGGGCCTGCCCGACGACCCCTCGCACAAGATCGCCGCGCAGCAGATGCGGCGCTTCGGGTGCGTGGTGTCGTTCTCGCTGCCCACACGCGCGCGTGCCGACCGTTTTCTGGACGCACTTCGCATCGTCGACGACGCGACCAGTTTCGGAGGCGTACGGTCCACCGCCGAGCGGCGGGGACGCTGGGGCGGCGACGCGGTCCCGGAGGGCTTCATCCGCTTCTCCGTCGGTGCCGAGGATCCCGAGGACCTGGTGGCCGATGTGCTGCGCGCGCTCGACGAGTCGGCGGAATGACCACGTCCTGAGCCGCGGCCCCGGCCTCGGTACGCACATCCGGGGAGGCGATGCTGCTTTCCGGGCGGCCCCTCTACGGACAATGGGCGGTCCGAGCCTCCCCCCTCGTGGCTCGGACCGCCACGGTTCTCCACTCGAAGAACCGCGCAGCCAAGGCTAGTTGACTCTATGTCAGTGTCCAATCACGGTAGCGACAGAGAGCTATCGACTTATTTATAGTTGGGATGGTCCCGGGGTGCCGTGAGGGGAGGGAGCACCATGGATCTGGCCCTGTTGCGCACCTTTGTGACGGTGCACCGGGCCGGTTCCTTCACCCGCGCCGCGGCACTCCTCGGCCTCTCGCAGCCGGCAGTCACCTCCCAGATACGCACCCTCGAACGGCAGCTTGGCCGCCCCCTCTTCCTGCGCCAGGCCCGCGGGGTGACCCCCACGTCCATCGGCGACGAACTCGCCCACAAGGCCGCTCCGCATCTCGACGCCCTGGTCGAGATCGCCGAGACCGGTCTGGACGAGCAGTCGTCGTTGCGCACCCTCCATCTGGCGGGGCCTCCGGAGTTCACCGCCGAGCGTGCCCTGCCCGCGCTGGCCGAGCTGACCGGCGGGGACGGCCAGGGTCTGGCCCTGCGCGCCTCCTTCGGGAAGGCCGAGGAGACGCTGGAGGGGCTCGCCGCCGGACACCACGACCTGGCCATCACCACCGCCCGGCCACGCGGCGCCCTGCTCACGGCGACCCCGCTCTGCGACGAGGAACACGTCCTGGTCGGGGCCCCCCGCTGGGCCGCCCGTATCGGCCCCGGCAAGGTGCGCCGCAGAGGCGCACACATGCTGGAGAACCTTCCGGTGGTGGAGGTGCACGAGTCGCTGCCCTTCGTCTCCCGCTACTGGGCCTCCGTCTTCGACTCCCGACCGGCCGCCTCCGGCACCGTCGTCGTCCCCGACCTGCGGGCGGTGCTCGCCTGCGCCATCACCGGAGCCGGACTCGCCGTACTTCCGCGCTACCTCTGCGCCTCCGCTCTGGGGCGGGGCGATGTCGTGGCACTTCATGAACCGGCGGTGCCCCCGCTGCGGACATACTTCCTCGTGGTCCGCACCGGGACTCTGGCCATGCCCCATATCGCTCGCGCCCACGAGTGGCTGTTGCGGTCCGCGGCCGCCTGGGGCTGAGGACGGCGCGGTCCGCGGCCGCCTGGGGCTGAGACCCGGGGGAGGACGAGGCGGTCCGCTGGCCGGGCCCCGCGCCGGGGCCACCCAGCGTTCACTCGGGCGTCGGCTCCATGTGGGGTGTGGGAGGTTTCACGTGGAACGCGCTGGGCCACATTTCACCCATGACCGTTCGCCCCGTGGTCAAGCGCACTGCCCGCGCCATCCTGCTGGATGGTGACGACCTGATTCTGATCAAGCGGACCAAGCCCGGAGTCGATCCCTACTGGCTCACACCGGGCGGCGGGGTCGAGCCGACAGACGCGACCGTTGTCGACGCTCTCCACCGTGAAGTGCACGAGGAACTCGGGGCCAAGATCATCGATGTGGTGCCCTGTTTCGTGGACACGGTCGAGCACATCGGCGAGAACGGCGGGGCCACCGGTGTGAAGGTCCAGCACTTCTTCGTCTGCCGTCTCGAGTCCATGGACGAGCGTCTGCGACACGGCCCCGAGGTCGAGGAGCCCGCCGGCGAGTACGAGATCGTACGGGTGCCCTTCACCCGCGTCGGCATCGCGTCCGTCCATCTCGTACCGCTGTCTCTACGGCACTACCTGGACGGGAACATCGAGGGAGTACGCGCGATGCACGCGCCCGACCTCGGCTGACGCCGCGTCCATGGTCCGGGCGGCTCCGCGAGGGCTACGCCTCGGCCAGGACCAGCTCCTCCACCGCGTCGTGACGGATGCGTGCCGACGGGACACCGATGTTTCGCAGCGCGTGCACACCGCTGCGGATCATGCCAGGCGGACCCGAGAGATACACGTCGTACTCGTTCCACGGCCCGTACTCGCGGATGACGTCCGGCAACTGCAGATGTGCCTGCTCATCGATGATCGGGCGGACGGAAAGCCAGGGGTGGCTCTGTTGCAGTCGCAGCATGGTGTCGATGTCGTACAGGTCGTGGCCGGTCCGGGCGCCGTAGAAGACCTCGACGAGGCGCCGCTCACCGTGCTCGGCGACATCCTCGACCAGGGCCTTGATGGGCGCTATGCCGGTGCCGCCGCCGAGGCAGAGCAGTCCGCTGTCCGTCGTGTGGTCGACGGTCATCGTGCCGACGGGCGGACCGAGCCGGACGATGTCCCCGGGGCGGGCCCGGTGGACCAGCGCATTGGACACCCAGCCCGCCGGGACCGCCTTCACATGGAACGTGAGCAGTCCGTCGGAGCGCGGTGCCGAGGCGAAGGAGTAGTGGCGCCACACCCGCGGCCACCACGGGGTCTCCACGCTCGTGTACTGACCGGCCAGGAACGGGTACGGCTGGTCGGGGCGGACCGTGATCACCGCGATGTCCGGGGTCCGGAGGTCGTGCGAGACGACTTCCGCGTACCACCAGGCCGGGGCCCGCAACTCGTCCGCCGCCGCCGCGTCGATCATCACCTGGGAGATGGTCGTGTATGTCCGCACCCAGGCGGCTTCGGTCTTCTCGTCCCAGATCGCGGAGGCGTACTTGCTCAGTGCTCCGATGAGGCACTCCCCGACGGCCGGGTAGTGCTCGGCCCGGGTGCCGTACTTACGGTGCCCGCGGCCGAGGTTCTGCAGGTACGCGACCAGGACCTCGGTGTTGTCGATGTGCTCCGCCGCGGTCAGCAGGGCTTTGAGCAGCCGGTCCCGCTGGGTGTCCATCGCGGCGGGGAACAGCGATCGCAGGTCGGGGTGGCGTACGAAGAGCAGCGCGTAGAAGTACGAGGTGACCTTGTCGGCGACGGGTCCGACCTCGGCCATGGTGCGCCGGACAAGCACGGCGTCGGGGGATGCCCCGGGATCCGGGGCCGATCGCTGAGTGGGCACCGGTGACTGGGGCTGACCGCCGGACCGGGGACCCTCTGAGGCCGGCCGGGCGGGGAAGGCCTCCGCCGGTGCCTCCCGTGGCAAAGCGGAGGCCGACTGGGCGGGAGCGGTCTGTGGGACTCCGACGGCGAAACCGGAGGTCGGCGGGGAGCCGACGGCGGAAGGATCACCACTTTGGGGATAGCCGACCCCGGCAGGGCCACCACTTTGGGGATAGCCGGGCGTCCTCCCGTTCGAGGATGCAGCCGGGGTCGCTGCCCCATGGGAAGGTTCCGGTTCGGCGAGAGGGCGTTCCGGTTCGGCGAGAGGGCGTTGCTGCGAAGTGGTCACCGGCGCGGGACGACGTATTCGCGACGGCTCGCTGTCCGCACCGGGAGTTTGCCGCCCGACGGGGCGCATCGCCGCCAGGCGGCTGCCCTCGGGTATCTCCTGCTCTCCGCTCGGGGGTGTCTGGGGCTGCTTGCGGGGCGTGAACCAGCCGCCCTCGCCGCCGCCACCGGACGTGCCGTTGTCGGCCGACGTGGTGGTCGGAGCGTCCATGGTGTGCCTCGCCTCGAACATCTTTCAGTCGGTCTACGCACTTCCCTGTCGGCGGGCGTCAGTTTCCGCGCCGTAGGGCCCTGCCTTTTCCCCGTTCAGTTCCTGGTGGTCAATGCGGCCACATTCAAGCCCCGTTCCCGTCGCGTACCGACAAGTAAGGCAAGAGTGTGACATCGGCCGCAGTACCCGGACCGCAGCATCGCACTCCTGACCCTTCCTCGGCCGCGTAACAGAAAAATGCGGGCCTTCGATCTCTCCGTCCCGTTAGGCTGCATTGGCCTGCGTACGCGCGTTGCGGAACGCACGCACATCACACCGGCGAACCGGACTCGACCATACCGGCCACCGTCTCATACACAAGTACCCCCTTGGGCCGACCTCAAGGGACGGCCGCCCAAGGCAGGCAATTCCCTCAACTGCCGGTGACGGGCCACCAATTCAAGACGGCTGTTCCGGAACGGCCATGTTCCGGTCCCTCACTGTTTCACGTGAAACGCCTGCCTTAGTGCTGTGTTGGAGCACAACGTGGCTTAAAGGGTGTGCGTTCGACCGGGAACCGGTGGACGTCGGTAGCCGGTGTCGGACAGCCTGACCTGCGTGTCGACAGCTCCCCTCAACGCTCTGCCCATCCGCCGCCTGACGCCCCGCGATCTCAACGCCTGCGCCGACTTGTCCGAGGACCGGGGGTGGCCCCGGGAGGAAGACAAATGGGGCCTGCTCCTGGCCGCCGGAAAGGGCTACGGCATCGACGACCCCGAGGGCGGACTCGTCACGGCCTGCGTCGTGACCGAGTACGGGTCACGGTACCGTCCGGATCTCTGCGGAATCGGCATGGTGCTCGTCGCCCAACGACACGCACGCCAGGGTGTGGGGCGCCGGCTGATGCGCCATGTGGTGGCGGAGATGGGCGACAGTCCGCTCACGCTGTACGCGACCCCCTACGGGCGTCCCCTCTATGAGGAACTGGGATTCAAGGTCACCGGCAGCTCCGAGATGGTGCTGGGACACTTCATGGCCGATGGGCCGCCGTCCCCCGTCCTCACCCGCCCGGCCACCGCGGAGGACCTCGCCACGCTCGTCCGGCTCGACGAAGAGGTCTTCGGCGCCGACCGCACTCATGTGATCACTCGACTGCCTGCCTTCGCCGACCAGTTGCGCGTCGCCGAGGAGGGTGGGCGGATCACCGGATACGCGGCTGCCTGGCCCAATATGGACACGCACGTCGTGGGTCCGCTCATCGCCCGTGACACGGAAACGGCCCAGGCACTCGTCGCGTCTCTTGCCGCCCATACCGACCGCCCGCTGCGCACGGACGTCGACGTACGGCACGAGGAGCTGCTGACCTGGCTGAAGGAGCGCGGGCTCGCCTCCGTCGGCACGAACGCGGTCATGACGTACGGCATCCCGGATCTGCCCGGCGACTGGACGAGGCGCTTCGCTCCGGTGACGGTGGCGGCGGGCTGAGCCCACCCACAGGGAAGCGTGTGCCTCCGACGGGTCGTAGGCACACGCTTGGGATCGCTCTGGCGGGCCCGCTCAGCGGTGCCAAGCGGCCTGGCGTCGGCTCGGCACTCCTCCCGCCAGGACGGAGCCAGAGGCCGTCTCACGAGACTCCGGAGCGGTCGAGAGGAACGCAAGCTGCGCGAGCGGCATGGGGCTCCACCGTTCAGAGACTGCATTGAGCGCGTTCCTCACAGCACAATAATTGCAGACGCCTGATACCTGCGACAGCAGTCTATTGCGCTGGTGCTCTATCCTGGGAAGAAGCCGCTCCGGGACCGAGGAGAACGCCATGACAGCGACGGACCCCGCGCTCACCGCCCTGGCCCAGGGGTGGTGCGCCCTCTCCCTGCTGCACGGGAGAATCGAGGCCCACATGGAGCGAGCCCTACAGGCCAAGCACGGACTGAGCGTGCGGGAGTACTCCCTGCTCGACGTGCTCAGCCGACAGCACAACGGTGTGGGCGGCATGCTGCAGATGAAGCAGGTTGCCGACGCGGTGGTCCTCAGCCAGAGCGCCACGACCCGGCTGGTCACCAGGCTCGAGGACCGCGGACTGCTCGCGCGCTACCTCTGCCCGACCGACCGCCGCGGCATCTACACCAACGTCAGCGAGGCAGGTCTCAAGCTCCTCGAAGAGGCACGCCCCACCAATGACGCCGCTCTGCGCGAAGCGCTGGACGAGGCGGCGAAGAACCCCGAGCTCGAGCCCCTCGTCCGCGTGGTCGAGTCGCTGAACGTGCCCGACTGGAACCGCCTGCTGCCCGCACGGCCCGGGACGCCCGGCCCCGCATAGGCTGCCGGTATGGGAGATCTTGAGATACGACGCGTCGTCGCGGAGGACGTACCCGCGATCGTCGGCATGCTCGCGGACGACCCGCTCGGCGCTCAGCGGGAGTCACCAGACGACCTGACCCCCTATATGGCCGCGCTGGACCGGGTGAGCAGCGCTCCGAACCAGCATCTGATGGTCGCCGTCCGGGACGGAAGCGTCATCGGTACCCTTCAGCTCACGATCATCCCGGGGCTGTCCCGCAAGGGGACGACCCGCTCGATCATCGAGGCGGTACGCATCCACGCCGACGAGCGCGGTAGCGGCCTCGGTACCCAGCTCATCCAGTGGGCCATCGATGAATCCCGGCGTCAGGGCTGCGCCTTGGTCCAGCTCACCTCCGACACCAGTCGTACCGAGGCGCACCGCTTCTACGAGCGTCTGGGCTTCGAGGCCTCGCATGTGGGTTTCAAGCTCCACCTCTGAACGGCTGTGTCCCTGCCGGACGAAGCGAACGGTCCTGTTTCACGGTCCTGTTTCACGTGAAACAGGACCCTTGGCCGGCGACACCCCCGAGGGCGGTGTCTAACCGACCCCTCGCCATCCCTCCGGATCGACCCCGCCGGGCACCGCGGCCCCCTTGTCATACGGCTGACGCGTGAAGACGAACGATCCGAGGTCCAGATGACTCACGGACCCGTCCGCACGCCGTACGGCCCGCAGCCGCTCTCCGGCGTAGTAGCCCTCCAGCCCCGTCCATGTGCCGTCACCGTTCACCCGGAAGCGTGAGCGTCGGCCGGTACCGGACAGCGGCTCCAGCGAGACGAACCCGTCCGCCGTGCACCGCAGGCCGAAGCCATGCGTTCCCCAATACCACTGCCCCGCCAGCTCCAGTACGGACGGATCGACGTCCCGGAGCGGGCGCCAGGGCTCGGGGATCCTGGGTTCGGCCTCGGCCACGATACGGACGAGGTCGGCACCCACGGCCGACACCAACGGGCCGGAGGTGCAGTTGGCCAGGACGACGGCTGCGACATCGTCCTCCACGCTGAGAGTGAGGCAGGCGAGAAACCCCGGCAGGGACCCCGTGTGCCCAATAAGGAGCCGTCCGCCCGAACGGCGGATCTCCAGCCCCAGGCAGTAGGCGTACCCGGCGGCCACGTCCGCGGCTTCGGGCGGAGCCGCCGGAGTGCGCATCTCCAGCAGCGACTCTGCGCTCAGCACCCGGTCGTCGCCCTTGGCCAGGAAGGCCGCGAAGCGCGCCAGATCCCCCGCGGTGGACCAGAGCTGCCCGGCCGGGGCCATCCGGCCGAGGTCCTCGAGCGGCTCGGACAGCATGACATCGGCCCAGGGATGCACCGCCCAGCCGCCCGCGTGCGGTGCCTGCGGACGCGCACTCGTGCGATGCAGGCTCAGGGGTTCGAGCACTTCACGCCGAAGGACCTCCTCCCACGGCGCTCCGCGCAGCTCCTCGACCAGAGCCCCCAGCAGCGTGTAGCCGGGATTCGAATAGTGGAACCGCCGTCCGGCCGGATGCAGGAACGGCTGCTGACCGAGGACATCGGCGAGCTCCGGACGCAGCGAGCCCGGCGTGCGTTCCCACCACGGAGCGGGCGACTCGGCCGCCAGTCCGCCCGTGTGGGCGAGCAGTTCGGCAACGGTCGCCTCCCCCGCCCCGGTGCCGGGCAGATGCTTTTCCAGCGGGTCGCCGAGGTCCAGGACGCCCTCGTCGCGCAGTCGCAGGACGAGGACCGCGGTGAAGGTCTTGGTGATCGAGCCGATCCGGTACTGCACGTTTTCGTCCGGGGCGTGGCCGTCCACGGAGGTGCGCGAGCCGTTCCACACCGTCCGGCCGTCCCGGACGACCGCGGCGACCAGTGAGGGCGCCCGCCCCTCGGCCTGGGCCACGGCGATGCGGTGCAGCAGAGCCCGGCGCGTGGCGGGCAGCAGTTCTTCCTGCGATGTCGTCATGGATCCCAGTCCACCCGGCGCGGAATCCCGCGTCGAGTCCATTTCCCCGGGCGTCTTCCCCTGTGACTTTCCTGACGTCGCGACTCGAAGGGGTCGGCCACCCACCCGGGTCGGTCCCTCAGGTCTGGGCCATGTCCACGAAGCGGGAGTAGTGCCCCTGGAAGGCGACCGTGATCGTGGCCGTCGGGCCATTGCGGTGCTTGCCGACGATGATGTCCGCCTCGCCCGCCCGCGGCGACTCCTTCTCGTACGCGTCCTCGCGGTGCAGCAGGATCACCATGTCGGCGTCCTGCTCAATCGATCCGGACTCACGCAGGTCGGACACCATGGGCTTCTTGTCCGTCCGCTGCTCGGGGCCTCGGTTGAGCTGGGACAGCGCGATCACCGGCAGCTCCAGCTCCTTGGCCAGCAGCTTCAGGTTTCGCGACATCTCGGAGACCTCCTGCTGTCGGCTCTCGGACCGCTTGGAGCCGGACTGCATCAGCTGGAGATAGTCGATGACGACCAGCTTCAGGTCATTGCGCTGCTTGAGGCGCCGGCACTTGGCGCGGATCTCCATCATCGACAGGTTCGGCGAGTCGTCGATGTAGAGGGGCGCGGCCGACACGTCCGGCATGCGGCGGGCGAGACGGGTCCAGTCCTCGTCCGTCATCGTTCCGGAGCGCATGTGGTGCAGAGCCACACGTGCCTCGGCGGACAACAGACGCATCGCGATCTCGTTGCGGCCCATTTCGAGCGAGAAGATCACGCTCGGCAGGTTGTGCTTGATGGACGCCGCACGCGCGAAGTCCAGGGCCAGCGTCGACTTACCCATGGCGGGACGGGCCGCGATAATGATCATCTGGCCGGGGTGCAGACCGTTGGTGAGCTGGTCGAGGTCCGTGAAGCCGGTCGGCACACCGGTCATCTCCCCCGAGCGTGAACCGATCGCCTCGATCTCGTCGAGCGCGCCCTCCATGATCTCGCTGAGCGGCAGGTAGTCCTCGGCCGTCCGCTGCTCGGTGACCGCGAAGATCTCGGCCTGGGCGCTGTTGACGATCTCGTCGATGTCCCCGTCGGCCGCGTAGCCCATCTGGGTGATGCGCGTGCCGGCCTCGACCAGTCGGCGCAGGACCGCCCGCTCATGCACGATCTGCGCGTAGTACTCGGCGTTGGCCGCGGTCGGGACCGTCTGCACCAGGGTGTGCAGATAAGGGGCGCCGCCGACCTTGGTGATCTCGCCCCGCTTCGTCAGCTCGGCGGCGACCGTGATGGGGTCGGCCGGCTCGCCCTTCGCGTACAGATCGAGGATCGCCAGGTAGATCGTCTCGTGCGCGGGCCGGTAGAAGTCATGGCCCTTGAGGACCTCGACGACATCGGCGATCGCGTCCTTGGACAGGAGCATTCCGCCGAGGACCGACTGCTCGGCGTCCAGGTCCTGGGGCGGGACACGCTCGAAGGAGGAGCCTCCGCCGTCCCAGGCACCGCTGTCGTTACCGCGGTCGTGCTGCTCGTCACGGCCTCGGCCGCCGTCACGGCCCCGGCGGGAAGCGGGAACACGATCGCTGGGACCGCTGTCGGCCCACGGATCGTCCAAGGGCTCGGAAATGCTCACCGGGCCGCCTCCTCCCGTCCGCCGTGCGGACCTCGCCGTGCCCCTCATTTCTAGGGCACGACACTGACAAAGCGAGAAGCCCAGCTCCGGTTCGTACGCGTCTTTTCGCGAGCTTTCCAAAGGCGGAGGGGGAGCGGGCGCCGCACCACGTTAGGCCTGTCGGGAGCGTCAGCCAATCTGGTTATCCACAGGCCATGTGGACGAGGGCCCCGATGCTGTGGAGAACTCAGCAAAACCTGTGCACGACACGGTGGACAGCCCTGTGAACAAGCCCTCAACAGCTCCCGAGAACACCATCTGACCTGCATCTTTCCCATCCACCGGCTGTGCAGAAGAAAAACTTCACCAGTCGGATCAAGATCACCGCAAGAGGTGCACGAGACCACGTCCCGCACAAGCCGAGGTAAGGGACAATAGCGCGTTGCGTCGCTTACCTGTGGACGATTAGATTGGTGGCCATGACACAGACTCCCGCGCCACCCGGCGCCACCCGACGTCGGCATGACCGGGAGATCATCGGCCTGGCCGTTCCGGCCTTCGGAGCGCTCGTCGCAGAGCCCCTGTTCGTGATGGCCGACAGCGCGATCGTCGGCCATCTCGGCACCCTTCAGCTGGCCGGGCTCGGCGTCGCCTCGGCACTCCTCACCACCATGGTGAGCGTCTTCGTGTTCCTGGCCTACGCCACCACGGCCGCCGTCGCCCGCCGCGTCGGCGCGGGTGATCTGAAGGCCGCCATCCGCCAGGGCATGGACGGCATCTGGCTGGCCCTGCTGATCGGGGCGGCCGCCATCGCCGCCGTTGTCCCCACGGCGCCCGGCCTCGTGGAACTCCTCGGCTCCTCGCCGACGGCTGCCCCCTACGCGACGACCTATCTGAGGATCTCCATACTCGGGGTTCCCGCCATGCTGGTCGTCCTCGCCGCGACCGGCGTACTACGTGGTCTTCAGGACACCAGGACACCGCTGTACGTCGCCGTCGCAGGCTTCGTCGCCAACGCCGCCCTCAACGCCGGCCTCGTCTACGGGGCCGACTGGGGGATCGCCGGCTCCGCCTGGGGCACCGTCATCGCCCAGTGCGGCATGGCCGGCGCCTATCTGTACGTGGTCGTCCGCGGCGCCCGCCGGCATGGCGCCTCGCTACGGCCGGACGCTGCGGGCATCCGCGCCTCCGCACAAGCAGGAGTGCCCCTGTTGGTGCGGACGCTCTCACTGCGGGCGATCCTGATGATCGCCACTGCCGTCGCCGCCCGGCTCGGGGACGCGGACATCGCCGCGCACCAGATCATCCTGTCCCTGTGGAGTCTGCTGGCTTTCGCCTTGGACGCTATCGCCATCGCCGGGCAGGCCATCATCGGACGATATCTGGGCGCAGGCGACACACAGGGCGCCCGCGAAGCCTGCCGCCGCATGGTCCAGTGGGGAATCGTCACCGGTCTGGCCCTCGGCCTGCTCGTCCTCGTGGGCCGCCCGCTCTTCCTTCCGTTGTTCACCAGCGACACAGCGGTTCACCGCACGGCCCTGCCCGCTCTGGTGCTCGTGGCGGTCTCCCAGCCCGTCTGCGGCATCGTCTTCGTACTGGACGGCGTGCTGATGGGTGCCGGTGACGGCCGCTATCTCGCCTGGGCGATGTTGCTGACCCTGGCCGTCTTCGTCCCCGTGGCCCTGCTGGTCCCGGTCCTCGGTGGCGGACTCACCGCGCTGTGGGCGGCGATGACACTGATGATGACCGTGCGGATGCTCACGCTGTGGGTCCGTGCCCGTTCGGGCCGCTGGATCGTGACGGGAGCCACGCGCTGAGCAAGCTCGCGACCTGACGACATCGTCCTGTTTCACGTGAAACGGCGCTCGGCAGACTACCGCCGAACGCGAGGAAGGGGCCGTACCCCGCAGGGTACGGCCCTTTCTCTCAACTGCTCAGACAGAGCCCGGCATCAGGCCGAGACGACCTCGATGTTGACCTTGGCGGCAACCTCGGGGTGCAGACGCACGGACGTCTCGTGGGCGCCCAGCGTCTTGATCGGCGTACCCAGCTCGATGCGACGCTTGTCGACCTCGGGGCCACCGGACGCCTTGATCGCCGAGGCGATGTCGGCCGGGGTGACGGAGCCGAAGAGACGGCCGGAGTCGCCGGAACGAACGGCCAGGCGAACCTTCACGCCCTCAAGCTGGGCCTTGACCTGGTTGGCCTGCTCGATGGTCTGGATCTCGTGGATCTTGCGGGCGCGGCGGATCTGCTCGACGTCCTTCTCGCCACCCTTGGTCCAGCGGATCGCGAACTTCCGCGGAATCAGGTAGTTGCGAGCGTAACCGTCCTTGACGTCGACGACGTCACCCGCGGCGCCGAGGCCGGAGACCTCGTGGGTCAGGATGATCTTCATGAGTCGGTCACCCTTTCCTTAGCGCGCGGTGGACGTGTAGGGCAGCAGCGCCATCTCACGGCTGTTCTTGACGGCCGTGGCGACGTCACGCTGGTGCTGCGTGCAGTTGCCGGTCACGCGGCGGGCACGGATCTTGCCGCGGTCGGAAATGAACTTCCGCAGCATGTTCGTGTCCTTGTAGTCCACGTACGTGACCTTGTCCTTGCAGAAAGCGCAGACCTTCTTCTTCGGCTTGCGCACAGGCGGCTTCGCCATGGTGTTTCTCCTGTGTGATCAAGAAGTTGGGGATACGGCCCACCTTCGACCCGTCCGGGCCCGGAGACCCGGCACTAAGGCCTAGAAGGGGGGCTCGTCCGAGTAGCCGCCGCCACCGCCGGAGCCGCCGCCCCAGCCGCCACCGCCCTGCTGGCCGCCGGCCGGAGCGCCGGTCGCCCAGGGGTCGTCGGCCGGAGCACCGCCCTGCTGGCCGCCGCCGGGGCCGCCACCCCAGCCGCCGCCACCCTGGCCGCCACCGCCGCTGTAGCCACCCTGGCCACTGCGGCCTGCGGTCTTGGTGACCTTGGCCGTGGCGTTGCGCAGGCTCGCGCCGACCTCGTCGACGTCGAGTTCGTAGACCGTGCGCTTGACGCCCTCACGGTCCTCGTAGGACCGCTGCTTCAGCCGGCCCTGCACGATGACGCGCATGCCTCGCTGAAGCGACTCGGCGACGTTCTCCGCCGCCTGGCGCCAGACCGAGCAGGTCAGGAAGAGGCTCTCGCCGTCCTTCCACTCGTTCGTCTGGCGGTCGAAGGTGCGGGGAGTGGACGCGACGCGGAACTTCGCGACCGCCGCACCGGACGGGGTGAAGCGCAGCTCGGGGTCATCGACAAGGTTGCCGACGACCGTGATGACGGTCTCGCCTGCCATTGGGGGAACCTCTCGGCGGGTTTGCTGCTGGCTGCTTGTGCTGCTACTCGAATCCCGAGATCAGCTGAGCGGAAGCTCAGTGGGTCTCGGGGCGGAGGACCTTGGTCCGGAGGACCGACTCGTTCAGGTTCATCTGGCGGTCGAGCTCCTTGACGACCGCAGGCTCGGCCTGCAGGTCGATGACCGAGTAGATGCCCTCGGGCTTCTTCTTGATCTCGTACGAGAGACGACGACGGCCCCAGGTGTCGACCTTCTCGACCTTTCCGCCACCGTCACGGACGACGGAAAGGAAGTTCTCGATCAGCGGGGAGACAGCGCGCTCCTCCAGATCGGGGTCGAGGATGACCATCACCTCGTAGTGACGCATGTGGAACCCACCTCCTTTGGACTCAGCGGCCACGGTCGTTCCGTGGCAGGAGGGTCGTGATGCGTACGCAACAGTGCCCGTCACTGAATCAGCCGCCACCGACAATCGGGGTCGGTCGACGGTTGACGCGGCTTGGCCTGGGCAGACACCGGTGCAGACGGTACAGAGTACCCGCACACGAGCTTCCGGTTGAAATCCGGCCGCGAAGGCCGTCAATCTGTACACATCGGGTGTGTATGGCGCTACGATGCGCCGCCTTCCGCAGGAGGTGCCACATGGCACAGGTATTGCGACCCAACACCACCGGTTCCCTACTGGCCACGGACGGCAAGGCCCATCCCGTCCAGGACACCTTTCTCCTGGTGACCCTGGTGCTCGGGGTCACCGCTTTCGTCACGGCGTTGGTGTCCCACGACCTGCATCTGATCAGCTCCTGGGCCGGTCTGGTGGGGATTTTCACCGGCGCGTACGGCCAGTACATCTCCGTCACGACCCGTCAGCGTTTCGGACTGATCCTGGGGCTCGGTGCCGCGGCCATCGGCTTCTTCCTCGGTATGGCCCACGGCGGCCTCTTCGGCGGACTCGTCGGCAGCTGACCGGGGGAGGTCGCCGGCCGGGCCGCGGGGCCGGCCGGCGACCTCATGGGCACACAGGTTCCATACGGCCAGACGGGGCGCTCGCGGGGCGCAGTAGGCTTCGGCGCGAGAGCCGGAGCCCCTGTACCCATGGGGACACACCAGCCCGAGGAGCGCCCCGTATGAGCCTGACCCTGAGGACGATCAGTCGCGAGCAGCATCTGGCGTACATCCAGAGCCTGCCGGCGGCGAGCCACATGCAGGTCCCGGCCTGGGCAGACGTCAAGGCGGAGTGGCGCTCCGAGAACCTCGGCTGGTTCGACAAGAACGGCGAACTGGTGGGCGCCGGACTGGTGTTGTACCGCCAGTTGCCCAAGATCAAGCGCTATCTCGCCTACCTTCCCGAGGGCCCGGTCATCAACTGGTTCGCGCCGAACCTGGACGACTGGATCCAGCCGATGCTCGCGCACCTCAAGCACCAGGGCGCGTTCTCCGTGAAGATGGGCCCGCCGGTGATCATCCGGCGCTGGGAGGCCAACTCCATCAAGCAGGGCATCCAGGACCCGGACGTGAAGCGACTGCGCGACATCGAGGCCGACTTCATCGAGCCGCGCGCCTTCGAGGTGGCCGACAAGCTGCGCCGCATGGGCTGGCAGCAGGGCGAGGACGGCGGCGCCGGCTTCGGCGATGTGCAGCCCCGCTACGTCTTCCAGGTGCCGCTCGCCAACCGTTCTCTGGAAGAAGTTCACAAGAACTTCAACCAGCTGTGGCGCCGCAACATCAAGAAGGCCGAGAAGGCTGGTGTCGAGGTCGTCCAGGGCGGTTACCACGACCTCGAGGAATGGCAGCGGCTCTACGAGATCACGGCCGTGCGCGACCACTTCCGGCCCCGCCCGCTGTCGTACTTCCAGCGCATGTGGACGGCCCTCAACACCGAGGACCCCAACCGCATGCGGCTCTACTTCGCCCGGCACAACGGAGTGAACCTGTCGGCGGCGACGATGCTGATCGTCGGCGGGCACGTCTGGTACTCCTACGGCGCCTCCGACAACATCGGCCGCGAGGTCCGTCCCTCCAACGCGATGCAGTGGCGGATGCTGCGCGACGCCTACGCGCTCGGCGCGACCGTCTACGACCTGCGCGGCATCTCCGACTCGCTGGACGAGACCGACCACCTCTTCGGCCTGATCCAGTTCAAGGTGGGCACGGGCGGGCAGGCCGCCGAATACCTCGGCGAGTGGGACTTCCCGCTGAACAAGCTGCTCCACAAGGCGCTCGACATCTACATGTCGCGCCGCTGACGCCGGAGCCCCGTGGCGGACCGGCCCGAGCCGTCTGCGTCACCCGTCGGCCCGGCGGATCCGTCACAATTCCCTCTCAGACCCCTGATACACCGCAGCCACGAGAAAGGTTCCGGGACCGGCCATGGCGCTCACGCTCTACGTCGACACCGCGCGCTGGCGGGCACACCACAAGCACGTCCAGGAGCAGTTCCCGGGGCTCGTCCCGGTCTGCAAGGGCAACGGCTACGGCTTCGGCCACGAGCGGCTGGCGGAGGAGGCCACGCGGCTGGGCTCGGACGTCCTCGCCGTGGGCACGACGTACGAGGCGGCCCGGATCAAGGACTGGTTCGGTGGCGACCTGCTCGTGCTGACGCCGTTCCGGCGCGGCGAGGAGCCGGTACCGCTGCCGGACCGCGTCATCCGGTCGGTGTCGTCCGTGGACGGCGTGTACGGCCTCGTGGGTGCCCGTGTGGTCATCGAGGTGATGTCCTCGATGAAACGGCACGGGGTGAGCGAGCAGGACCTGCCGCAGCTGCACGCTGCCATAGAGAACATCCGGCTCGAGGGCTTCGCCATCCACCTTCCGCTGGACCGCACGGACGGCTCGGACGCCGTCGAGGAGGTCATCGGCTGGATGGACCGGCTGCGTGCGGCCCGGCTTCCGCTGCACACGATGTTCGTCAGCCACCTCAAGGCGGAGGAGCTGTTCCGCCTTCAGCAGCAGTTCCCGCAGACTCGTTTCCGGGCCCGTATCGGCACCCGGCTGTGGCTGGGGGACCACGAGGCGACCGAGTACCGCGGGGCGGTCCTGGACGTCACGCGTGTCTCCAAGGGCGAGCGCTTCGGCTACCGGCAGCAGAAGGCGGCCTCGGACGGCTTCCTGGTCGTCGTGGCGGGCGGAACGTCCCATGGGGTGGGTCTGGAGGCCCCCAAGGCCCTGCACGGCGTCATGCCGCGCGCCAAGGGCGTCGCCCGGGCCGGGCTCGCGACGGTGAACCGGAATCTCTCGCCGTTCGTCTGGGCGGGCAAGCAGCGCTGGTTCGCCGAACCTCCCCATATGCAGGTCTCGATCCTGTTCGTCCCCGCGGACGCCACGGAGCCGAAGGTGGGGGACGAACTGGTGGCCCATCTACGGCACACCACCACCCAGTTCGACCGGCTCGTCGACCGCTGACCCGGAACGGAACAGCAGCAAGGCCGTACACGGAATCCCGCGTACGGCCTTGTGCGTGGCACCCCACCAGGGGGTGTTCGCTCAGGGCGAACCATCCTTGGGGGGTTCTGCGTCTCGGCTGCCC
This sequence comes from Streptomyces sp. NPDC047079, assembly GCF_040643755.1. Taxonomy (NCBI): domain Bacteria; kingdom Bacillati; phylum Actinomycetota; class Actinomycetes; order Kitasatosporales; family Streptomycetaceae; genus Streptomyces; species Streptomyces sp. NPDC047079. The sequence continues at coordinate 133,242 of NZ_JBEYUZ010000003.1, forward strand.
CACTCGACGTGGGGCCCCTCGAGGTGCGCCGAGTGCCGCGGCGGATGTGCGGCGGCGCCCAGCACGAAGACATCCTCCGCGCCGTCCAGCACACCGCCGGACGGGTCGTCGTCACCGGACCTGCGCACCATGTCCCGTTCCGGCAGGAAGATGTCCCGCACGACGACGGCACACAGATAGAGCGTCCCCAGCAGGTGGACGACGATGGCGACTTGGTAGCCGTCCGTCGGCAGGCCCTTGTGGGCGTCTCCGCTGGTCGTGTACGCGAGGTATGTCCAGATTCCGAGGAAGTACGCCACCTCGCAGGCCTGCCAGACGAGGAAGTCCCGCCAGCGCGGCCGGGCCAGCGCGGCGAGGGGAATCAGCCACAGGACGTACTGGGGCGAGTACACCTTGTTGGTGAGGATGAACGCCGCCACGATCAGAAAGGCGAGCTGAGCGAAACGCGGGCGGCGCGGCGCCGTCAGGGCGATCGCCGCGATGCCCGCGCAGGCGGCCACCATCATGAACATCGCCCAGGCATTGGCCGTGTCCGCGGTGATCTCGATGTTGAGCCAGCGCGAGACGAACAGGAAGATCGATCCGAAGTCGACCCCGCGTTCCCTGCTGAAGCTGTAGAACTTCGACCAGCCCTGCGGAGCGAGGAACATCACCGGCACATTGACCACGAGCCAGGCCCCCACGGCGCCCAGCAGGGCGGTGGAGAACGCGCGCCACTTGCCGGCCCGCCAGCACAGCACGAGGAGCGGTCCGAGCACCAGGAACGGATAGAACTTGGCGGCCGTGGCGAGCCCCACCAGGATCCCGAAGGCAAGGGCGCGACCGCGTGACCACATCAGCATCGCGGCGGCCAGCAGGGCCACGGCGAGCAGGTCCCAGTTGATGGTCGCCGTCAGCGCGAAGGCGGGCGCCAGGGCGACCAGCAGGCCGTCCCAGGGCCGTCGGCGGTGGATCCGCGCGGTGCACACGGCGATGACCACGGCGCACACCAGGAGCATCCCGGCGTTGACCATCCAGTACGTCTGCTCCCGGGACTGCAGGGTGCCGCTGCCCGGGGTCAGCCAGGAGGCGACCTCCATGAACACACCGGTGAGCACCGGGTACTCGAGGTAGTCCATGTCGCCGGGAAGCTTGTCGAAGTAGGGCACGAGCCCATCGGCGAAACCGCGGCCCTGGTAGAGGTGCGGGATGTCCGAGTAGCAGGCGTGCGTGTACTGCGAGCTGGCGCCGAAGAACCAGCCGCTGTCGTAGCAAGGCAGCTTCTGCACCATACCGAGGGCGAACAAGCCGATGGCGACGAGCGCCACGACCCGCACGGGAGTCCACCAGGACCTCCCGAGCAGTGCGCGTCGTCCGATGGGACCACCGATCAGCTGGCTCCCCGCCGCGGCGACCTCGTCATCCCGGGTCGGCCGCACCAGGTCCGGCTCGTGGACGCTCGCTGGCGTCGTCTCTGCACTGGGCATGGGGGCCATCCTGCCGCATGCACTCAGGAAAAAGCCGAGGGCCGCCCCACCTGATCGGTGGGACGGCCCCTCTTCGGCCGATGTTTCACGTGAAACGGAGAGTTTCACGTGAAACACGATCCGTGACCGCTATCCGTTCGGGCCGGCGAAGATACCTCCATTGCCGTTACCCCGGGTGCTTCCGTTCCCGGTGCTCTCCGTCGGGCTCGAGGTCACCCCGCCCGTGCTGCCGGCGTCGGTGCCGCCGGCGGCGCCACCGTTGCCGTTGCCGCAGTTCCAGCCGAAGTTGCCACAGGTGTCGCTGGGCGTCGGCGTGGGGGAGGTGAGCGTCTCACTCGGCGTCGGGGTCGGTGTCGGGCTCTGCGTGACGCTCGGCGTAGGCGTGGGGGTCACGCTCGGGCTCGGGGTGTCGTTCACGACCACGCCGATGGGCTCGGGCGTCGGGAAGTTCTTCACCGGCTCATTCTTGAGCGCCTGCAGCATGTAGTCGTGCCAGATCTCGGCCGGGAACGAGGCGCCGTGGATCTCCTTCTGGCCGCCTGTTCCGTACATCTTCAGGAACTCGCGGGACTTGTTGTTCTCGTTGTCGTCCATCCGGAACATGCCCACCGCGGTCGACAGCTGCGGGGTGTACCCGACGAACCACGCTGACTTGTTGCCGTCCGTCGTACCGGTCTTGCCCGCGACCTGTCGGCCGGGAAGCTGCGCGGCGGTGCCGGTGCCCTTCTCGACCACGGTCCTCAGAACGTCGGTGACATTGTCGGCGACCTTCGAGGTGAAGGCGTCCCGGGGCTTGGCCTTGTGCTCGAAGACGGTGCCGTCCTTGCTCGTGACCTTCGTGACCGAGTACGGGTCGTTCTGCTGGCCGCTGGCCGCGAAGGTGGCATAGGCGCCGGCCATGCGGATCGCGCTGGGGTCGGAGGTTCCGATGGAGAACGAGGGGTAGTTGGCGCTCGCAAGACTGGCCTTGAGGATGCCCGCGTTCAGAGCCGCCTCCTTGACCTTGTCCAGACCGACGTCCATGCCGAGCTGGACGTAGGCGGAGTTGACCGAGAACTGCATGGCCTCACGAAGGTCGATCTTGTAGTCCGGCGGGTGGCCGACCGACTCATCGCCGTCGTTCGCCTGAAGCCACTCCTCGCCCTTCTCGTTCTTCCAGATCGTGTGGTTGTACTCCTGGATCTTCAGTTTGTTCTTGCCGCTGTACAGGCTCTTCGGCGAGACGATGGTGCGCTCGTCCTGTGCCTGCGACTCACCGAGGTCCGGGTTGCGCTTGCCCCATGACATCGCCGCCGCCAGCACGAACGGCTTGAACGTCGAGCCCACCTGCGCACCGGTCTGGTCGGCGTTGTTGGTGAAGTGCCTGGTCGCGTCCTCACCGCCGTAGATCGCCTTGAGGGCACCTGTGGACGGATCCACGGAAGCCCCACCGAACTGGACGTATTTGTCTGTTTTCGGGCGCAGATCGGGCTTGATGTTGGCCTTCTGGACCTTCTTCACCGCGGCCTCGAGCTGCTCGACCTTCTTCTTGTCGAATGTCGTGTAGATCGAGTAACCGCCCTGTTGCAGATCGTTGGGCGTGATGTCCGTGTTGTTGATCAGGTACGCCTTGGCGAGGTCGACGAGATAGCCGATCTGGCCGCTCAGCCGGCTGTTCGACCGCGGGTTCTGGACCTTGGGCAGCTTGGTGTACTTGGCCCGCTCCGCGGAATCGAGATGGCCGTACTCCACCATCTTGTTCAGGGTGTCCTGCATCTGGACCAAGGCCCGCTTGCTGTTGGCCTGGGCCGTGGCCTTGGGATCGAGGGACGTCGCCCCGGCCGGGTCGTAGTACGTGGCGCCCTTGAGCATCGCCGCCAGGAAGGCGCACTCGCCTGCATCCAGATCGGTGGCGTCCTTGTTGAAGTACGCCCGCGAGGCTGCCTGAAGCCCGTAGGCGTTGCGCCCGTAGTACGCAGAGTTCAGGTAGCCGGCCATGATGTCCTCCTTGTGGACCTCGGCCCCTACCTTGATCGCGACGAAGATCTCCTTGAACTTCCTGGAGACCGTCTGTGACTGGTCGTCCAGCATCGCGTTCTTCACGTACTGCTGGGTGATGGTCGAGCCACCCTGCGTCTGACCGCCCCGGGCCATGTTGAACACGGCGCGTGCGATGCCCTTCGGGTCGACGCCGCTGTCGGTCTCGAAGGTCTTGTTCTCCTGGGAGATGACGGCGTACCGCATGTTCTTGGGAATCTGCGCGTAGTTGATGCTCTGGCGGTTGACCTCACCGCCGGTGGCGACCATCTGGCTGCCGTCCGACCAGTAGAAGACGTTGTTCTGGGCCGTCGCCGTCTTGGCCACGTCCGGAATGGTCACCATCGCGTATGCGACACCCGCGACCACCACCAGGCTCCCTATGAAGCCGATGAACAGGCCCGTCATCTGCTTCCACGACGGTACCCAGCGGCCGAAGCCGGACTTGCCCGCTCGCGGGTAGTCGATAAAGCGCTTCCGGGAGGGAGGGCTGTTGCGCCCCCTGCCCCTGCCTGGTCCGGCCGCCCCTGCGGGGCCATGCCCCGGGGCGTCGGCCGTTCTGCGCCGGCCGCCACCATTTCTCTGGGCCGCCCGCCGGGCCTCTGCACGGCCACCGTACGGGCGGTCCTCACCTCCCGCTCCATAGGAGTCGGAAGGAGACCCGGTGGCGCCTCGCGGTGACGCGCGGCGGCCGGAGGACGCCGATTGGCCGCGTCGGGCCGCGGCACGTCCGCCTCCCTGCGGCGGCGGCGGTTTGCGACGGTGCTCGCTCATCGAACGATTACTCCTCGGGCAGGCGCATCCTTGCGCGCCTGGAAACGGCGGCTGGTTTCCGGTCCCCCCGAAGTACGGATGCGGTCGTTTTCGCATTCATCCGTACTGCACCAAGAACGAGGACGTCCCCCGGCGTCACTCGGTTCCCGGTGATGTGCATGCCGCACAGACTACGCACCGCCAAAACCCTCCTAGCCCTGAAGTTCACCCCAAATCAGGCAACTTGCATCCTGCGAATCGGTGATGTGACCCCGTTCACCCTGCCCCCTCTTGCCGCATCCGGAGGGGCGTTCTATCGTGCTGATGTATCGAGCCGATACATCAGCACGACATAAAGACCGTGTGGACACCACAGCGGCAGGAGGGAGGCGCACATGACCCGGCGTTCCGGGATCCTTGAGTTCGCCGTCCTCGGCCTGCTCCGTGAGTCCCCGATGCACGGCTACGAGCTGCGCAAACGGCTCAATACGTCATTGGGTGTATTCCGCGCGTTCAGCTACGGGACGCTCTACCCGTGCCTCAAGACGCTGGTCGCCAACGGCTGGTTGATCGAGGAGACCGGCAGTACCCCCGACGATGCCCACGCGACTCCGCTCGCGGGGCGCCGTGCCAAGATCGTCTACCGGTTGACGGCGGAAGGTAAGGAGCACTTCGAGGAGCTGCTCTCGCAGACGGGCCCCGACGTGTACGAGGACGAGCACTTCGCCGCTCGCTTCGCCTTCTTCGGGCAGACGTCCCGCGACGTGCGCATGCGCGTCCTCGAGGGCCGCCGCAGCCGCCTGGAGGAACGCCTGGAGAAGATGCGGGCCTCCCTGGCGCGCACCCGGGAGCGCCTCGACGACTACACCCTCGAGCTCCAGCGCCACGGGATGGAGTCCGTGGAGCGCGAAGTGCGCTGGCTGAACGAGCTCATCGAAAGTGAGCGGGCCGGACGGGACCTCAGGGGTTCCACCGCCGACGGCACCGCTCACGGCAGCACATCTGGGGAAACGGGCGGCCTGCCCCGGCACCGGGACAGCACCCGGCCGGATCCGTCCGACGACACCACCACGTGAGGTCCAGTCGGGGCTTCACCTCGCACACACAGGGAGCAACCGGAATGGGTTCGGTTCGCGTAGCCATCGTCGGCGTGGGCAACTGCGCCGCATCGCTGGTGCAGGGAGTCGAGTACTACAAGGACGCCGACCCGGCGTCCAAGGTGCCGGGTCTGATGCATGTCCAGTTCGGCGACTACCACGTCCGTGACGTCGAGTTCGTCGCCGCGTTCGACGTGGACGCCAAGAAGGTCGGCCTCGACCTGGCGGACGCCATCGGCGCCTCGGAGAACAACACCATCAAGATCTGCGACGTCCCCTCCACCGGCGTGACGGTCCAGCGCGGCCACACCCTCGACGGTCTCGGCAAGTACTACCGCGCAACCATCGAGGAGTCCGCCGAGGAGCCGGTCGACATCGTCAAGGTCCTGAAGGACAAGCAGGTCGACGTCCTCGTCTGCTACCTGCCCGTCGGCTCCGAGGACGCGGCGAAGTTCTACGCCCAGTGCGCCATCGACGCCAAGGTCGCCTTCGTCAACGCGCTTCCGGTCTTCATCGCCGGCACCAAGGAGTGGGCCGACAAGTTCACCGAGGCGGGCGTCCCGATCGTCGGTGACGACATCAAGTCGCAGGTCGGAGCCACCATCACGCACCGCGTGATGGCGAAGCTGTTCGAGGACCGCGGTGTCGTCCTGGACCGCACGATGCAGCTGAACGTCGGCGGCAACATGGACTTCAAGAACATGCTCGAGCGCGAGCGCCTCGAGTCCAAGAAGATCTCCAAGACTCAGGCCGTGACCTCCCAGATCCCCGACCGGGACCTCGGTGAGAAGAACGTGCACATCGGCCCGTCCGACTACGTGGCCTGGCTCGACGACCGCAAGTGGGCGTACGTCCGCCTCGAGGGCCGTGCCTTCGGCGATGTCCCGCTGAACCTCGAGTACAAGCTCGAGGTCTGGGACTCCCCGAACTCCGCGGGTGTCATCATCGACGCCCTGCGCGCAGCGAAGATCGCCAAGGACCGCGGCATCGGCGGTCCGATCCTCTCGGCGTCCTCGTACTTCATGAAGTCCCCGCCGGTCCAGTACTTCGACGACGAGGCCCGCGAGAACGTCGAGAAGTTCATCAAGGGCGAAGTCGACCGCTGAGGCACGCGTTCGCCTGCGAACGGTGAGGGTCCCCAGGCCGTGTGCCCGGGGACCCTTCCGGTATGTGAGGCTGGGCCCCATGTCCGTCGTGCGCGACCTGAGCGTCCTCCTGCGCTTCCAGGACTTCCGCCGTCTGCTCGCCGTGCGGCTGCTGTCCCAGGGAGCCGACGGCGTCTACCAGATCGCGCTCGCCGCCTATGTCGTCTTCTCTCCGGAGAAACAGACCTCGGCCGCGGCCATCGCCTCCGCGATGGCGGTGCTGCTTCTGCCGTACTCCCTCGTCGGCCCCTTCGCGGGAATCCTGCTGGACCGCTGGCGGCGGCGCCAGGTCTTCCTCTACGGCAACCTGCTGCGCTCCCTGCTGGCCTGCGCGACAGCCGCTCTGATGCTGGGTCACGTCCCGGACTGGCTCTTCTACGTCTCCGCGCTCTGCGTCACGGCGGTCAATCGCTTCGTCCTCGCGGGCCTGTCGGCGGCGCTGCCCCACGTGGTCGACGGCGAACGCCTGGTGATGGCCAACTCGCTCTCGCCGACGGCCGGCACGCTTGCCGCGACCGCGGGCGGCGGGCTCGCCTTCCTGGTGCGCCTGGTGGCCTCGGGCTCCGCCGCGGCCGTGGTCCTACTGGGCGCGGCGCTGTATCTGGGGTCGGCCCTCGTCTCGCTCAGCCTGGCACCGGACCTGCTGGGCCCCGACCGGGAGCCGGAGCAACCGCGGCTGGGCAGGGCTCTCGCCGGCACCCTGCGCGACCTGGCGGCGGGCGTACGTCATCTGGCCGAGCCTCCGCGCCGGGAGGCCGCCTGGGCACTCACCGCGATGACACTGATGCGGTTCTGCTACGGGGCTCTGCTGGTCCTGCTGCTCATGCTGTGCCGGTACGCCCTGGCCTCGGACCCGGCCCACGGTCTCGCCTTGCTGGGACTGGCGCTCGGGATGTCCGGTGCCGGATTCTTCGCCGCGGCTGTGGTGACTCCGTGGGCGGCGGGACGGCTCGGTCCCGGCCGCTGGATCGTCGTCTGCGCCGCGGCGGCCGCGGTGCTGGAGCCCGCGCTCGGCCTTCCGTTCGCCACCGGACCCATGCTGGTGGCGGCCTTCGTCCTGGGGCTGATCACCCAGGGCGCCAAGATCTCCACGGACACGATCGTCCAGTCGGCGGTCGAGGATGCCTTCCGTGGCCGGATCTTCTCGGTGTACGACGTGCTGTTCAACGCCGCCTTCGTCGCCGCCGCCGGGCTCGCCGCCCTGATGCTGCCTCCTGACGGCCGCTCAGCCACCTTGGTGGTCACGGTCGCCGTAATCTACGCGGCAGTTACTGCGGCTATGTCCCGCTTCGAACACCGGTAAGTGTCACATCAAGGCTACGGAGCCCTCCTGAGCTTCAGTGTTGTCAGTGGGGACCGGTAACTTACGTGCGTCTTATTTCGCACATGACATATCCACGTTCGAGGGGGATCCCCGCAGTGACCACTCCGCCGCCCCAGGGCGCGAACCCGTACGCCGAGCAGCCCACCACACCGATGGGGCAGCAGCCCGGTCAGCCCGGAGTTCCGCCGCAGCAGGCCGGCCACCCCGGAGCCCCCTATGCCCCGTTCCCGAACCAGGGGGCTCCCGCCCCGATACCGCCGCAGGCGGGTCCCGGCAAGCGCGCGGGAAAGAAGGCGCTGCGCATTGTCGGGGCCATCATCGTCGGCATCCTCGTCCTGGGTGTGAAGTTCGGCATCGGCTGGTGGGCGAACCAGACGGACGCCGAGACCACGTCGGTGGGCGCCTGCATGCACAACGACGGTTCGGACTCCAAGGCGGATCTGAACGAGGTCGACTGCTCCTCCAGCGAGGCCCAGTACAAGGTCGTCCAGAAGTTTGACGACAGCACCGATGACAGCAAGTGCCAGGCCGTCAAGGAGGCGACCAGCGCCTACGTGCAGTACGGCAACGGCCACGATGTGGTGCTCTGCCTGGCGGAGAACAAGTAACACGTCGGCCTGCACAGGCCGGAGGGGCGATGTTTCACGTGAAACATCGCCCCTCTGCATGCCCGGGGTCATGTTTCACGTGAAACATGCGCCGGCTCCCCGCTTCAGAAGCCCTGCTCGGCCCACCACTCCTTGAGTGCCGTCACTGCGGCGTCGTGTTCCATGGGCCCGTTCTCCAGCCGGAGCTCCAGCAGGAACTTGTACGCCTGCCCGACGGCAGGGCCGGGGCGGACCCCCAGGATCTCCATGATCTGGTTGCCGTCCAGGTCGGGACGGATCGCGTCCAGCTCCTCCTTTTCCTGGAGCTGAGCGATGCGCTCCTCCAGCCCGTCGTAGGCACGGGAGAGCGCCGCCGCCTTGCGCTTGTTGCGGGTGGTGCAGTCGGAGCGGGTCAGCTTGTGGAGGCGGTCCAGGAGCGGGCCCGCGTCACGGACATACCGGCGCACCGCCGAGTCCGTCCACTCTCCGGTGCCGTAGCCATGGAAGCGCAGATGGAGCTCGACCAGCCGGGAGACGTCCTTCACCAGGTCATTGGGGTACTTGAGCGCCATCATTCGCTTCTTGGTCATCTTGGCGCCCACCACCTCGTGATGATGGAAGGAGACACGGCCGTCCTTCTCGAAGCGGCGCGTCCTCGGCTTGCCGATGTCGTGCAGCAGAGCGGCGAGCCGCAGGGTCAGGTCCGGGCCCTCGTCCTCGAGCGCCATCGCCTGCTCCAGCACGATCAACGTGTGGTCGTAGACATCCTTGTGCCGGTGGTGCTCGTCACGCTCCAGCCGCAGCGCGGGAAGCTCCGGGAGGACGTGATCCGCAAGCCCCGTCTCGGCCAGCAGCGACAGCCCCTTGCGCGGGTGCGCCGACAGAAGCAGCTTGTTCAGCTCGTCCCGCACACGCTCAGCGGACACGATCTCGATGCGCCCGGCCATCTCCTTCATCGCCGTGACGACCTCGGGAGCGACCTCGAAGTCCAGCTGGGCCGCGAACCGGGCGGCCCGCATCATCCGCAGCGGGTCGTCGGAGAACGACTCCTCGGGCGTGCCCGGTGTGCGCAGCACCCGGGCGGCGAGGTCGTCGAGCCCCTGATGCGGATCGATGAACTCCTTCTCGGGCAGCGCGACGGCCATGGCGTTCACCGTGAAGTCGCGGCGGACCAGGTCCTGCTCGATCGAGTCGCCGTAGGACACCTCGGGCTTGCGCGAGGTCCGGTCGTACGCCTCGGACCGGTACGTCGTCACCTCGATCTGAAAGCGCTGAACAGCATCTCCGACGCGGGCGTCCTTCTGGGCGCCGACCGTCCCGAAGGCGATACCGACCTCCCACGTGGCGTCCGCCCACGGCCGCACGATCTTCAGCACGTCCTCGGGGCGGGCGTCGGTCGTGAAATCCAGATCATTGCCGAGTCTGCCGAGGAGGGCATCCCGTACCGAGCCGCCGACCAGGGCCAGCGAGAACCCGGCCTCCTGGAAACGGCGGGCGAGGTCGTCGGCGACAGGCGACACCCGCAGCAGTTCACTCACGGCACGGTGCTGCACCTGGCTCAGGGCACTGGGATTGTCTTCGTTGGCGTTCGGCACAACAGAAAAGGGTACGTGGCCCGGACGGGCGGGGGCGCCTCCATTAAACGGGCACAAGCTTTCCGTAGTCACGCATAAGCGCCGCGTACGGAATCCCTGCTCGATACGCCTTCATACAGGACAGGCCGCCCTCGGTTCCGATCTTGGGAGGCGGACCGCGGCACTTCCCCTCCGCGCGCATCGTTACCATGCCTGGACGCACATTCCGACGACCACTGACGACGACGAGGGACGGGCGAGCGCGTGGCCGAGGCGGCAGACTTCCAGGGGATGAGTCCCTCACCTGCCCGCCGGTGGCTCCGGCGTACCGGAGCACTGCTTGCGGGTGCGCCCCTGCTGGCCGGTCTGCTGCAGCTGCCCGCCACGCCGATGGCGCACGCCGCCGAGAAGAGCGCTCCGATGGCGGCGAGCGGCTCCCGCACGGTCAGCGTCTCCCTCGACTCCGTCAGCCCCAACGCTCCGACCGACGGCGACACCCTCACGGTCTCCGGCACGGTCACCAACAACGGCAAGCAGGCAGTCACGGACGCACACGTGGGCCTGCGGGTCGGCCCCTCCCTGAACAGCCGCGGGTCGATCGACAGCGCCGCTCGGCGCACCGGCTTCGCACCAGATGCCGACGGCACCGAGATCGGCGGCAAGTACGTCGAGAAGTTCCCCAAGCTCGCCCCCGGGGTCGCGCAGGCCTTCACCCTCTCCGTGCCCGTCAAACAGCTGCACCTGGGCTCCGACGGGGTCTACCAGCTCGGCGTCTCGCTCTCCGGCCAGACCTCCACACAGCCCTACGAGCAGGTCCTCGGCATCCAGCGCACATTCCTGCCCTGGGAGCCGGACGGCGCCACCGCCAAGACGAAGACGACCTACCTCTGGCCGCTGATCTCCTCCGTCCATATGAGCGCGGAGACCCTCCCCAATCAGCAGCAGACACCCGTCTTCCAGAACGACGACCTGGCCAAGGAGATCGCTCCGGGCGGCCGGCTCTCCCAGCTCCTGTCGCTGGGCAAGGACCTGGACGTCACCTGGGTGATCGATCCCGACCTGCTCGCCTCCGTGGACGCCATGGCGGGCAGCTACAGCGTCAAGGGCGACGGCGACTCGGTCACTGCGGGCAAGAGCCAGGCGGTCGCCAAGCAGTGGCTCGCCGAGCTCGAGCAGGCGGTCCAGAACAAAGAGGTCGTGGCCCTGCCCTTCGCCGACCCCGACCTCGCCTCGCTCGCTCACGACGGCAAGAACGTCACCGGCTCCCTGAGCCACCTCAAGGACGCCACCGACGTGGCCGGGAGCACCGTGGAGACCATCCTCCACGTGAAGCCCGAGACCGACTTCGCCTGGCCCGTGAACGGCGCGATCGACCCCTCGATCGTGAAGGTCGCCACATCCGCCGGTGCCGACAAGATCATCGCCCGCAGCGACAGCCTCCAGGAGACCGGGGGCCTGCCCTACACCCCGACCTCGGCGCGCCCCATCGGCGGCGGCACCACGGCGGTGGTCGCGGACGCCGGCCTGTCGACCGCGTTCGAGGGCGATGTGTCCTCCACCGGCGGCGCCACACTGGCGGTGCAGAGGTTCCTGGCCCAGAGCCTCATGACCAACCTGGAGGAACCGCAGAAGCAGCGCAGCATCGTGGTCGCCCCGCAGCGGATGCCGTCCGCGAGCCAGGCACAGTCGATGGCGCAGGCGCTGAAGGCGCTCCAGGACGGCAACTGGTCACAGTCCGCAGAGCTGTCCGCGGCCGCCGACGCCAAGCCGGACCCGCGGGCCGCGACACGTGTGCCGTCCACCTCCCGCTACCCCTCGTCGCTGCGCAGGGAGCAGCTGCCGCGGTCCGCGTTCCAGCAGATCGAGGACACGCAGGACAAGCTCGACAACTTCCAGGTGATCCTCACCGACCCCGCGCGGGTCGTCACCCCCTTCGGGCGGGCCATAGACCGGGCCATGTCCACCTCCTGGCGAGGGCACCCCACCGAGGCGTCGGACTTCCGCCAGGACGTGGAGTCGTACCTCGACGGGCTGACCGCCCAGGTCCGGCTGATCCAGAAGTCGGAGACCAAGCTTTCGGGCCGCAGTGCCACGATCCCCGTGACGGTTCAGAACAACCTCATGCAAGGGGTCGACCACCTGGTGCTGCGGCTCACCTCGCAGCAGCCGACCCGCCTCAAGATCGGCAACGGCCCCTACGCGGAGCAGCCCATCACCGTCTCGGGCGGGCACAGCCAGTCCGTGAAGTTCACCACCACGGCCAACGCCAACGGCCGGGCCACTGTGGTGGCCCAGCTCTTCACGGAGGACGGCCAGGCGTACGGCCCCGCCGTCACCTTCGACGTGAACGTCACCGAGATCACGCCCACGGTGATGCTGGTCATCGCGGGCGGTGTGCTGCTGCTGGTCCTCGCCGGATTCCGTATGTACACCCAGCGCAAGCGCCTGGCCGCACAGCAGGCCGAGGAGGAGCAGAACGACCCGCAAGCCACCCCCCGGGAGGGGGGTCTGAACGACTCCGCGGACGGCACCGTAGACACTGGAGACACCGACGGCGTCGCCACCGGACCCGAACAGGAGTCGGACACGGAGCCCGGGGCAGACGCCCCGGAGCAGCCGAGTGACCCGGCACCGGACACCGCACCCGAAAGCGCCGACCCGTCCAGCACGGGTGAGAGAGTGGACCGTTGAGCGACGTCGTGGCCGGTCGGCCCGGGGACAATGAGGTGGGGTAACCATGAACGCGCCGTACGACGGTGACCACGGCCAGGGCGCCGTGGGCAGCTCGGGTTACCCCGAGGGCCCGCCGCCGCACGAGCCCGGCCAGGTCCCGCCGCAGCCCCCCGCCGACATGTACCTCCAGGACGCCTACCAGCAGGACCCCTACCGGGCGCAGGACCTCTCCGCCCAGGATCCGGTCACCGAGGCCCTCTACGACCGCGCCGCGCACCCCCCGCCGCCCCCGGGCACCTACCAGCCGCAGCAGCCGCTCTACGGGCAGCCGCCGACGCCGCAGTACGCCCCGGACCCCCGCGTGTGGGCCCAGCCGCCCGCGCCCGAGCCGGAGGGACCGACGCAGTACCTGCCCTACGGCGACGACCCCCGCACGACCCGGTTCGTGGGCGTCGACGACCTGGTCACCCAGGCCGGCGAGGAACGCCACGAGCCGGACGCCTTCGCCCACCTCTTCCGTGACCAGCAGCAGGGCGGCGGACAGCCGTACGCCCAGTCGGCGTCCGTGCCCGCCCCGGGGCAGGGCCCCGCGGGTCGTTACCAGGAACCGGCCCACGCCCCCGCGGCCGCCCAGACCGGGGCGTACGCACCCACGCCCGGTGCGGCCCCTGAAGCAGCTCCCGTGACCCCACCGGCCGCCGCCGCACCCGCGGCCCCGGCCAAGAAGGGCGGGCGGGCCTCGGGCCTGCTGAAGTCCAGCGCGGTGATGGCGGCCGGCACGATGGTGTCCCGGCTCACGGGCTTCATCCGCTCGGCAATGATCGTCTCGGCCCTCGGCGTCGGCGTGCTCGGCGACACCTTCCAGGTCGCCTACCAGCTCCCGACGATGATCTACATCCTCACGGTCGGCGGCGGCCTGAACTCCGTGTTCGTACCGCAGCTCGTCCGTGCGATGAAGGAGGACGAGGACGGCGGCGAGTCCTACGCGAACCGTCTGCTCACGCTCGTGATGGTGGCGCTGGGCCTGCTGACGGCGCTCGCGATGCTCGCGGCGCCGCTGCTGGTCCGGGTGTTGTCGAACTCAGTGGCCACCAACCCCCAGGCCAATGAGGTCGCTGTCACCTTCACCCGGTACTTCCTGCCCTCGATCTTCTTCATGGGCATCCATGTGGTGATGGGTCAGATCCTCAACGCCCGCGGAAAGTTCGGCGCGATGATGTGGACTCCGGTCCTGAACAACATCGTCATCATCGTGACGCTGGGCATGTTCCTCTGGGTCTACGGCAGCGCCGCGAACTCCGGGATGACGGTGGACAACATCCCGCCGGAGGGCCGGCGGCTCCTCGGCGTGGGTGTGCTGCTCGGCCTCGTCGTCCAGGCCCTCGCCATGATTCCCTATCTGCGCGAGACCGGCTTCCGGCTGCGCCTGCGCTTCGACTGGAAGGGCCACGGCCTGGGCAAGGCCGCCATGCTCGCCAAGTGGACCGTCCTCTTCGTCCTGGCGAACCAGGCGGGTGCCATGGTCGTCAGCCAGCTGTCCACCGCCGCGGGCGAGCACGCCGGCAAGGAGTTCCCCGGCACCGGCTTCGCCGCCTACGCCAACGCCCAGCTGATCTGGGGCCTTCCGCAGGCCATCATCACCGTCTCCCTGATGGCCGCCCTGCTGCCGCGCATCTCGCGCTCCGCCGCCGAGGGCGACGGCGGGGCCGTCCGGGACGACATCTCCCAGGGGCTGCGCACGACTGCCGTCGCGATCGTGCCGGTCGCCTTCGGCTTCCTCGCGCTCGGCATCCCGATGTGCACCCTGATCTTCGGCTCCTCGGGCACCGGTTCCGCGACCAACATGGGATACATGCTGATGGCCTTCGGCCTCGGCCTGATCCCCTACTCGGTGCAGTACGTGGTGCTGCGCGCCTTCTATGCGTACGAGGACACCCGCACCCCGTTCTACAACACGGTCATCGTGGCCGCCGTGAACGCGGGCGCCTCGGCCGCCTGCTACCTCCTGCTTCCGGCCCGCTGGGCCGTGATCGGCATGGCGGCCTCCTACGGCCTCGCCTACGCGATCGGCGTCGGGGTCGCCTGGGCACGGCTGCGCAAACGGCTGGGCGGCGATCTGGACGGCGCACGGGTGCTGCGTACGTACGCACGGCTCGGGATCGCCTCGGTACCGGCAGCTCTGCTGAGCGGGGCGGCCTGCTACGAAATCGGCCACACGCTGGGCCAGGGCGTCGGCGGTTCGCTCGCCGCCCTGCTCGGCGGTGGGGCCCTTCTCCTCGGTGTCTTCTACGTCGCCGCACGCAAGATGCGCATCGAGGAGCTGAACTCAATGGTCGGCATGGTCCGCGGGCGCCTGGGGCGCTGAAGCGGGGGTACGCGCACAACCATCGTGCGTCGCCGTGTGTCGTGCATAGCGGCGGACTGTGGGCACAATTGGGTTCTGCGTCGGACAGCGCGCAACGGATGGGGAGGCAGGAACGACGGTGGCGGAACGGAGCACGGCTGCCGTCGACGTGGCAGACAACAGCGGCGACGAGCCGCTGACCGCCAAGGCGGACCAGTCCACGTCCGACGGGGTGGCCAAGGAGCGGGACACGGACGGCGACGACTCGCAGGGGGGCGGAGGGATCGAGCATCCCGGGAAGGCCGCACCACCCGACTTGCACAGCGGCCACAAACTCGCCAGACGTTACCGTCTCGAGGAGTGCCTCACCCGTCTGGACGGTTTCAGCAGTTGGCGTGCGGTGGACGAGAAGCTCCGCCGAGCCGTCGGTGTGCATATCCTCCCCGCGGACCACGCGCGGGCCCGTTCCGTGCTGGCCGCGGCCCGCTCCACCGCCCTGCTCGGCGACCCCCGCTTCGTGCAGGTCCTGGACGCCGTCGAGGAGAACGACCTCGTCTATGTGGTGCACGAGTGGCTGCCCGACGCCACCGAACTGACCACGCTGCTCGCCTCGGGGCCGCTGGAGGCTCATGACGCCTACCAGATGGTCACCCATGTCTCCCAGGCGATGGCCGCCGCCCATCGCGAGGGGCTCTCCCATCTGCGCCTGAACCCGGGCACCGTGCTGCGCACCTCCTCCGGCCAATGGCGCATCCGTGGCCTCGCGGTGAACGCCGCCCTGCGGGGCATCGGGTCCGGCACCCCGCAGCGCACCGACACGGAGGCCATCGGCGCTCTCCTGTATGCCGCCCTCACCCGGCGCTGGCCGTACGAGGTCGACGCCTACGGCCTGTCCGGGCTGCCCAAGGGCGTCGGCCTGATCGCCCCCGACCAGGTGCGCGCCGGCGTCCACCGCGGCCTGTCCGAACTCGCCATGCGTGCACTGGCAAACAACGGCGCCACCGCCTCCCGGCACGAGTCCCCGTGCACCACGCCCGAGGAACTGGCGAAGGCGATCGCCGACATGCCCCGTATCCGTCCCCCGGAGCCCGCGTTCGCGGCGCCGCCCGAGTACCAGCGCACGACGTATCAGCAGGGCACCTACGGCCGTACCCCGGGCCTCACGCAGCCCGTGCAGGCGCCCCCGCCCCCGCTGCAGAGCCGTACCGGCAAGGCCCTCAAGTGGGTTGTGTCCGCACTGCTGATCGCCGCGCTGGGACTGGGTAGCTGGCAGCTGGCCGAGGCGTTGATGGACCAGGGCGAAAAGTCCAACGACACCCACCAGACGCAGACGAACGACGGGAACGACAAGAACGCCGGCGGGCTTAAGCCCGCCACTCGGATCACGGTCCAGGACGCCAGGGAGTTCGTGGCGAAGGGCGATGCACAGCACCCCGCCGACGTCGCCAAGACCTACGACGGCGACAGCTCCACCTTCTGGAAGACCAACACCTTCCTGGAGGGCCCGACTCTCGCGCCGTACAAGCCGGGCGTCGGCATCGTCTACGACCTCGGATCGGCCCGGAAGCTCGCCACGGCGTCCATCGGGCTCCGGTACGGCGGCGATCACACGACGGTCGATCTGTACGCGGCCGACTCACTGACGCCGTCGTCGCTGGACTCGATGACCAAGATCGGCTCCATCACCACGAGTGGTACCACCGCCACGGTGAAGATCACCAAGTCCGTGAAGAAGCAGTACGTGCTCGTGTGGCTCACCGCCGTGCCGTACTCGGGCTCGGATGCCAGCGCGTACACCGGCGCCGGTTACAAGCAGGCCATCACCGACGTGAAGTTCACGGGCTGAGCAGACGTCCAGGGGGAGGGGGGGTCCGGTGGCGGACGAAGCCGCATACGGCGATGCAAGCGATCAGGACCTCCTCTCCCGCCATGTGGAGGGCGACACCGACGCCTTCGGTGAGCTGGTGCGGCGCCACCGTGACCGGCTCTGGGCCGTGGCTCTTCGGACGCTGGGGGACCGCGAGGAGGCCGCGGACGCCGTCCAGGACGCCCTCGTCTCCGCCTACCGGGCCGCCCATACCTTCCGCGGACAGTCGGCCGTCACGACCTGGCTCCACCGGATCACGGTGAACGCCTGCCTCGACCGTGCCCGCAAGGCCGCGTCCAGGAAGATCTCGCCCGTCGACGACACGGAACGGCTGGAGCAGCTTCTGGAGCCGCACGAGTCGGCATCCGCCCCGGCCGAGCGCAACGATCTGCACCGGGAGCTGCTGGAGGCCCTGGGCACCCTTCCGGTCGACCAGCGGGCAGCCCTGGTCCTGGTGGACATGCAGGGCTACCCGGTGGCGGAGGCCGCCCGCGTCCTCGACGTGCCGACCGGCACGGTGAAGAGCCGCTGCGCCCGCGGCAGAGCCAGACTGCTGCCGCTGCTCGCCCATCTGCGCACGGAGGGCAGCGGTACGGACGGCAAGAAGTCCGGCGGCGGGCGGAACCGGACGCAGGGGGCGTCCGTCCCACCCGCAGCAGGACCACGTGACCCAGGGTCGAGCGATTCAGCTGCTGTGAAGGGCGGAGGTGGGCGAGCGTGACATCCACGACCGGTACGGCCGGGCACCCGGACGTCGAGGAGCTCTCCGACCTCAGTGAGGGTCTCCTGCCACCGTCTCGAACCGCGGACGTCCGACAGCATCTGGAAGGCTGCGCTCTCTGCGCTGACGTCTACGACTCCCTCGAGGAGATTCGCGGTCTGCTCGGCACCCTGCCCGCGCCCGAGCGCATGCCGGACGACGTGGCGGGCCGCATCGACGCCGCACTTGCCGCGGAGGCCCTGCTGGACGCGAGCGCGCCCGCCGCCGCGAAGGCTCCCTCCGCAGAGCCGGCGGCCACGCGTGTTTCACGTGAAACATCGTCCGTGTCTCCGGCCGACCGCCCGTCGGGCCACGGCCGCGCGGCGACGGGGCCCGGTCGTGCCAAGCGCACGCGGCGCGGCGGCCGCAAGGCCTTGGTGCTGGGGGCGGTCTTCACCCTCGCGGCCTTTGGCCTGGGCGGCCTGTTGGTGCACACCCTGGGCGATGACACGAGCAGGACCCCGCATACAGCCACAGGGCAGCACACGGATGCGGCCCACACATACGCCGGGGGCAGCCTGGAGAAGCAGGTGACCGATCTGCTCGCCGGGCAGAAGACGGGCGGCCGTGTAGGCAGCGCCAAGCCCTGGGGAATCGAGTCCGAAGACGGCGCATCGGGGTCCGCAGGCATGCAGCCCAACAGGACCTTCCAGGACACCACCGCCAACCTGCCGGGCTGCATCGAGCAGGCCATTCGCACCCAGCAGCCCGTGCTCGCCGCCGACAAGGGCGTGTACCAGGGAACCTCGGTTTTCCTCGTCGTCACCCCCGACGCCTCCGACACCACCAAGGTCACGGCCTACCTCGTCGATGCCGCCTGTGTGAAGAAGGCATCGGTCGCCCCCGGCACGGTACTCCTGACCCGTTCCTACGCACGTCCCTGAGGCCCCCGCCCGGGACGGTTCCGCCCGGATTCCGGTTGGTATCTGTGTGCGGTGCCGGGTACTCCGTGTGCCCGGGCACACCGGGAATGCGGGCCCCTTAGGATCCGTTGGGTGGGGTGAGAGTACTGAGAGATGCTCCCACCGGCAGTAGCAGCAGCAGTCTCCAGAGACGAGGAATCAAGCCGTGAGCGACGTCCGTAACGTGATCATCATCGGCTCCGGGCCCGCCGGCTACACGGCGGCGCTCTACACCGCGCGCGCCTCGCTGAAGCCGCTGGTGTTCGAGGGCGCCGTCACCGCGGGTGGTGCGCTGATGAACACCACCGAAGTGGAGAACTTCCCCGGCTTCCAGGACGGCATCATGGGCCCCGAGCTCATGGACAACATGCGCGCCCAGGCCGAGCGCTTCGGCGCCGAACTGGTTCCCGACGACGTCGTCTCCGTCGACCTCACCGGTGAGATCAAGACCGTCACGGACACCGCCGGCACGGTCCACAAGGCAAAGGCCGTTATCGTCGCCACCGGCTCCCAGCACCGCAAGCTGGGCCTGCCGAACGAGGACGCCCTCTCCGGACGCGGAGTCTCCTGGTGCGCCACCTGCGACGGCTTCTTCTTCAAGGACCAGGACATCGCCGTGATCGGCGGCGGCGACACCGCCATGGAGGAGGCCACCTTCCTCTCCCGCTTCGCCAGGTCGGTCACGATCGTGCACCGCCGTGACACCCTGCGCGCTTCCAAGGCGATGCAGGACCGCGCGTTCGCCGACCCGAAGATCAAGTTCATCTGGGACAGCGAGGTCGCCGAGATCAAGGGTGACCCGAAGCTGGAGAGCCTGACGCTGCGCAATCTGAAGACCGGGGAGCTCACGGAGCTGCCGGCGACCGGTCTGTTCATCGCGATCGGACACGACCCGCGCACCGAACTCTTCAAGGGCCAGCTGGACCTCGACGACGAGGGGTACCTCAAGGTGGACGCCCCCTCGACCCGGACCAACCTGACGGGTGTCTTCGGCGCCGGCGACGTCGTCGACCACACCTACCGTCAGGCGATCACCGCGGCCGGCACCGGCTGCTCCGCCGCCCTGGACGCCGAGCGGTACCTCGCCGCCCTCGCGGACAGCGAGCAGCAGGCCGAACCCGAGAAGACCTCCGTCTGACCCCTTCCGCCCCACTGCACCACCGAGTTAAGGAGCCCCCTGTGGCCGGCACCCTGAAGAACGTGACCGACGACTCTTTCGAGCAGGACGTGCTCAAGAGCGACAAGCCCGTCCTGGTGGACTTCTGGGCCGCCTGGTGCGGCCCGTGCCGCCAGATCGCCCCCTCGCTGGAGGCGATCGCCACCGAGTACGGCGACAAGCTCGAGGTCGTCAAGCTCAACATCGACGAGAACCCGGCCACCGCGGCCAAGTACGGTGTCATGTCGATCCCGACCCTGAACGTCTACCAGGGTGGCGAGGTCGCCAAGACCATCGTCGGTGCCAAGCCGAAGGCCGCGATCGTTCGCGACCTCGAGGACTTCATCGCCGAGTGAGTGAACGACGACATCGCTGAGCCAAAGCGGCGATGTTTCACGTGAAACACGAATGGGCCAGCCCTCCCGGGCCGGCCCATTCGTGTCACAGCGGCCTCAGCGCCGGCTCCTTCTGCACGGCCCCCAGAAGGCGGTCCAGCGCCATCTCGACGTCTTCCTTCCAGGAGAGCGTCGAGCGCAGCTCCAGTCGCAGCCGAGGGTATGTCGGGTGCGGCCGTACCGTCTTGAATCCCACGGCCAGAAGATGGTCGGCGGGAAGCAGGCACGCCGGCTCCTTCCAGCGGGCATCACCGAAGGCCTCGATGGCCTTGAAGCCTCGACGCAGCAAGTCCTTGGCGACGGTCTGGACCATCACACGGCCGAGTCCCTGGCCCTGGTATCCGGGCATGATGAAGGCGGTCATCAAGTGGACCGCGTCCGGCGAGACCGGACTCGTGGGGAACGCCGTGGAGCGCGGGACGTAAGCGGGCGGCGCATACAGCACAAAGCCCACCGGCACATCGTCGACGTAGACCACCCGGCCGCATGAACCCCAGTCCAGCAGAACGGCGGAGATCCACGCCTCCTTCTCGAGGGCGGAGGTCCCGGTCTTTACCGCTGCCTCACCGCTGACGGGGTCCAACTCCCAGAAGACACACGCGCGACAGCGCTTGGGAAGGTCCGAGAGGTTGTCCAGCGTGAGCGGTACAAGCCGACGCCCCATGAAGGCAGTTCCTCACTTCCTTCGCCCGCAGCGCCGCGGGCGGCTGTCAGAGCACTCCGCTCCCTGAGCAGGCTGCCGACGAACCCGCCGACCGCTCCCAGGCTCAAGCCCGCGGTCACCAGTCCGGTACGGCTCATGCTTCGCATGGCCCCCCCCCTCCCCACTGAAGGTACTGCCAGGTGGATGCGCCATACCGCTTCGCATCGTATCCATGATGCGATTCCCTCGATACCGCCTGAAAGCAAAGGGCAGGCCGTGTTCCGGTACACACCGGACACAGCCCGCCCTTCCTCTCGGGATCGATCGGCTCCCGTGGCGCCACGTGGGGCGCAAAGTTCGGAGCTCTTACTCCTCAGGATCCTCAGAGTCGTCGTCCACCAGGCTCCTCTGAAGGACCGGTCCCTCACCGGGCGCGAGCGTGCTCAGGATCCGCTCGAGGTCATCCATCGAAGCGAACTCGACGGTGATCTTGCCCTTCTTCTGACCGAGGTCGACCTTCACCCGGGTCTCGAAGCGGTCGGAGAGCCGGGTCGCCAGATCGCTGAGTGCGGGGGATACACGGGCACCGGCCCGCGGCCCCTTGGAACGCGGAGCGCTCTGCGGCCGGGACCCCATGAGGGTGACGATCTCCTCGACGGCCCGCACGGACAGCCCTTCGGCCACGATGCGGTGAGCCAGCCGGTCCTGCTCCTCCGAGTCCTCCACGGACAGCAGGGCTCGGGCGTGCCCGGCGGACAGCACCCCGGCAGCGACCCGGCGCTGCACCGCCGGCGACAGCTTCAGCAATCGCAGCGTGTTGGACACCTGCGGGCGCGACCGACCGATGCGGTCCGCCAGCTGGTCGTGGGTGCAGTTGAAGTCCTTGAGGAGCTGGTCGTAGGCAGCAGCCTCTTCCAGCGGATTCAGCTGGGCACGGTGCAGGTTCTCCAGAAGGGCATCGAGGAGGAGTTTC
This sequence comes from Streptomyces sp. NPDC047079, assembly GCF_040643755.1. NCBI lineage: Bacteria > Bacillati > Actinomycetota > Actinomycetes > Kitasatosporales > Streptomycetaceae > Streptomyces > Streptomyces sp. NPDC047079. The sequence goes on from NZ_JBEYUZ010000003.1 coordinate 154,917, forward strand.
TCGTCGTCCGTGGCCCGTACGATCGCCGGAATGGCGTCGAGACCGGCCTCGCGGCAGGCTCGCCAACGCCGCTCGCCCATGATGAGCTCGTAGCGCGAGGGACCCAGCTGACGTACCACGACGGGCTGGAGCAGTCCCACCTCCTTGATGGAGGTGACCAGTTCCGCGAGCGCGTCCTCGTCGAACACCTCGCGGGGCTGCCGCGGGTTCGGGGTGATCGAGTCAAGGGGCAGCTCGGCGAAGTGGGCACCCAGCGGAGACGCGGGCGTCTCACTGATGCCGATCGTCGACGGCTCCTCGGTTTCCTGTGGAACAGACGGAAGCGTGGCCACTTTCGCGGCCGCCACTCCCCGGTCCGTGGTCAGTACCGGCACCGCCCCCGGCGAGACGGACGGGCCGCCGCCCGCCGCAGCCGGGGCCGGGGCCTTCTCCCCTGTCGGGGCGGCAGGGATGAGTGCGCCGAGACCACGGCCCAACCCCCTCCGTCGCTCGCTCACTGGATCCCCTCCACCATGCTCTGTTCCTTCTGAGCGCCGATGTGGGCGTGCTGCGCGTCGTATCCGACGCCGACGCCCTTCAGCGCGATTTCCCGTGCCGCCTCAAGATATGAGAGAGCACCGCTAGACCCTGGATCGTAGGTCAGCACCGTCTGCCCGTAACTCGGCGCCTCCGAGATGCGGACCGAGCGGGGAATGCTCGTCCTCAGCACCTCGTCGCCGAAGTGGCTGCGCACCTCTTCCGCGACCTGGGACGCAAGACGTGTCCGGCCGTCGTACATGGTGAGCAGAATGGTCGACACATGCAGGGCAGGGTTGAGATGTCCCCGCACCAAGTCGACATTGCGCAGCAGCTGGCCCAGGCCCTCCAGTGCGTAGTACTCGCACTGGATCGGGATGAGGACCTCCTGCCCGGCGACCAACGCGTTGACCGTCAGCAGGCCAAGCGAAGGCGGGCAGTCGATGAGGATGTAGTCCAGCGGCTGCTCATAGGCCTGGATCGCCCGTTGCAGTCGGCTCTCCCGTGCCACGAGAGAAACCAACTCGATCTCCGCACCGGCGAGATCGATGGTTGCGGGGGCACAGAAGAGACCCTCGACGTCCGGAACGGGCTGGACCACCTCGGAGAGGGGCTTGCTCTCGACCAAGACATCGTAGATGGAAGGGACTTCGGCGTGATGGTCGATCCCCAGCGCAGTGGACGCATTTCCCTGAGGGTCGAGGTCGATCACCAGGACGCGGCCGCCGTGCAGCGCGAGCGACGCGGCAAGGTTGACCGTTGTGGTGGTCTTGCCCACCCCGCCCTTTTGGTTGGCGACCACGATGACCCGGGTCTGCTCGGGACGGGGCAGGCCCTCGCCGGCGCGACCCAGTGCCTCCACCGCCAGTTGGGCAGCACGACCGATGGGAGTGTCGTCCATCGGGGGCGGTGTTTCACGTGAAACATCCTCCCCCATCGACTCGGTACGGGGACCGGGGACCGGATCGGTCATCGGTCCCGCGATGTTGGCGTCGGACCGCAAGGATTCACTCTCCTCGACTTCAGGCTCGCAATGAACAGAGCCTCCCATGCCTTCGGGGTGGTGAACCAGTGAGGTCCGGTCTTCTGTGGAGAAATCCACCTCTGTGGACAACTCCGTGCCCTTCACAGGGGACAAAGCTCCCGAGGTGGACAGCTCTCCGAGGTTTCCGAGCGGTTTACGGTCGCGGGGTTCGGCCGCAGCGCGGCCCCGACTGATGATGCCGTGCAGCAGTGAGCGACGTTTCACGTGAAACACGATGCACAGTGGCCCTGGCCGGACCTCCGCGACACTCCGAGATGCGTAGGTGGGGCAGCTTGGGTGGAGTACCACGACTCGTCGAGAATGCGCGCACGATCACCGACCCCGGTCGCGCGCATCGGCCGATCACCGACCCGACTCGCACCCTCCGACCGATCACCGAACCCGGTCACACCCGCCGACCGCTCACCGACGCCGTCGCGCCCGCCCCGCCCGGGCCGCCTTGGCCCTCTTGGCCGCGAAGCGCACACCGCCGGGGCTTTCCCCCACCTCCACCCGCACCACGGTCGACAGCGGATCCACGATGCCCTCGCCCACGTGGAGGATGGACGTCCCCACGGCGCCGAGCTTCGTCAGCGCGGTGCCGGCACTCTTCAGCTCCTCCTCCGCGGTGTCGCCCTTCAGGGCGAGCATCTCACCGTAAGGACGCAGCAGCGGAATGCCCCACGTGGCCAGTCGGTCCAACGGGGCCACGGCGCGTGCCGTCACCACATGGACCGGCTGCATCTTGCCCATGACCTCCTCGGCGCGGCCGCGGACGACAGTCACATGGTCGAGCCCCAGCAGCTCGACGACCTCGGTGAGAAAGTTCGTGCGCCGCAGCAACGGCTCCAGCAGCGTGATCTTCAGGTCTTCCCGGACGAGCGCGAGCGGAATGCCCGGCAGTCCGGCGCCGGAGCCCACGTCGCACACGGTCACCCCATCGGGCACGACCTCTGAGAGCACCGCGCAGTTCAGCAGATGGCGCTCCCACAGGCGAGGCACTTCCCGTGGGCCGATAAGACCGCGCTGCACGCCCGCTTCCGCGAGCAGCTCCGCATAGCGGACCGCGTCCGCGAAGCGATCGCCGAACACCTCGCGCGCCTGCTCCGGCGCAGGGGGAAGCTCTGCTGCCTCCGTCACGGGGACCGTCCTTCCGTACCGCAAGAGCGCACTGGGCGCGCAGACCACCAGAACTATCAGGGACTCCCGGCTGCCGCAGGCACAGCCGTGAGGGGAACTACCAGGCTGACAAAGTTCGGCCCCGCCTGCTCAACAGACGGGGCCGGAGGAGGCTACGGACCGATTCAGGCGGGCAGCACGACGACGAAGCGCTGCGGCTCCTCGCCCTCGGACTCGCTGCGCAGGCCCGCGGCCTTGACCGCGTCGTGCACGACCTTGCGCTCGAAGGGCGTCATCGGCTTGAGCTGCACGGGCTCGCCGGAGCTCTTGACCTCGGCCACCGCCTTGGCACCGAGTTCCGAGAGCTCCGCACGCTTCCTGGCGCGGTAGCCCGCGATGTCCAGCATCAGCCGGCTACGGTCGCCGGTCTCCCGGTGCACGGCCAGGCGTGTCAGCTCCTGGAGCGCCTCCAGCACCTCGCCGTCACGGCCGACCAGCTTCTGGAGGTCCCGGCTGGCCGTGTCGCTGATGATCGACACGGACGCACGGTCTGCCTCGACGTCCATGTCGATGTCGCCGTCGAGATCGGCGATGTCCAGCAGACCCTCGAGGTAGTCCGCCGCGATCTCGCCCTCCTGCTCCAGGCGGGTCAGGGTATCTGCACCCTCGGCAGCCGCGGAGGTGGTGCCTTCCGTCACGGGATGGACTCCTTCTTACTTCTTGGACGGGGACTTGGGCCGCTGCGGACCCTTGCGCTGGCCGGACTGGGCCTTGCTGCGGGTGCCGGAGCCGGGCTGCGACGTCGCCTTCTTCGCGTTGCCGGCCGGCTCGGCATCCTGCGGCTCGTCGGACTTGCTCAGCGACGGGGACGAAGACGGCTCCTCGGAACCGCCCACAGGCTTGGCCCCACCGGACTGACGCTGGGCCTTGGTCTGCCGCTTGGGCTGCTGACGCTTGGGGGCCCCGGTGCTCGGCGTACCGTCCTCGACGGTGGCGACGGCCACGGCCTCGCTCTTCATCACGGTGCCGTCCGACTGGGCCGCAAGGCCCGCCTTGGTCAGACCGTTGATGAACCTGCGCTCGAACTCGTTGCGGTCGCGGCCCTTGGCGACGATCGCCTTGACGATGGCCTTCTCACGCCGGTTGCGGGTCTTGCCGTGGTGCGTGACGTGCTTGTACAGGCGCTCGAGGTAGGCGGCCTGGGCCTTGGAACCCGGGGTCGGGTTGTTGTGGATCACATACATCTGCTGGCCCATGGTCCACACGTTGGTGGTCAGCCAGTAGACGAGGACACCAACCGGGAAGTTGATGCCGAAGACGGCGAACATCACCGGGAAGACGTACATCAGCATCTTCTGCTGCTGCATGAACGGCGTCTTCACCGTGGTGTCGACGTTCTTCGTCATCAGCTGGCGCTGCGTATAGAACTGCGACGCCGACATCAGCACGATCATCACCGCAGTGACGACCCGGACGTCGGTCAGCGACGCGTGCAGCGCATGCACCTTGGCCGCGCTGTCCGTGAACTTGGCGGCCAGGGGGGCACCAAAGATGTGCGCCTTCTGGGCGCTCAGCAGCAGCTGGTCGTTGATGACACCGATGGTCTTGCCCGACGCGATGCCGTTGAGCACGTGGTACAGGGCAAAGAAGAAGGGCGACTGCGCCAGGATGGGAAGGCACGAGGAGAGCGGGTTGGTACCCGACTCCTTGTACAGCTTCATCATCTCTTCGGACTGGCGCTGCTTGTCGTTCTTGTAGCGCTCCTGGATCTTCTTCATCTCGGGCTGCAGCGTCTGCATGGCCCGGGTCGCCTTGATCTGCTTCACGAAGAGCGGGATCAGGCAGATACGAATCAGGATCACCAGGGACACGATGGACAGGCCCCAGGCCCATCCGGTGTCAGGGCCGAAGAGGCTGCCGTACACCGTGTGGAACTGGACGATGACCCAGGAGACGGGTGTCGTGATGAAACTGAAGAGGCTGGCAATCGTGTCCACTAATCATGCTCCTTGGGCATGGGACGAGGTCTTCGCGGCCGGGCTCGAAGGGAGGTCTCCTTCGGTGGCCGGTTCGGCGGCGGAGGGCCCGCCCTTGCGTGCGCGCCAGGCGGCGCGCAGCATTTCGTGCCACCGCGGGCGCTTGCGCGGCGGGACATGGTCTACACCGCCGAGCGACCACGGATTGCACCGTAGGATGCGCCAGGCGGTGAGTGCCGTTCCCTTGATCGCACCGTGCCGGTCGATGGCCGTGTAGCCGTAGTGGGAACACGACGGGTAGTACTTGCACACCGGCCCGAGCAGTGGACTGATCGTCCACTGATAGATCTTGATGAGAGCCAGCAATGGGTACTTCATCGCGTGCCCCCTCCTCCCAGCAGCCGCTGAAGCGCAGCATCCAGGTCTCGGGCCAGCTGTGCGTGGTCGGCGTCACCCGCGCCGGGCAGCGCTCGTACGACTACCAGGCTACCGGGGGGCAGCAGGGGCACTCGGTCACGTATCAGGTGGCGAAGCCTGCGCTTCACCTTGTTGCGTACGACTGCGCCGCCCACGGCCTTGCTCACGACGAAACCCGCACGCGTCGGGGGAGCGCTCTCCCCAGGCGCGTGCGGGTCCGTGGCACCGCTTCGAAGGTGGACGACGAGAAGCGGGCGTCCGGCCCGGCGTCCTCGGCGTACCGCGGTCGCGAAGTCCTCGCGCCGCCTCAGCCGATGCTCGGTAGGCAGCACGTCATGACCTGTGCGCGATCAGGCGGACAGACGGGCGCGACCCTTGCTGCGGCGGGACGCCAGGATGGCGCGGCCGGCACGGGTACGCATACGCAGCCGGAAGCCGTGGGTCTTCGCGCGACGACGGTTGTTCGGCTGGAAGGTGCGCTTGCTCACTCGGGGGCTCCAGTAATGATTCGGTGGCTGGCGGGGTGTCGCCTGGCTGTCACCGTGCGCCCACGAGTAGCTCGCATTACGCCCGAGTGCACCGCTTCCCGATCACCGCATGTTCCCTGGTCGGAACACTGGTACGTGATCTGTGCCCATCGGAGGCAGGCGGCAGCAGCCATCGACAACTCGACCTGGTTACGGTACGCGGGGCTGCGCCGTCCGGTCAAACCAGCGCCCCATGAGAGACACTTGTCCACAGCCTGGGGACAACAACTTGAACCACGCCGCTCGCCCTGACTACCGTGACTGGACTCCGATGCGTGCCCATGTCCCCGGCCGAGTTGCCTCGTCCCGGGCCGACCGCCCGATTTGCCTTCCGACCCCTCCCGCGACCACACGTGCGTGGGACCTTTGAGAGAGCGTGCCCTGTGGCTGACGTACCTGCCGATCTTGCCGCAGTGTGGCCACGAGTCCTCGAGCAGCTCCTCGGTGAGGGACCCGGACCGGGTGTCGAGGCGAAGGACGAGCACTGGATCAGGCGCTGCCAGCCGCTGGCGCTGGTCGCCGACACCGCCCTGCTCGCAGTGCCGAACGAATTCGCGAAGGGCGTCCTCGAAGGCCGGCTGGCGCCGGTCGTGAGCGACACGCTCAGCCGCGAGTGCGGCCGCCCCATCCGCATCGCCATCACCGTCGACGACTCCGCTGGCGAGCCCCCGGCGCCGTCCGCGCCCGCCCCGTCGCGCTACGAGGAGCCCGAGCTCCCCGGCCGCGACACCTACGACCGCCAGGGCGGCTACGAGGGATACGGCCGCCATCGCGCGGACGACCACCGAAGGGGCCGCTCCGGCCAGCTGCCCCCGGGCCCCGGCGACCAGCTCCCCTCCCCCCGCGCCGATCAGCTCCCCCCCGCCCGCCCGGCGTATCCGGGTGAGTACCAGCGCCCCGAGCCCGGTGCCTGGCCCCGCTCGTCCCAGGACGACTACGGCTGGCAGCAGCAGCGGCTCGGCTTCCCCGAACGCGACCCGTACGCGACCCCGGCGCCCGACTACCGCACGCAGTCCTTGGAGCGCTCGCCGTACGAGCAGCAACGCCCGGACTACGAGAGCGCGCGGGGCGACTTCGACCAGCAGCGCCCCGACCGGCGCGAGCTCCCGGAGCCTCCCTCCGGCGGCGGACACGCGCACCGGGGCGGTCCGGGCGGCCCCGGTCTGCCCACCACCGGCGCGCCCGGCCCGCTGGCCGCACAGCCCGCGCCGGCGACCGGACCGGGCGAGCCCACCGCGCGGCTCAACCCGAAATACCTCTTCGACACCTTCGTCATCGGCGCCTCGAACCGCTTCGCGCACGCGGCCGCGGTCGCCGTCGCCGAGGCACCGGCGAAGGCGTACAACCCCCTCTTCATCTACGGTGAGTCGGGGCTCGGCAAGACGCACCTGCTGCATGCCATCGGTCACTACGCGCGCAGCCTCTACCCGGGCACCCGCGTGCGGTACGTGAGCTCCGAGGAGTTCACCAACGAGTTCATCAACTCCATCCGCGACGGCAAGGCGGACGCGTTCCGCAAGCGCTACCGCGACATGGACATCCTGCTCGTCGACGACATCCAGTTCCTGGCGCAGAAGGAGTCGACGCAGGAGGAGTTCTTCCACACCTTCAACACGCTCCACAACGCCAACAAGCAGATCGTGCTCTCCTCGGACCGGCCGCCCAAGCAGCTGGTCACCCTGGAGGACCGGCTGCGCAACCGCTTCGAGTGGGGCCTGATCACCGACGTCCAGCCGCCGGAGCTGGAGACGCGCATCGCGATCCTCCGCAAGAAGGCGGTGCAGGAGCAGCTCAACGCGCCGCCCGAGGTGTTGGAATTCATCGCGTCCCGCATCTCGCGCAACATCCGGGAGCTGGAGGGCGCCCTGATCCGGGTGACGGCGTTCGCGTCGCTCAACCGGCAGCCCGTGGACCTGGGTCTGACGGAGATCGTCCTCAAGGACCTGATCCCCGGCGGCGAGGACTCGGCCCCCGAGATCACCGCGACGGCCATCATGGCGGCCACCGCCGACTACTTCGGCCTGACGGTCGAGGACCTGTGCGGCACCTCGCGCGGCCGTGCCCTGGTGACAGCCCGGCAGATCGCGATGTATCTGTGCCGTGAACTGACGGACCTGTCGCTGCCGAAGATCGGCGCCCAGTTCGGCGGACGCGACCACACGACGGTGATGCACGCCGACCGCAAGATCCGCGCCCTGATGGCCGAGCGGCGTTCCATCTACAACCAGGTGACCGAGCTGACGAACCGCATCAAGAACGGCTGACGGCCGCACGCACTCCCGTCGAGGGCGCCCCCGAGAAGGTCCCGGGGGCGCCCTCCGCCGTTCCCGTACCCCGCGAAGGCCCCCGGCCGGCTGCCACCCGCCATGCCGGTGCTCAGACGCCCCGGCACCGCCCCGAGTACACCCGCCGAGGCGCCACCAGCCGCCCCCGAGCCCCTCCGCCGCGCCCGCCGGGCGCCGTCAGCGCTTCTCCCACCCCGCGGGGCGGGCGGTCGGGCGCACCTGCGGCGGCGGCACGTCCGCAACCTGCTGTTCGAATACTCGCCGCGTTACGGCCACTCTCCACAGATTCGGCGACTTTCTTCCGTCCACATGCTGGGGACCGCGAAGTTGTCCAGATCGCGTCCACAGGCAGTGCTGCCGGAAGATCGTCCTGCCAGCTCAGCCGCTTGTGGATTGGTGGATGAACGATCTCCACAGACTGTGGACGACACAAAGATCCACAGTCTGTGCACGGAGTTGTCCACCGACGACCCACAGGCTACGGCCGGTTGTCCCCAGTGTTCCCCGGCTTCTCCACATCCCTGTCCACTGTTCGGCAACGCAACGCGGGCTCTCACCGGACGGAGTGAAAGGCGTCACATCAAGGCGCCCGGTTGGGCTGTGGGAAAGGTGGGTAAAGCTGGGGACGGCACTGGGGAGAAGTGCCCCTGGGCTGTGCACGGGGTGTGCAGAACTTTCCGTTCTCCACAGAGACACCTGGTTGTCCACTGCTGCCGCCCACAGGCCCAGTGGACAAAATCTGGGCGCTGAGCTGGGCAAACGCGGTTATCCACCGTATCCACAGGCCCTACTACTACTCCTACTCAGAGAGAGCGGGGAATTCGTCTGGAAGCGGGGCCTGTGCACAACTCGCTCTCCGGCTCCCGACCGCCCCTCGTCACGACTTGACCCCGAAAGGCGCCGACTGTCAGCGGCGTGCGTCAGACTGGTCCCCGGTGTCCTTCCCGTCACAGGGGCTCTCGACACCGAGTCACGACGAAGGCCAGCAGGGCGAGAACGCCGGCAACAGCAGGAGGCGGCTTACGGTGAAGATCCGGGTGGAACGCGACGTACTCGCGGAGGCAGTGGCCTGGGCGGCGCGCAGCCTCCCGGCCCGTCCGCCGGCGCCTGTCCTCGCCGGCCTGCTGCTGAAGGCCGAGGACGGGCAGCTGAGCCTGTCCAGCTTCGACTACGAGGTCTCGGCGCGCGTGTCGGTGGAGGTCGAGGTCGAGGAGGAGGGCACGGTCCTCGTCTCCGGCCGCCTGCTCGCCGACATCTCCCGTGCCCTCCCCAACCGTCCGGTGGAGATTTCCACAGACGGTGTACGGGCCACGGTGGTCTGCGGCTCCTCCCGGTTCACCCTGCACACCCTCCCCGTGGAGGAGTACCCGGCGCTGCCCCAGATGCCGAACGCGACGGGCACGGTCCCGGGCGAGGTCTTCGCCTCCGCCGTGCAGCAGGTCGCCATTGCCGCGGGCCGCGACGACACGCTGCCCGTCCTCACCGGTGTGCGCATCGAGATCGAGGGCGACACGGTCACGCTGGCCTCCACCGACCGCTACCGCTTCGCGGTCCGCGAGTTCCTGTGGAAGCCGGAGAACCCGGAGGCGTCCGCCGTGGCCCTGGTGCCCGCCAAGACGCTCCTGGACACCGCCAAGGCGCTGACCAGCGGCGACTCCGTGATCCTGGCGCTGTCCGGCTCGGGCGCGGGCGAGGGCCTCATCGGTTTCGAGGGCGCCGGCCGGCGTACGACGACCCGCCTGCTGGAGGGCGACCTCCCGAAGTACCGCACGCTGTTCCCGACGGAGTTCAACTCGGTCGCCACCATCGAGACCGCCCCCTTCGTGGAGGCCGTCAAGCGCGTCGCCCTGGTCGCCGAGCGGAACACTCCGGTGCGGCTCAGCTTCGAGCAGGGCGTGCTGATCCTGGAGGCCGGCTCCAGCGACGACGCACAGGCTGTGGAAAGGGTCGACGCCCAGTTGGAGGGCGACGACATCTCCATCGCCTTCAACCCGACCTTCCTGCTGGACGGTCTGAGCGCCATCGACTCCCCGGTTGCCCAGCTGTCCTTCACCACATCCACGAAGCCCGCCCTGCTGGGCGGCAAGCCGGCCGTGGACGCCGAGGCTGACGAGGCGTACAAGTACCTGATCATGCCGGTGCGGCTCAGCGGCTGACAGCTGTCCACAGGAGGCCCGGGGCTCGGTGGATCACCGGGCTCTTCGGAAGAAGCCGCAGGTGGGAGGGGGTTTCGCATGAGCGCGTAACCCCACAGGTGTGCATGAGCGGCCGGGTTTAGGCTCGGACGCAGGTACGAAAGTGCCCTCATGCCATCGCAACCTAAGGAACAACTGATGGAGCTCGGTCTCGTCGGCCTCGGCAAGATGGGCGGCAACATGCGCGAGCGGATCCGCCGCGCAGGCCACACCGTCATCGGATACGACCGCAACCCGGACCTCGCCGATGTCCACAGTCTCGAAGAGCTGGTGGGCAAGCTGGAGGGACCGCGAGTGGTGTGGGTGATGGTTCCGGCCGGTGCCCCGACCCAGTCCACCATCGACGAGCTGGCGAGGCTGCTTGAGCCCGGCGACGTCGTCGTGGACGGCGGGAACTCCCGCTGGACGGACGACGAGAAGCACGCCGAGGAACTCGCGGCCAAGGGCATCGGTTTCGTCGACTGCGGTGTCTCCGGCGGCGTGTGGGGCCTCGAGAACGGCTACGCCCTGATGTACGGCGGCGACGCCCGGGACGTCGCCAAGGTGCAGCCGGTCTTCGACGCCCTCAAGCCCGAGGGCGCGTTCGGCTCGGTGCACGCCGGCAAGGTCGGCGCGGGCCACTTCGCGAAGATGGTCCACAACGGCATCGAGTACGCGATGATGCAGGCCTACGCCGAGGGCTGGGAGCTGCTGGAGAAGGTCGACTCCGTGGAGAACGTCCGCGAGGTCTTCCGCTCCTGGCAGGAGGGCACGGTCATCCGCTCCTGGCTGCTGGACCTCGCGGTCAACGCCCTCGAGGAGGACGAGCACCTGGACAAGCTGCGCGGCTGGGCGGCCGACTCCGGCGAGGGCCGCTGGACCGTGGAGGCCGCCATCGACAACGCGGTGCCGCTCCCGGCGATCACGGCGTCGCTGTTCGCGCGGTTCAGCTCGCGGCAGGACGACTCGCCGCAGATGAAGATGATCGCGGCGCTGCGGAACCAGTTCGGCGGCCACGCGGTCGAGAAGAAGTAGTCCACAGGGCCGCCCGGCGGTCCACAACCCTTGGGGGAGGTCGGCGGACGACCATGCATGTGACGCATCTGTCGCTGGCCGACTTCCGCTCGTACGCCCGGGTCGAGGTCGCGCTCGACCCGGGCGTGACCGCCTTCGTCGGCCCCAACGGGCACGGCAAGACGAACCTGGTGGAGGCGGTCGGCTACCTCGCCACCCTCGGCAGCCACCGCGTCTCCTCCGACGCCCCCCTCGTTCGTATGGGCGCCGAACGCGCGATCATCCGGGCGCAGGTCAGACAGGGTGAGCGGCAGCAGCTGGTCGAGCTGGAGCTGAATCCCGGCAAGGCCAATCGCGCCCGCATCAACAGGTCCTCGCAGGTCAGGCCCCGCGATGTGCTCGGCATCGTGCGCAGTGTGCTGTTCGCACCCGAGGACCTCGCGCTGGTCAAGGGCGACCCCGGCGAGCGGCGCCGCTTCCTCGACGAGCTGATCACCGCCCGCTCCCCGCGCATGGCGGGCGTCCGCTCCGACTACGAGCGTGTCCTCAGGCAGCGCAACACTCTCCTGAAGACGGCCGCGCTGGCCCGCCGCCACGGTGGGCGCTCCCTGGACCTGTCCACCCTCGATGTATGGGACCAGCACCTCGCCCGCGCCGGCGCCGAGCTGCTCGCCCAGCGCCTCGAACTGATCGCGGCGCTCCAGCCGCTCGCCGACAAGGCCTATGAGCAGCTGGCACCCGGTGGCGGCCCGGTCGCCCTGGAGTACAAGCCGTCCGCGCCCGGTGAGGCCCACACCCGGGAGGCCCTCTACGAGCAGCTGATGTCCGCGCTCGCCGAGGCCCGCAAACAGGAGATCGAGCGCGGCGTCACCCTGGTGGGCCCCCATCGCGACGATCTGCTCCTCAAGCTCGGTCAGCTGCCCGCCAAGGGATACGCCTCCCATGGCGAGTCCTGGTCGTACGCGCTGGCGCTGCGCCTGGCGTCGTACGACCTCCTGCGCGCGGAGGGCAACGAGCCGGTGCTCGTCCTGGACGACGTCTTCGCCGAGCTGGACACCCGCCGCCGTGCGCGCCTGGCCGAACTGGTGGTGCCGGGCGAGCAGGTCCTGGTCACCGCCGCGGTCGACGACGACGTACCGCACATACTGACGGGGACGCGGTACTCCGTGTCCGACGGCACCGTGGAGCGCGCATGAGCACCGACGAGCCCGCCCCGAAGAAGGCTCCCGAGCTGTCGGGCGTGGACCTCGCGCGTGTGGCGCTGAGGGCCGCGAAGGAACAGGCACGCGCGCGGGGAGACGCGGCGCAGCAGAAGAAGCAGGCGCGGCGCGGCGGTCTGCGCTCCGGCGCACGCGCCGACCGCCGCGACCCCATGGCGCTCGGGGCGGCCATCAACCGGCTGATCACCGAGCGCGGCTGGGAGACCCCGGCCGCGGTGGGCGGTGTGATGGGCCGCTGGCCGCAGATCGTCGGCGAGGACCTCGCCAAGCACTGCGTCCCGCAGCGGTACGACGAGGACGAACGCGTCCTGACGGTGGTGTGCGACTCCACGGTGTGGGCCACGCAGCTGCGGTTGCTGGCCCCCCAGCTGGTCGCTCGCCTCAACGAGGACCTCGGACACGGCACGGTCCGTTTGATCAAGGTCCATGGCCCCGGCGGCCCCGCCCGCCGCTTCGGCCCTCTGCGTGCCCCGGGGAGCAGGGGCCCCGGCGACACCTACGGGTGACCGACATCACTTCGGGCCGCCGTCCGCATGCGTCGGCGGCCCTTTCGTCGTGCCCGCGCGCGATTGCGAACGTCCGCCGGAGTCCGACGTAGCCAAGGGTTGACAGCCGGAAGCGCTGAGTGCCTCTTAGAGCCTCTTGGAGCCCCGTTCCGCATATAGGGAGTCGGGCGAGACCGGTTGAGGGCGGCACATGCGGAGCCAGGTACCGGCAAACCCCCATCACTGTCGGCGCTACCGGTAGACTGGGAGACAATCCCGCCCCGATCGTGGGGACCGTCCGGGTAACGCTGAGCAACGCTGATCAAGGCTTACCAACGCAACATGCCGCAGCCGCTCCGGCATCCGCCGACGAGCTTGGTTTGCGCCGTGCCAGAAAGGGCGCTTCGTGGCCGATTCCGGCAACCCCAACGAGAACATTCCGTCCACCGACGCCGGCGCGGCGACCAGCTCGAACGGCGAGGTCACCGCGTCGTACGACGCCAGCGCCATCACCGTCCTCGAGGGTCTGGACGCGGTCCGCAAGCGACCCGGCATGTACATCGGCTCGACCGGTGAGCGCGGACTCCACCACCTCGTGTACGAGGTGGTCGACAACGCGGTCGACGAGGCGCTGGCCGGTTATGCCGACACGATCGACGTCACGATCCTCGCCGACGGCGGCGTGCGCGTGATCGACAACGGCCGTGGCATCCCGGTGGACATCCACCCGGTCGAGAAGAAGCCGGCCGTCGAGATCGTGCTGACCGTGCTGCACGCGGGCGGAAAGTTCGGCGGTGGCGGGTACGCCGTCTCCGGCGGTCTGCACGGCGTCGGCGTCTCCGTGGTCAACGCGCTGTCGAACAAGGTGTCCGTCGAGATCAAGCGTGACGGCTACCGCTGGACGCAGGACTACAAGATGGGCGTCCCCACGGCCCCGCTCCAGCGCCATGAGCCGACCGACGAGACCGGCACCTCGGTCACCTTCTGGGCCGACCCGGACATCTTCGAGACGACCGAGTACTCCTTCGAGACGCTCTCCCGGCGCTTCCAGGAGATGGCGTTCCTCAACCGGGGACTGACGATCAAGCTGACCGACGAGCGCGAGTCGGCGAAGGCCACGGCCAAGGCGGACGAGGCGGGTGCGGACGAGACCCCCGAGGTCAAGACCGTCACGTACCACTACGAGGGCGGCATCGTCGACTTCGTGAAGTACCTCAACTCCCGCAAGGGAGACGCGGTGCACCCCACCGTGATCGACCTCGAGGCCGAGGACAGGGACAAGAGCCTGTCCCTCGAGGTCGCGATGCAGTGGAACAGCGGCTACAGCGAAGGCGTGTACTCCTTCGCCAACATCATCCACACCCACGAGGGCGGTACGCACGAAGAGGGCTTCCGGGCCGCGCTGACCTCGCTGATCAACAAGTACGCGCGTGACAAGAAGCTGCTGCGTGACAAGGACGACAACCTCACGGGCGACGACATCCGCGAGGGTCTGACCGCGATCATCTCGGTGAAGCTGAGCGAACCGCAGTTCGAGGGCCAGACCAAGACCAAGCTCGGCAACACCGAGGCGAAGACCTTCGTCCAGAAGGCGGTCTACGAGCACCTCAACGACTGGCTGGACCGCAACCCGAACGAGGCCACGGACATCGTCCGCAAGGGCATCCAGGCGGCCACCGCGCGCGTGGCGGCCCGCAAGGCCCGTGACCTGACCCGCCGCAAGGGCCTCCTGGAGAGCGCGTCCCTGCCGGGCAAGCTCTCCGACTGCCAGTCGAACGACCCCACCAAGTGCGAGATCTTCATCGTCGAGGGTGACTCCGCCGGCGGTTCGGCCAAGTCCGGCCGTAACCCGCAGTACCAGGCGATCCTCCCGATCCGAGGCAAGATCCTCAACGTGGAGAAGGCGCGGATCGACAAGATCCTGCAGAACCAGGAGATCCAGGCGCTGATCTCCGCGTTCGGCACCGGTGTGCACGAGGACTTCGACATCTCGAAGCTCCGCTATCACAAGATCATTCTGATGGCGGACGCCGACGTCGACGGCCAGCACATCAGCACCCTGCTGCTGACCTTCCTGTTCCGCTTCATGCGGCCGCTGGTCGAGGCCGGGCACGTGTACCTCTCCCGTCCTCCGCTGTACAAGATCAAGTGGGGCCGGGACGACACCGAGTACGCGTACTCGGACCGCGAGCGCGACGCGCTCCTCGAAATGGGGCGGCAGCGCGGCAAGCGTGTCCGCGAGGACTCGATCCAGCGCTTCAAGGGTCTCGGCGAGATGAACGCCGAGGAGCTGCGCATCACGACCATGGACCAGGAGCACCGCGTCCTCGGCCAGGTCACGCTCGACGACGCCGCACAGGCCGACGACCTGTTCTCGGTGCTGATGGGCGAGGACGTCGAGGCCCGCCGCGCGTTCATCCAGCGCAACGCCAAGGACGTCCGCTTCCTCGACATCTGAGTCGGTCTCAGCTGACCGCACAGGAAAGGATCTTCACCAGCAATGGCCGACGAGAACACTCCCGTCACCCCTGAAGAGGGCGGCGAACTCGCGATGCGTGTCGAGCCCGTCGGGCTCGAGACGGAGATGCAGCGCTCGTACCTGGACTACGCGATGTCCGTCATCGTGTCCCGTGCGCTGCCCGACGTCCGCGACGGTCTCAAGCCCGTCCACCGCCGTGTGCTGTACGCCATGTACGACGGCGGCTACCGCCCCGACCGCGGCTTCTACAAGTGCGCCCGTGTCGTCGGCGACGTCATGGGCAACTACCACCCGCACGGCGACTCCTCGATCTACGACGCGCTGGTCCGCCTCGCGCAGCCGTGGTCGATGCGGATGCCGCTGGTGGACTCCAACGGCAACTTCGGCTCCCCGGGCAACGACCCGGCGGCCGCCATGCGGTACACCGAGTGCAAGCTCGCGCCGCTGTCGATGGAGATGGTCCGCGACATCGACGAGGAGACCGTCGACTTCACGGACAACTACGACGGCCGCTCCCAGGAGCCGACCGTCCTGCCCGCCCGCTTCCCGAACCTGCTGATCAACGGTTCGGCCGGTATCGCGGTCGGTATGGCGACCAACATCCCGCCGCACAACCTGCGCGAGGTCGCGGCCGGCGCCCAGTGGTACCTGGAGAACCCGGAGGCCACGCACGAGGAGCTCCTCGACGCCCTCATCGAGCGGATCAAGGGCCCCGACTTCCCGACGGGCGCCCTGGTGGTGGGCCGCAAGGGCATCGAGGAGGCCTACCGCACCGGCCGCGGCTCGATCACCATGCGCGCGGTCGTCGAGGTCGAGGAGATCCAGAACCGCCAGTGTCTGGTCGTCACCGAGCTGCCGTACCAGGTCAACCCGGACAACCTGGCGCAGAAGATCGCCGACCTGGTGAAGGACGGCAAGGTCGGCGGTATCGCGGACGTCCGTGACGAGACCTCCTCCCGCACCGGCCAGCGCCTGGTCATCGTGCTCAAGAGGGACGCGGTCGCCAAGGTCGTCCTGAACAACCTCTACAAGCACACCGACCTTCAGACGAACTTCGGCGCCAACATGCTGGCGCTCGTCGACGGCGTGCCGCGCACCCTGTCCCTGGACGCGTTCATCCGGCACTGGGTGACGCACCAGATCGAGGTCGTCGTCCGCCGTACGCGCTTCCGGCTGCGCAAGGCCGAGGAGCGGGCGCACATCCTGCGCGGTCTGCTGAAGGCCCTCGACGCCATCGACGAGGTCATCGCGCTGATCCGGCGCAGCGACACCGTGGATATCGCTCGTGACGGTCTGATGAGCCTGCTGGAGATCGACGACATCCAGGCCAACGCCATCCTCGAGATGCAGCTGCGCCGCCTCGCGGCCCTGGAGCGCCGGAAGATCGTCCAGGAGCACGACGAGCTCCAGGCGAAGATCCAGGAGTACAACGAGATCCTCGCCTCGCCCGTCCGCCAGCGCGGCATCATCAGCGAGGAGCTCGGCGCGATCGTCGAGAAGTTCGGTGAAGACCGCCGCACCCAGCTGGTGCCCTTCGACGGCGACATGTCCATCGAGGACCTCATCGCCGAGGAGGACATCGTCGTCACGGTCACCCGCGGCGGCTACGTCAAGCGCACCAAGACCGACGACTACCGCGCGCAGAAGCGCGGCGGCAAGGGCGTACGCGGCACGAAGCTGAAGGAAGACGACATCGTCGACCACTTCTTCGTGTCGACCACGCACCACTGGCTGCTGTTCTTCACCAACAAGGGCCGCGTCTACCGCGCGAAGGCGTACGAACTGCCCGACGCCGGCCGGGACGCGCGTGGTCAGCACGTCGCGAACCTGCTCGCCTTCCAGCCGGACGAGTCGATCGCGGAGATCCTGGCGATCCGCGACTACGAGGCCGCGCCGTACCTGGTTCTCGCCACCAAGGGCGGTCTGGTCAAGAAGACGCCTCTGAAGGATTACGATTCGCCGCGCTCCGGCGGTGTCATCGCGATCAACCTTCGCGAGACGGCGGACGGATCCGATGACGAACTGATCGGGGCGGAGCTGGTTTCGGCCGATGACGATCTGCTTCTGATCAGCAAGAAGGCGCAGTCGATCCGGTTCACCGCGACCGACGAGTCCCTGCGTCCGATGGGCCGTGCCACCTCGGGCGTCAAGGGCATGAGTTTCCGTGAGGGCGACCAGCTGCTCTCGATGAATGTTGTTCGACCGGGTACGTTCGTGTTCACTGCCACAGACGGCGGGTACGCGAAGCGGACCGACGTCGACGAGTACCGCGTCCAGGGCCGCGGCGGCCTCGGCATCAAGGCTGCCAAGATCGTCGAGGACCGTGGCTCGCTCGTCGGCGCGCTGGTGGTCGAGGAGACCGACGAGATCCTCGCCATCACGCTGTCGGGCGGTGTGATTCGTACGCGAGTCAACGAGGTCAGGGAGACGGGCCGTGACACCATGGGCGTCCAACTGATCAACCTGGGCAAGCGCGATGCCGTGGTCGGTATCGCACGTAACGCCGAGGCGGGGCGCGAGGCGGAGGAAGTCGACGGCGGCGAGGCCGTGGACGAGATCGCCGAGGACGCCCCGGTCATCGGCACGGACGAGGGTGAGGCGCCCTCGGCCGAGTAGCGCGAGGAGTGAGTCAGCGTGAGCGGAGCCACGGGCGCCGGATCGACCGATACGGACACGGACGGCGGCGGCCGTGGCTCGGCCACGGACTCGACCCACTCCCATGACTCTCATGGAACCCAGGGGGGAAGTGTGACGGACACCCGAGGGCCGGGGACCCGGCAGCACGCGGCTGGAGCGGGGCCGGCCGCCGCAGGCGCCGCGCAGCCCGAGCCGGGGGCACAGCCGGCCGCCGCGTCCCCCCTGCCGGGGGAGCGCAAGCCACAGCAGTCCGCTGGGCCCTACCACCCGCCTCAGGCCTACTCGGCGCAGTCGGCGACGGGCGCCGTGCGCCGCCCCCGGACCGGCGCGTCCACCACTCCGCGCACCCGCAAGGCACGGCTCAGAGTGGCGAAGGCCGATCCGTGGTCGGTCATGAAGGTCAGCTTCCTGCTCTCCATCGCGCTCGGCATCTGCACGGTCGTGGCGTCCGCGGTGCTGTGGATGGTCATGGACGCCATGGGCGTCTTCTCCTCGGTCGGCGGCACGATCTCGGAGGCCACCGGCTCGAACGAGTCGAACGGCTTCGACCTCCAGTCGTTCCTGTCCCTGTCGAACGTGCTCATCTTCACGACGATCATCGCGGTCATCGACGTGATCCTGGCGACCGCCCTCGCGACGCTCGGCGCGTTCATCTACAACCTCTCCGCGGGCTTCGTCGGTGGTGTCGAGCTGACCCTCGCGGAGGACGAGTGAGCGAGGCGCCGAGGAGCCCCGCCGAGGCCCCCTGAGCGCTGCACCGAAGAGGGCCGCACCCCGGAGGGGCGCGCCCTCTCGTCCGTCCCCGGGTAACCGATTTTGGGACTTCCCACGTCGTGCGCTAATCTTCAGGGGTCAGCGCGCGGGACATACACCGCAGAGCGCGGCGGGGCTATAGCTCAGTTGGTTAGAGCGCATCCCTGATAAGGATGAGGCCACAGGTTCAAATCCTGTTAGCCCCACCAGCGAAAAGACCCCCGGCCCACTAGGGCCGGGGGTCTTTTGACACCAACGGTTGACACCAACAGCAACGGTCAGCCGATGAGCGGATCTTCCAGCAGCTCGGCAAGCATCGCGACGGCTTCCCGCTCACTGTCGCCGACCACGTGCGTGTAGACGTCCATGGTCATGCTGATCTGGCTGTGCCGAAGGATCGCCTGAGCGACCTTGGGATGCACCTTCAGGAAGGCGAGCAGGGTGCCGCAGGTGTGCCGGGCGAGCCGGACCGTGATGCGGCGGACGCTGGCACGCTTCACGAGCCGATCGAAGGTCCGGGAGAAGCCCACCGGGTCGATCATGCCGCCATGCTCCGAGGAGAAGATCAGATCGTGGTCCGGCTCCTGCGACCAGTGGTCACCGGCGATCTTCCGCTCCAGCTCCTGAACCTCCCTGCGCTCCTCCAGGGCGCGGGCGCAGAACTCCGGCAGCGGGAGCACAGCCTGTGAGGACTCAGTCTTGAGGTCTTTGAGGACCAGGCCGACGCCCTTCTCGCGCTGTACCTGCTTGACCGGCGTGAACTGGCGAGCCTCGAAGTCGATGTCTTGCCAGCGCAGGCCCAGGACCTCACTGCGACGGAGGCCGAGCACGAGCACCAGGACGCAGGCCGCGTAGAGGCGGTGAGCGCGGACCGAGCGAAGGAACGTGATCGCCTCACGCGCGCTCCATGCCTTGCCCTTGTCCTTGGTGACCTTGGGCATGTCGACCAGCAACGCGACGTTGCGCGTGAGCAGCTCCTCACGGATGGCCCGGTTGAGCGCGTTTCGGAGGACGCGGAGCACCTCGAAGCGGGTAGCCGAGCCGACCTTCTCACGCTTCAGCGTGGCCATGAACGTGCGGAGGTGGGCGGGCGTGAGCTTCACCAAGGGCTTCTTGCCGAGATACGGCAGCAGGTAGAGACGGATCTTGGACTCGTACTTGGCGTAGGTGTTGTGCTCGCGCTCCGGCTCGACGATGTGCTCAAGCCAGTACGTCAGCCACTCGCCGACTGTCCAGGAGCGGGAAGGCACCGGGACGCCGTTGCGCTCCTGGTCCTGAAGCTTGCCGAGCTTCTCGTTGGCTTCGTCCCAGGTGGCGCCGTAGACGGTCCGGCGGACACGGTTGCCGTCCGTATCGGTGACGTACGCGCGGCCCATATAGCGGCCGTCCGTCCGCTTTGAGATCGTGCCGCCACCGTTGGGGCGCCTCTTGGCCATCAGACACCCCTCTCGATCTGCCGCCGAATGAAGTCCCCGACTGAGTCAGCAGGGACACGGCGGCATCCGTCGACCTTGATCGAAGTCAGGCGGTGCGTGCGGATCAGGTCGTAGACCTTGCCCCGGCCGACTTTGAGCCGCGCCATGACTTCCGGCACTGTCAGGAGTTCGGCGGTAGCGGTGGTCATGCGGCGGCTCCTTCCTGGGCGAGTTGGTCTTGTAGGGCTTCGCGAGCGGTCTCGCGGTTGAGCTGGATGTCCCGGCGGATGTTGGCGGCGAACCAGGATTCGCCGGGAGTGTGGCCGTGGCCGGCATACGTCCAGTGGGCGAGCGTGAGCGTGGTCGTCTCCGGGGCGTCGTTGAGATCGGGCAGGCCGAGGGCTTCGCGTTGCTGCGCTGCGCGGTAGTCAGCGCGGGCCTGGCGGAGGGCGCCGAGGGTGGTCGAGTAGCGGCGGGACTTGGTGGAGAAGTAGCCGCGGAAGCCGAGCATGTGAGCCCAGTCCCGGAGCTTGCGGTCGGGGTAGAGCGGGTGCAGGTCGAGGCACGCCTCGATCAGCCTGCGCGGGTGGTCAGGTACGCCGAGCAGGACGAGGGCTTCTGTGTTGCCGATGCGACGGTCCACGGTGCCGGTGGTCTCGGCCGCCTTGGTGGCGTACTTGGCCACGTAGGAGGCAACGGCCTGTTCGGTGATCTCCTCGCCGTCGCCGAACGCGCCGATGGGCTGGACGTCGAGCTGTGTGCCCCAGCGCAGCGTGCGCGCTGGCTGGTCTCCGGCAGGCGCCACCTCGACCACGACGCGGGCCGCGGCAGCGCGGATCGCGTCGGCGAGCAGCTCGAGCGTGGCCCAAGCCGGGGGCGGGGTGTCTGGCCCCTCGGGGCCGTCGAAACGGACCACGGCGTGGAAATGGACGGCTCCGCGCTTCTGATACTCAGCAACCTTGCCGAAGGAGACGCGGGACTGTTCCCGGGCGGCTTTCTGGGTGAGTCCGGCGCGACGGGCGATCTCGCGGCGCAGGTAGATCGTGAAGTAGCGCCACAGCTCGGAGGCGTGGTTGTTCCACAGCACGGCGCCCGCGTAGTCGTACGCCGCCGGATTGAGGGGGGTACCCAGCTCCGGGGCGTCCTCGGGGTGGCGGGTGCCGCAGCGGCAGGGCCGGTTGCCGGGGCGGTTGTGTACGGGGCCGAACGAGGGGGCTGTGAGGGTGGCGAAGACGCGGGGATGATCGCGCACAGTGTGCGGGGTGCCCTTGGCCAGGTCACCGACGAGTCCGGCGCGGATGAGGTGGTAGGTGTCTCCGGCGTAGGTCCAGGCGCAGGCGGGGCAGCGGGAGGCGCGGCGGTTGCCGCAGGCGACGCGGAGTCGGCCGCCGGGTTCGGTGTCTGTGGAGTAGTGGTGCAGGACCTGTCCGGTGACCGCGTCGCGGGTGACGGTGGAACCTTGCAGGTGGATGGGGTCGGAGCAGCCGCCGGTGCGGCGGATCTGTTCTTGGATGCGGTCGTAGTCCGGAGACCCGGCCAGCCTCAGCACGTCTGCGAGGGTGGCCGGGTCCAGGCCCGCCATGGTGGCGGCGGTGGTCACGCGGTTACTTCCTTCCGTGTGCGGGGCCGTGGTTGGCGGTGTAGCCCTCGACCAGGGCGCGGACCTGGGCGTCTCCGGTGGCGGTGGCTTGGGCACCGCAGCGGCAGACGGCCGAGGCTTGGGCGGGGTCCGACGGCGACGGCTTGCTGACGTGCAGGCCGGGGCGGTCCGGGGTTGGGGTGAGGTCATCCATGGCCGATCACCTCCGGCGCGTCGGCGACCATGGCGTCCAGGGAGCCAGCGGCTTCGATTGCTGCGGCGGCCAGGTTGCGTAGGGCCTCAGCAGTGCCGGGGGAGGCGATCAGCGCGATCTCGACGAGGTCGCCCTCGATGCGGAGGCTGACGAAGGGGGTGGCGCGATCCGCGAACGGCGTGACGCGGAAGCGAGTGTCTGACTCGATGTGGGCCGAGGTGGTCAGGCTCTTCACGCGGTCACCTCCCCGCCCGAACCAGGGCCGGGGCGGCGGTGGCGTGGCCGGTGCCCTTGCAGGTCAGGCAGTGGACGCGGAGGGTGGCGCGGGTGCCGTCGTGGTGGCGGGTGCCGGTGGTCACGGCGGCAGTGCCGAAGCCGTCGCACTCGCGGCAGACGCGCGTGTTCTGGGCGTGCTGAGGCATGATGGGGCTCCCTTTCGGGTCCGTTGGATCAGGAAGAGGTCCAGGCGCCCGGGGCGGCGGAAGTTTGGCGACCGAGGCCGCCCCGGGGGCCGTTCAGTGCTGGTGCAGGTCCTTGATGAGCAGGCGCAGGACGACCGCGACCACGGCGACGGAGACGCCGGTGATGGCGACCGCGAGCAGCAGCGAGACCAGGACCGCGCCGACGACCAGGACCACGGCTCCGCCACCGGCGGCGAGGGCGAGCGCGCTGCCGGGGGTGAGCTGGACGGTCGGCCGGGCCGGGGCGACCGGCGCCGGGGCTGGTGTCGACGGAACGGGCACCGGAGTGTGGACCGTCGAGGCGGCGGCTGCGGCAGGCGGCGCGGTGTCCTGAGGCGGGTACTTCGGGGTGAACATGGGCGGGTCTCCCTTCCGGGTCAGGGGTTGCAGCGGTGGGAGCGGGCGGCGAGTTCAGCGGCTGAGCGGTCGCGGTGCTCGGTGGAGAAGCCGCACTTCGGGGCGGTGCAGGCGGCGGTGTGGCGGGTCTGGCCGCGGCCGTTGTTGTAGGTGCCGACCTTGACGGGACCTATCTGGATCACGTCGTAGAAGCGGTTCGGGCGCACTGGGTGGAACCTCCCTAGCTGTCAGGCGAGTTGGGCGGCGATGGCTCCGGCGAGGTCCTCGGGGACACCAAGGCGGGCACGCAGGGTGGCGGTGTCGATGTCCGTGCCGGTGCGGGTGCGGTGGTCGGCCGCGACCTTGCGGGCGTGGTCGACCAGCGCCGGGGGCACCGGAGGGGCCGGAGCCGCTTGAGGCAGAGCCGGAGCAGGCGCTGAGGTGGCGACCGGTTCGCGCTCGGGTTCCGGGGCCGGTTCGGTGGGCTGCGGTGCCGTGACCGCGGGTGCCGGCAGGACCGGCTCCCGGCCGTCGGCATGGCTGTGCGTGTGGGCGAGCAGGGTGCCGCCGAGGAAAGCCAGGGCTGGCCATCCGGCGACGAGGATCCGGAGCCAGGCCGGTACATGGCCCAGGTTGAGGAGTCCGGCGGTGGCGATGTTGGCGCCGAGCGAGGCGACCAGGGCCACGAGGAACCAGAGCCAGGCCAGGCGGGACGGGCCGTCGGTCCGGAGCCGTCGCCACACGGCGACCAGGAGCAGGTCGACACTGACGGGGTAGGCCCAGGCTTTCCAGCCGGTCTGTCCAGCGGCTGCGGCCAAGTCGTGGAGGTGGGCGAAGGACAACGCGCCAGCAATCACGGCCTGAACCAGCACGGCATCCAGGCGGATCGAGCGAGTCATGCCCTCACTTCCCTCTCGATGACCGGGCGCGCCTTGACCAGCGGCGGCACCGGCTCAGGCACCGGGGCGGGGCGGACGGTCGGCCGGAACGGAGCCAAGAAAGGCAGTTCCGGGGTGAGGTCGGCGAACTGGCGGCACACGGCCACCACGTCGTCCTTGGAGGTCTCGGGGGTTCGGATGCGGGACCAGCCGCCGGAGGTGTCACCGGCCACCGCTACACCGGGGCGGTCCGGGGCGATCGTGGTCGCCGCCATCACCGCGTCGGGGGCGATATCCCCTAAGCCCATCTCGGCTGTTTGCTTATCGTTGACGCGGTGCACCACGCGCCCAGTGAGCTGAGCGCGGAGCGCGGTCGCGCCCCTGCCCAGGTCCGAGCCGAAGCGCTGGCCGCAGACTTCCAGGAAGATGCCGACCGCACGGGCCATCTGGCCCAGGCGGACCATCTGCATGACCGAGCGGTCCCGGCGCTCCTCCTCCTTCTTCGAGGTGACCAAGAACAGCTCTGCCACCTCGTCGACCAGGACGACCAGAGGCACCGGCCGCACCGCATCCGGGAGTTCCCACACATCCGACGCCCCGTAATCGGCGAGCAGATCGAAGCGGACTTCCATCTCGCCCACCAGCGCATCCAGCAGACTGGAGGCGTCATCCGGCGTGGTGACCAAGGCGGACAGACGGGGCGCGTAGCGGGACTGTTCGACGCCTCGTTTGCAGTCGATGCCGACCAGGCCGACCGGTAGCCGGGCCAGGCCCTTGACCAGGTTGCGCTGATACATCGACTTGCCGGACTGGTTCGCCCCGAGCGTCAGCGCGTGCGGCACCTTGCGGTAGTCCCGCTCGAACACCGAGCCGTCCTCGCGCAGCGCCACCGGCACCACCAGGTCTCGGGAGCGCACCGAGCGCGGCAGACGCACCCGCTTGAGCACGTCATAACCCGTCATGCGCAGTTCGACGTAGCCCGGCTTGGTCTCCGCCACGGTCACCGACCGCACCCCCCAGGCGTGGCGTAGCCGCTCGGAGGAGGCGGCGACATCCGCGGGCTCCAGTCCGGCCGGCAGCCGGAGCGAGACCCGCAGGCCGGTGGAAGTCGGGCGGACCCGGCGAACCTTCGGCGGCACCGGACGAACCTCGCGGCGGACGACGTTGCGGGTCATGAAGGCCCGCAGACCGGACGGCTGCACTGTCAGTCCGCACACGTCCATCGTTGACCGGTAGGTCCAGGTGAACCGGCCCCAGGTGACCGGCAAGCCGACCAGCGACCAGTACACGCGCGGGGCGCGTACCTTCGCGTAGCCGAGCCCTCCGGCACTGGCCGCCGCAGTCCCGGCTTCGAGCCAGGTGGACAGGTCGGTCATGGTCAGGCCCCGGCCGTGATCGCGACCGCGCGGAACGAGATCCCGTGCCGCTTCTGGCCGTTGAACTCGTTCTCCCAGTCCCGGGCCTTCAGGCCGACCACGCGCACCGGCATGCCCGGCGTCAGGCTCTCGGGGAGACCCGTCTCCGGGATCGTCACCTGGTAGAGGTTCCCCTCCCCCTCATCCGAGACCAGCAGGCCCACCGTCGACAGGCTTGCACCGGTCTCCCGGTCCACGGCCCGCTCGCCGGTCTTCTGGCTCACCAGCTTCGGCGCGGGCGGAGTCGCGACGAACACCACAGCAGTCGAAAGGTCGATCTTGAACGACGGCATGAGCACATCCCTCGTGCAGAGGAGGCCGCCCGATGCGACCTCTCTAGACATCTCCATTGGAGCGCAGATCTCTAGAGACGTCAAGCAGGATGTCTAGAGACGTTCAGAGCGTCAGATTGGGGCTACACGCATCGAGCAGGTGACGTACGCATGGCCTAGGCTGTCTAGAGATGAGAGGAGGGCTCCGGAATGGCCAACACCGACGACGACCGTCGGCCGAAGTACCAGAAGATCGCGGACTCTTTGCGCGAGGCGATCGAGTCGGGCGGGTACGGCCCCGGTGATCGGCTTCCGGGGGAAAACGAGCTGATGGCCACGCATGGCGTGGCGCGTATGACGGCCCGCCAGGCCTTGAGCGTGCTCAAGGATGAAGGAGTCGCGGAGGCCCGCAAGGGTGCGGGCGTGTTCGTACGAGACTTCCGCCCCCTGCGGCGCAAAGGCATCCAGCGGCTCGCGCAGGAGCAGTGGGGAAGCGGCCGGTCCATCTGGTCTGCCGACATCGAGAACCGCACGCTAGTGGTCGACCAAGTGACGGTGTCGGAAGAAGCGGCACCGGAACGCATTGGGCAGGTTCTGGATCTGGGGGAGGAAGACACCGTCTGCGTGCGGCGCCGACGGTTCGTCTTGGACGGGAAGCCTGTTCTTCTCGCGACGAGCTACCTTCCGACCGCGGTAGTCGCAGGTTCGGCGATCACCCAGCAAGACACCGGCCCAGGCGGAACATACGCCCGCCTTGCCGAGCTCGGTTACAAGCCGGTGCACTTCCGCGAAGAGATCCGCTCACGCATGCCCACGAAACACGAAGCGGCGCAGTTGAGCATCTCCGCGGGCACGCCTGTCATCCTCATTTGCCGTACCGCCTTCGCGGACGAGGGCCGCCCCGTCGAGATCAACGAGATGACGCTCGACGCCGCCTCATACATCCTGGAGTACGACTTCGACGCGTAGCCCAGCGCGAGCTGTTACAGGTTTCTCTACCTCATCAAGCCCCGGCTGCGCTCCGCTCCGCCGGGCGCGCTTCCCGGCTCCGCTGCGGGCGCCGCTCCTGCCTCCGGCCCGCTCCGCCCGCGCTGCGCCGACGCGCGCCCACATGTGGATAGGGCCCGGAGGCCATGAGTCGAGCACCGCATAGAGCGGCGACGGTCAGAACGTGCCTCCGGCGGGGGCGCTCAGGCTCCGAGATGGAGGGGGCGCCGTTCGCGAGTGCCGGCCGAGTGGTGGCGTGCGCGGGGAGCTCCCATCCCGTCTGCCATCGACCCAGGCAGAGCCGAGCAGACGCGGTCCCTGGCGTCAAGGTCGTTCGTACAGTGGCGCGCTCCACCTTGACGCCAGGGACCACGCCCGCTCCACGGTGTGTGGGTCGACGGCAGACGGGATGGGAGCTGGGGTTAGTGGTGGCTTAGGTGGAGAGGGCCAAGCCGCGGAGGGGGGCCGCGCTGAGATGAACTACTACTTCGACGGTGACATGGCCAAGTGCATCCGCGAGGTACTCGATCCTTATGCTGCCGAGGTGATGAAGCGCGGCAAGACACCATCTCGGCAGGTCAGGCACGTTAAGCCGCTGTAGCTGACGTGCTTGTTTCACGTGAAACGGTGCCCCTGATGGTGTCAACGCGCGGTGTACGAAGCGGACTTGGGCTCCTCGCTTTGTCAGTGTCGTGCCCTAGAAAAGACGAGGCCCGACAAGACGCGGGGCGCGCCCGAGCACTTTGGCGAGAGACGGGCGCGCCCCCGGAGAGAACCAGGAGAGACACGGCGTGTCCATCCCGACCCCTCATGCCCCACTTCCGAACGGCAGCGGCGACACTACTGCCACTGTTCCATGGACCACTGACATCAACGCACGATGGCCGATGATCGCCGCTGTCGCCGCTTGCGTCATCAACCCAGATGCCATAGCGGCGACGCTCGACTCAGCATCCCAGTTGATCACTGTGATCATCGTGCTGATTCTCGTCCGGTCGCAGCTACGAGGAACCCGGTACGCCCCAGCTGGGCAAGCGTCAAGCACCCCCTTGGTGTCTGACACCAACGCCTGACACCAACAACCATGGACGATCACGGACTGGCGCGGACTCTAGCGACCGCTACAACGCCGCACGGCAGGTGACCGCCAGCATCGACAGCCCGTAGTGATCGACCTGATAAGGATGAGGCCACAGGTTCAAATCCTGTTAGCCCCACCAGCGAGAAGACCCCCGGTCCACTAGGGCCGGGGGTCTTTTGACGCAGGCGGTCGACACCGACGGCCGGGGGTTGCGTCAGGTGGCGCGGAGGGGGCATCGCTCGTCGGCTGCCAAGTGAATGGCTCCCTCCCAGACGCAGAAGCCCCCGTCCAGCCAGCCTGTCCCTCCACAGGCGCAGTCGGCGGGGTCCGGGCAGAGCCGCGGGCCCACGGTGTAGTGGGCTCCATCGGGTACCTCGCCGGAGCGGTGGGAGCCTAGGGGGCTTCGACTCCGTCGAATCGGACGAGGCCGCACCCGGTGTTCGACGGGTGCGGCCTGACTTTCACTGCTCCGTGCTCTTGCCCCAGCGGGCTACGGTCGCGCGGGAGATCCCGGTGAGTTCGGTGACGCGGCGGTAGGGGACCCCAGCGCCGATCGCTTCGAGGATCAAGGGGCGGAGGGGGCGCCGTACGGGGTGCGGGTCCGGAGGGGCGTGCGGAGAGGGGTGGGCGAGGGAAGTGGGCGGCTAATCAGTCACGCTTGGGCCAGATCGGGCCCTGGTCGGTCCAGATGACGCCCTTGTTGCGGCACAGGCAGAAGGGGTGGCCGACCGGGTCGGTGTAGACCTGCCAGCCGTAGCCGTTGGGGCCGATGAAGTCCTGCCTTAGCGTCGCGCCGAGGTCGAGGACGCGGCGCTGCTCGGACTCGATCTCGTCCACTTCGAAGTCGAGGTGGAACTGCTTGGGGTGCTCGCTGTCGGGCCACTGCGGAGCGCGGTAGTCGTCCACCCGGATGAATGCCAGCTCGATCTCGCCGAACTGGATGCCGGCCCAGTGCTCGGAGCTGCCTTCCTTGATCGGTCGGCCCGTCACCTCGGAGTAGAAAGCCGCCAGTTTCATCGTGTCCGGGCAGTCGATAATGAAATCGGTGAGTCGCAGCATCCCGGGATCTTGTCACAAGCTCACACCCGACTTCGGGACCGGCCCTAAGCGGCTCCACTGAGGTGTGGGAACAAAAAGTTCCTGGGGCTTCGCCCCCAGACCGCGTTCACCAGGGGCGGCCGGGTTTGTCCCGCAGGTGTGGATCAGCAGGGGACACCGCTCGTCGGCCGCCAGGTGAGCCGCTCCTTCCCGACGTAGAAGGCGCCGTCCAGCTGTCCAGCTACGAGGCGCAGCTTCAGTAGGTTCTGCGGCGCAGGCTCAGCACGAACAGTGGCACCGACAGCAGGAGCAGGGCTCCTTCGACGGCCAGGCTGATCAACCCGAGCGGTTCCGTCCAACGGCCGATGTCATCGCTGAAGTCGGGCAGTCCCGGACCCCTGGAGAGGATGTAGCCCAGCAGGGGTCCGGCGGCCACCCCTGCTGCCAGCAGCCATCCCAGTCGGATGACGCCGATGAGGAGCAACACGGCGGTGATCGCGGCCGCGATCTCCAGGACGTGGAAGGCGACGCCGATGTAGTAGGGGTCCCTCGTCGCCGTGATGCCGCCTTGGTCCACGACGTGGATGACGGCCACCGCGAAGCACAGCAGAGCTCCCGCCCACCTGGCCACCCAGGTAGCCCCCGGCACTGTCGCGGCCTGGTGTGACATGCGGAGGTACCTTCGCCCTTCTTCAGCAGCGCGTGCATGCCGCGCCGCGATCGCATCCGCCGGGTCGGCTCCTGAACAGGCAGTGCGCCGCACCTGTGTCAGGTCCCAGCCTCAGCGGACGGCTGCTCGCCGTCGTCCCCGACGGTGCAGACGAGTGACACGGACCGGGGTACCGCTGCGGACGGGGCTCCTCCACCAGCAGCCGGGGCGTCCACGGCGTTGGGACTTCAGCAGGCCTGGTGGGCAAAGTTGCCGGAGGAGCGGTGCGGCTCGCCGTTCGCTGGTGGGCGTGCCGACGGCCCGGCACCTGGGAGCAGGTGCCGGGCTGTCTGCCGTGGGGGCGTCGTACGCAAGAGCGCCCGGGGCGGAGCCGCGCTGTTCCCATGAGGGGTGCGGCCGGGAGGGTCGGTTCAGTGCTGGAGCCGCACGGTCGCTTCGGGAGGTTCGGCGGGCCGGCTGGGGGCTCTGAGGGCGCAGCGGGCGAGGCGGAGTGTCGGGGCGGAGGCCGGCAGATGGTGCCGGCAGGTCGGAGAGGAGCCGTGCGCCTCGGCGCGGATGCGTTGTTTCATCGTGGGGGGCAGGGACCGGTCGCGGGGCCAGTGTCCGTGGGCCGGTCGCGGCGGCGTCACCTGCGCCGCGGTGTTGCGGGCCGGCTTGGTCTGGGGTACCTCCGCGGCGGCGGTGGTCGTGGTGATGAATCCCAGCGCGGTGAACAGCGCGAGGAAGGCACTGACGACGGCGGTCCACAGCTTCATGACCTTGTTGCGGGCCATGACCCCTCACTTTCGGGTCGGGCGATTTGCGTACTTTCCTCATGATGTGTATGGGGGCTCCGAAGTGGTGGACCAACGCCCGTGGCGCGTCGATCTTCGGATGAACACCACTCGGATGGACGCACCGGACCCGGAAGAGTCAGGAAAGACGGGAGAGGGCGTCGATCGTCACCCTCTGTGAGGTGTGATGACGGGGAGCGCACCGGCGGCGCCCGGCCGTACTGCGGTGCCCGGGCCTGGAGTTGGGCACCGGCTGAGGTCACCGAACGGTATCGATCGGTGTGTATAGTCGGGCGCCAGAAGTCCCCTACGTCAAGGAAAGACGAGGTCGCGCGGTGAAGAAGCTTCTCCTGGTAGCACTGGCCGCCATCGGCGGGCTCCTCGTGTACCGCCAGATCCAGGCGGATCGCGCCGAGCAGGATCTGTGGACGGAGGCGACCGACTCCGTGCCCACGGGTTCGTGAGTCCTCACGGACAACAGAGACATCAGAGCAGGCCCCGACCGCCGGTGCGGTCGGGGTTTTGTGTTTCCCCGGCTCCTTGCCCGGGGGAGCGTTTCGGCCGCTCGCACACAAGAACGGGGTACGGCCGTGGCCTGCGGGGCAGGATGGGCGGCGGTCCGGGACGGCGGAGCACGGCGGGGGTGGAGCGTGAGGAAGCGGTGTACGGAAGCGGGACGCGGGTGCCCGCGGCGCGGTCGTACGACGGCGCACGCGGCCGTGGCCCTGTGCGCGGCGGTGGCGCTCGGCGTGGCCTCGGCGCTCCCCACGCGGGCCGCGCAGGCATCCTCGGCCGACGACGGCACCCCGGCCGCGTACGCGTTCGCCCGTGACGCCAGGACGGTCGCCGGCGCGTCGGGCACCACGGGTGCCGTACGCCTGGATCCCGGGCACACCTACAAAAGCGCCCTGCCCGCGGGCGCCAAGCGCTACTACCGTCTGGACCTGGACGCCTCCGCCAGCGCCTACGTCTCCGCGACGGCCGTGCCCCGGGCCGGGGCACGGGTCTCCTCCTCCGACGGCCTCAAGGTGTCCGTCCAGGACGCCGCCGGTACCACGTGCTCCTCGGAAACCTCCCACTTCGGGCCCACTCAGAGCCCGCACCCGATCGCCGCCTGGGCCTCGCGCGAGACCGGCCCCGGCACCTACGGCTGCAAGAGGGCGGGGACGTACTACATGGTCGTCGAACGGCGCGATCTGACCGCCTCCGTGCCGGTCGACTGGGACCTCGAGCTCGACTACGTCTCCGAGCCGGCCCCGCGCCGGGCCGGGGCCGCGACCCCGCCCGGGACATGGGACTCCGCGCCTGCCGAGCCCGTACCGGGGGAGGCCGCGCGTCGCGCGGGCGGGGCGGGCTTCGCCGCGGCGAGCGCTCTGGGGCAGGGCCTGTGGCAGGACGGGATCAGGCCCGGACAGACCCTCTTCTACAAGGTTCCCGTCGACTGGGGACAACAGCTTTCCGCCACCGTCGAGATGGGCGGCTCCGAGGGCGGCGAGGGCTATGTCGGCACCGCCCTGGCCATGTCGCTCTACAACCCGGTCCGGGCCTACGTCGACGACGCCGACGCCGGTTACAGCGGGGCGCGGATCTCGGCGGCGCTCGATCCGCTGCCGCCCGTGGACTACGCCAACCGCGGTGCCGTGGGCCACCGTGCGAGCGGGATGCGGTTCGCGGGCTGGTACTACCTCGCCGTGCATCTCGGCGCACCCGTCGCGGAACGGTTCGGCAACGGACCGTTCGGGCTGACCCTGAGCGTACGGGTCAGCGGGACACCGGTGTCCGGACCGGTGTACGCCGGGCGGTCCGTCCCACGCGACGTGTTCGAGGTGACGGCCGCGGACCGGGAGGAAGCTGCGGCCAGGACGGAGACCGACGCGGGCGGACACAGCGGCTCCGGCCGGTCCTGGTCTCCCGCCCCGACCGGCGTCGGCGGCGAGGCAGCGGGGGACACCCGCACCATGAAGATGGTCGCAGCGGGCGGGATCGGCACCGGAAGCGCGCTGGTCCTGTGGCTTGGGGTGTGGACCGTCGCCGCCCGTCGGCGGGGCAGCCGCCGCTGGGCGGGGTGAGCGCCGTTCAGATACGGGTCAGGGCCCAGAAGCCCACCGCGTAGCAGACGAGCGCGAGGAGCAGGATCGGTACGGCGACCTTCGCGGGCGGTCCGGCGCGCCGGGCGGCCGCTCTCCTGCCGTGCCGTGCGGTCCGCTGCGGCTGAACGGGGGTGTACGGCGACGGCCCGGTGTGCTCGTGGGCGGCCCGTGGGGCGGCCGCCGCCGGGCCCGTGGCCGGGCCGGGGGCGGGCATGTACGTGGGTGCGTGGTGCGGGGCGGGCGCCGTGTACGCGGGGGCCGGAGCCGCCACGGTGGCGGGCGGCGTGGGCGGCTGCTCGGGCGGGCCCGGCACCGCAGCGAGGGCCGTGCGCGGCACCGGAGGCGGCAGAGGGAAGCTTCCGGTGTCCGACATCGTGGACGGCCGCGACGGAGGCGTCGGATCG
Source organism: Streptomyces sp. NPDC047079 (assembly GCF_040643755.1). Classification (NCBI taxonomy): domain Bacteria; kingdom Bacillati; phylum Actinomycetota; class Actinomycetes; order Kitasatosporales; family Streptomycetaceae; genus Streptomyces; species Streptomyces sp. NPDC047079. The sequence continues at coordinate 187,156 of NZ_JBEYUZ010000003.1, forward strand.
ACGGCCGGGCGGGGCGGTACGCCGCGTGGTGCTGCCTGTGGTCGTGCGGCTTGCGGTCGTACGGCGGGGGGAGGGGACGCGGGCGGGCGGGCGCCGGAGGACGGTGACGGCGTGGGCGTGCAGGTGCCGGGAGGGGGCGATGGTGTAGGAGGGGCAGATGGTGCCTGAGGGGTGGGGGCGGGCATGTGGGAGACCGTCGGAGCGGTGGCCGGCCGCGGCGGTATCGCGCCGGTCGTGAGCGGTGCCGGTCCGGCGCCGGTCCCGGCGGACCCACCGTGTGCGCCCTCCGTCGCGGTGCCCGGTGTGCCGGCTGCGGCCCCCGGTGTGCCGGCTGTGGTGCCGAGTGTGCCGGCTGCGGTGCCCGGTGCCGCCCGATGCACCACCCCGGACGCCTCACCCAGCGGCCCCTCGGGCCCGAACCCCGCGGGCAGCGGCCCGAGTTGGTCGAAGATCTCGACCTGTTCCTCATCGGCCCCCGGCTCGGGCAGCAGCTCCCGGGCCGACGCGAGGGCCTTGCGCGCCCCCGTGGCGGTACGGAAGCGCACGGCCGGGTCTGGTTGCAGCAGCGTCGCCACGACCTCCCACAGCGGGCCGGGAATGCCGCGCGGTGCGCCGGGCGTGCCATGGGAGGCGAAGCGCTCGACCAGTGCCCTGGCGTCCGGCTTGGCGCCCTGGAGCAGATACAGCGCGACCAGACCCACGGCGAACAGGTCGGCCGCGAAGTCGGGCTCCGCGCCCAGCAGTTGTTCGGGCGCCAGATAACCGGGCGTACCCACCACGTAGTCGGTTTCCGTCAACCGCGGCTCTCCCAGGCGCATGGCGATGCCGAAGTCCGAAAGACGCAGCCGGGGCCGGGCGGTGCCGGTGGCCTCGAGGAGCACATTGGCGGGTTTGACGTCCCGGTGCACGACCCCCTCCGCGTGCACGGCCGCGAGCCCGGACAGCAGTTGGTCGAGCAGGGTGCAGACGAACGCGCAAGGCAGCGGGCCGTAGTCCCCGACGAGGTGCACCAGCGAGCCCCCGGCGACCAGGTCCATGGTGAACAGGACCTTGTCGTCGTCCGCGGCCCAGCTGGCGGGCGCGAGGACATGGGGGTGGTCGATGCGCAGCGCCTGCTCGCGCACGAACCGCAGCAGCGCATGGGCGTCGCTCTGCTGAAGGACCTTGGCGGCCACATAGCGGCGGCGCCGGTGGTCCCAGGCGCGCCAGACCGCACCGACTCCCCCGCGCCCGATGGGATCGACCAGTTCGTACCGTCCGGCGAAGACCTCACCCATGGTCGTACGTCGCTCCCCCTTCCGGACGGCCCGGGGACTCCCCCGCCCCCCCGGGCGCGAGAGCCCCCGGCGGCCGAGGCGTCGGCTAGCTCTGGTGGGACTGGTAGTGGGCGACCGCGTCGGAGGTGCGGCCGGCGCCGTACACCCGGAGGAACTCTGCCAGCTCCGGGTGGCTCGGGGCGAGGGTGTCCGCCGCCTCGATGATGTCGCCGGCGGCCGCGACCGAGCGCAGCAGCGACTGGATCTCGCGGACCACCCGCTTGACCGTGGGTGCTCCCGAACTGCTGGTCGTCTGCGTGGTGTTGTTGAGCACGGAACCCCCCTGCGACTTTCTGATCTCGTCCATCCGCTCGGTCGCCTCGGCCGCGCTCACGCTGCCGTCCGCGACCTGTCCCGCCAGGTCCTGCAACAGCTGCACCCGCTGGACCACCGCAGGATTGCCGATCTTGGCGCGCTGACCGCTCATCAGCTGCGACAGCATCGGCGCGGACAGCCCCAGTACGCCGGCGAGACGCGCCTGGTTGAGACCGAGATCTTCGATGAGCCTACGGAAGAGCGCCCCCAACGGCTCTCCGTACCAGTTCCGCTGCAGCTCCCGCGCTCTTGCGGTGGCTTCCTGCTGTGCGGCGTCCATTGCGTCTCCCCATCGCTTCCCCAAAACCGGGTTCGCTGTCGCGAACCACGACGAGCATCTTACGGAGAGTGGTCGTCCACGGGGACCCCCCTCTTTTTGCGAGATACCGGGGGTGACCCGGTACGCTGGTCCGCAGCGCCCGCCGGTGTGTGTCCGCGCCGGCCGGACGTGTCTTCTCGGGGCCTTAGCTCAGTTGGTAGAGCGCTGTCTTTGCATGGCAGATGTCAGGGGTTCGACTCCCCTAGGCTCCACATCCCGGACCGGTCAGACGCCCTTCTCGGCGGCTGACCGGTTTTTTCATGGGGTGATCCGTGTCACAGGAGTGGATTTGCAGCCGTTGCATTCCTTTGCGCAAACGCTCGGAGTGACTCCGGAGGCGTGAGTCCCAGCGTGAGTGGCTGGTGGGGTCGGGGGGCGGTGCGAGGTGATTTGAGGCGTCTTGTGGGGGACGATGCGTCCAGAGATGTGTAAGCAGGGGGATGCGGTCCGTAAGGAAAGTCTCCACGGAATGTGCACACATGACGCGTTGCAAACGTCATCGCGCGGGGAAGGCGTGGACGCTCCGCTCCCCTCGGCGTTCCACGTGAAACATCACCAGGGCAGCACTGTGGGGCAGGAGCCGTTCAAATCCCCTGCCCCACCAAAGTGTTGGAGCCCGGCCCGGGAGCCGGTCCGTTCAGCGCCGGTCGTCGTTCTCCGTGGAACCCTCCTCGGACTGCTTCGCCTGTACCTCCGGGTCCAGCTGGCCGCTGCCGTCCACCGACGTCAGACGGTCGTCCTGCGGGACCTCGGTCGCGGCGGGCGGCTCGACGAGCCAGTCGGGGTTCGCCTGCTTGTCCCACCACTTCCAGGCGGCGAAGGCGCCCCCCGCCAGGAGACTGAGCACGGCCAGCCCCTTGAAGGCACGGCCGGCCCTGGCCCGCCGCTGCTGCCGGCGCACGAGCTTCTGAATCTGCCGCGGGGAGACCTGCCCGCGCAACGCGGCCAGCGCCGCGGCTCCACGGGCCACCGCCTCCTCCCGCGCCGGACCGGCGACGGCGGCGGCATGCTCGATCTTCGGACGGGAGTAGTCGGCTGCCTGGCGGGCGGCCTTGCGGGTGTAGACGGCTGCTCCATGTGCGGCCAGGTCCACCTTGGGCGGCACATGGGTGCGAGCCTGTTCCAGCCGCGGGGCGAGATGGGCGTCGTACTGGACGCGGGCCTGTTCGGCGGCCTGCGACACCTTGGGCGCGAGACGAACGCGCGCTTCGTGTGCATAGTGCGCTGCCTTGTCCTTGGCCGTGTCGGCGTAGGGCGCCACCACTTCCGCGGCATGCAGCACGCTGTCCTTCGCCGAACCGGTCGCGGCGCGCACGCTGTCGATGCGGGTCACGGGGTTCCTCCTCCTCGGTGGCGTACGGTAATTCGACTTTCCAGCCTTTTACGGATCATGCCTCGCGAAGGACATCCGGGCATGCGAGGGCGGGCATCCGGGTCATGCGTCCCGCCAGGAGTCAGCGCGGAACGCCTACGGTCGGCATCCGGACGGGCGACCACCGGACGATCACGCGCAGGGAACGGGACCGCCGCGGGCACCGGCACCAGGTGCAGAAGCTGATCATGCATGGGCTGATCACGTGTGATAGCGGATGAATACGGGCAACAGAGGCTTGTCGACGACAATGCCACGGATCGCCGCACCGCGCCCCCGAGACGGGGCGACCGGGCCGATTTTCTCCAACACATCCCGGAAGTGACGGCAGAGGCGGGGCCGGACGATCCCGGACGCGTACCGTGCGAGGATCAGGGAGTCACAGAGGGACAACGGAAGGCACATCGTGGCTGAGCAGCTTTACGCCACCCTGAAGACCAACCACGGCGACATCGTCGTCCGGCTCCTGCCGGACCACGCGCCCAAGACGGTCCGTAACTTCGTCGAGCTCGCCAAGGGCGAGCGTGAGTGGACCCACCCCGCCACCGGCGAGAAGTCCACGGAGAAGCTCTACGACGGCACGGTCTTCCACCGGGTGATCAACGGATTCATGATCCAGGGCGGCGACCCGCTGGGCAACGGCACCGGTGGCCCGGGATACCAGTTCGAGGACGAGTTCCACCCGGACCTCGCCTTCGACAAGCCGTACCTGCTGGCCATGGCCAACGCCGGCCCGGGCACCAACGGCTCGCAATTCTTCATCACGGTCTCCCCGACGGCCTGGCTGAACCGCAAGCACACGATCTTCGGCGAGGTCACCGACGCGGCCAGCCAGAAGGTCGTGGACTCCATCGCCACCACGCAGACCAACCCGCGCACCGACCGCCCGGTCAACGACGTCGTCATCGAGTCGGTCGTCGTCCAGACCCGCGAGGGCTGACCCGCAGGGGTACCCGCACGAGGGAACAAAAGTGCCCCGCCCATCCGTAAGAGGAAGGGCGGGGCCACCCCGTCGTACGGAGAGTGAGGGGACCCATGGACCAGGCGCCAGGCAGCCCACAGGATCCGCCGAACCAGGACTCGAACGGCGCCCGGGAGCTGCCGGTCTGCTACCGGCACCCGGACCGCGAGACAGGCGTCCGCTGCACTCGCTGCGAGCGCCTCATCTGCCCGGAGTGCATGGTCAGCGCCTCGGTCGGCTTCCAATGCCCTGAGTGCATCCGCAGCGGCTCCGGCACGGGCCGCGCCCCCGCCGCCTCCCGGCCGCGCACCCTCGCGGGCGGCACGGTCACCGCCGACCCCCGGCTGGTCACCAAGGTCCTGATCGGCATCAACCTGCTCGTTTTCCTGCTCCAGCTGTCGCTGGGCGACGCCTTCACCAACCACTTCGAGCTCGTCGGGCACGCGAGATTCACGGACGGCGGCCCGTTGGAGGGCGTCGCGGACGGGCAGTGGTACCGGCTGCTGACGGCGATGTTCCTGCACGCCAACTACGTCCACATCCTGTTCAACATGCTCAGCCTGTGGTGGATCGGCGCCCCCCTGGAGGCGGCCCTCGGCCGGGCCCGCTATCTCGCCCTCTACTTCACCTCCGGGCTGGCCGGCAGCGCGCTCACCTATCTGCTCGCCGCCGCGAACGAGCCCTCGCTCGGCGCCTCCGGCGCGATCTTCGGGCTCTTCGGCGCCACCGCCGTGCTCATGCGCCGGCTCAGGTACGACATGCGCCCCGTGATCGGTCTCCTGGTGGTCAACCTGATCATCACTTTCGGCTGGGGCAACATCGCATGGCAGGCCCACATCGGGGGACTCGTCGGCGGTGTCGTGGTCGGCTACGCCATGGTCCATGCCCCGCGCGAGCGCCGGAACCTCGTCCAGTACGGGACGTGCGCGCTGGTGCTGGCCGCCGTGGTCGTCATGGCCCTGGTGAGAACCGCCCAGCTCACCTGAGCGGCGGATCCCCACGGGCCGTAGCCCGAGGTTGTACCCAGCGTTGTCCACAGCATGTCGCGGATCTTGTGCACGCTGCGGGAACAGGCGTGCCCCCTGTAACCGAGCGAAGTTTTCGCAGGTGGGACAGGGGGCGAACAGGTTTGCGGAGGGCCGGTGATTCCGTCGTACCGGCGTCAATGCCCGATGGGTTATCCACAGATCGTCGTTCTTTTTCCACTGGCGATCAGGTCTGTGGAAAAAGGCTGTGGATAACTCACCGCGCGGCCCTGGTCAGGGCGGCCGCGCGGCCGCCGGAGGCGGCTACTTCCACTGCGTGGAGACGCCGAACCCCGCGGCGATGAAGCCGAAGCCCACCACGATGTTCCAGTTGCGCAGCGCATGGATGGGCAGCGAGCCGTCTGTCACGTAGAAGACGACGATCCATGCGAGACCGATGAGGAACATGGCCAGCATGACCGGCGCGACCCAGCCCCGGCTGTCCAGCTTGATGCTCGCGGCCGGCTTGGACGGCGGCGGTGTGTAGTCGGCCTTCTTGCGGATACGTGACTTCGGCACGAGGGTCTCTCCTGTCGATGCGCTGCGTGGCCGCGCAGGGAACGGGGCGGGCTCCGGGGCAGCGTACAAGGGGACACTGAGCGCTCCCCCGGGCGTCCGTTAGCGTAGTGCTTCCGCGGCGCCGAAGGAGATAAGGGTACGTTGAGCAATACGGCCGACTCCCCCCAGGCGGGTTCCGTTTCCCCCCGGACGGGGCCCCTGCCCCGCCCTGCGCGCCGGCTGCGGCCTGTGCGTGTGCTCACGGTGGGAGTCTTCGCTCTCGCCGGGCTCCTCTTCTTCACGAGCTTCAACACGGCCAGGGGTACCAATATCCGCACGGACTCCTCGCTGCTGAAGCTGTCCGACCTGATCCACGACCGCAGCCACAAGAATGCCCGTCTCGACGAGTCCAACGCCGCGCTGCGTGACGACGTCGAGGCCCTCGCCAGGCGGACCGGCGGCGGTAGCAGCAAGGCCGAGGAGGCCCGGCTCGCGGCTCTGGAGGAGAACGCCGGTACCCAGAAGCTCACGGGCCGGGCCGTCACGGTCACCCTCAACGACGCACCGCCGGGCGCGACCGCCAAGCTCCCCGGGTACCCCGAGCCGCAGCCCGACTACCTGGTCATTCACCAGCAGGACCTCCAGGCCGTGGTGAACGCGCTGTGGCAGGGCGGCGCCCAGGGCATCAAGGTCATGGACCAGCGGCTGATCTCCACCAGCGCCGTGCGCTGCGTGGGCAACACCCTGATCCTCCAGGGCCGCGTCTACTCGCCGCCGTACAAGATCACCGCGATCGGCGACCCGGGCAGGCTTCAGAAGGCGCTCGCCGCCTCGCCCGCGATCCAGAACTACATGGTGTACGTCAATGTCTACGGCCTCGGCTGGAAGGTGACCGAGGACGGAACGGTGACTCTTCCCGGCTACTCCGGCGCAGTGGACCTGCACTACGCGAAGCCCGTGAAGTAGGGGCCCGGGGACAGCTGCCGCGGGGTTGGTCCATGTCCTGTTCCGGACCGGGGTGCGGGCGGACAGGGCGATGAACGAGCAGCTCGACCGGCTGCGACGGCAGTGGGCGGAAGGGGCGGTGACGACCGCCACCCCCGCGCCCGGCGGCTCCGCCGGCCCGGGGAAGCCCGGGCCGTACGTTCCGGGCAGGCCGCGTCATGTACGTTCCCCGGCTCGGTTTCACGTGGAACAAGTCCGCGCTCGAGGACACCGCGGCGGGCACCCTGAAGAAGAGCCTCGGCCACTACGCGGGTACCGCCCGGCTCGGCCTGGAGGGCAACTTCGCCGCCGCCGGGCACCGGCGCACCTACGGCACCCCTTCAAGGCTTCGCCCGGCTGCGGCCCGGCGACGCGGTCGTCCTCACGGACGGAGTGACCTGGTTCACGTATCGGATCGACAAAAGCCCTTACAAAACCATGCCCACGGACGTTGAAGTAATCGACCCTGTGCCACGTACGTCCGGTAGGAGCGCCGGGGACGGTGTCTCACACTGACCTCGTGTGATCCGGAACGGGGGCACGGTCGCCTGCTGATCGTCTGGGCGCACCTCGATTCCACACAGCCTGTGGACACAGGGAAACCGGCGGCCCTGCGCCGTTAGTCTGGTGGCGTACGGCGGGAGTCTGGTGCCGTGACGAGAGGGAAGGGACGGCATGTACGGCTGGATCTGGCGGCATCTGCCGGGGAACGCTTGGATGAGGACGCTGATCTCGGTCGTGCTGGCCCTGGCCGTGGTCTACGTCCTCTTCCAGTACGTCTTCCCGTGGGCCGAACCGCTGCTGCCCTTCAACGATGTGACGGTGGACAACCAGTGAGTGCGCGCATTCTCGTCGTCGACAACTACGACAGCTTCGTCTTCAACCTGGTCCAGTACCTCTACCAGCTGGGCGCCGAGTGTGAGGTTCTGCGCAACGACGAGGTGTCCACGGCTCACGCCCAGGAGGGGTTCGACGGCGTGCTGCTGTCCCCCGGCCCCGGCACGCCCGAGGGGGCCGGAGTCTGCGTCGAGATGGTGCGGCACTGCGCCGCGACCGGCGTGCCCGTCTTCGGTGTCTGTCTGGGTATGCAGTCGATGCAGGTGGCGTACGGCGGTGTGGTCGACCGGGCACCGGAGCTCCTGCACGGCAAGACCTCCCTGGTCGAGCACGAGGGCAAGGGAGTCTTCGCCGGGCTCCCGTCCCCCTTCACCGCGACCCGCTACCACTCCCTGGCCGCCGAGCCGGAGACGGTGCCGGCCGAGCTGGAGGTCACGGCGCGCACTCACGACGGGATCATCATGGGTCTCAGGCACCGGGACCTTCCCGTCGAAGGGGTGCAGTTCCACCCCGAGTCGGTGCTCACCGAGCACGGCCACCGGATGCTGGCCAACTGGCTGGCGGAGTGTGGTGACCAGGGGGCCGTGGCGAGGTCCGCGGGGCTGGCCCCGGTGGTGGGCAGGGCCACGGCGTGACCGCGCTGCGCCCCGAGCGCGAGAGCGGCGCCGCCTACGGGGGCGCCGCGGACCACGGATCCCCGTACGGGCAGCAGCCGTACGGGGACGGCGGCGCGTGGCAGGGGCAGGCGTGGCAGGGGGCAGGCGGGCAGGGCGACCAGCCTTACGGACAGCACATACCGCAGCAGGCGCAGGACCGGACGGCGGTGCTCCCCGCCTACGAGGACGCCGTGGCCGCCCCGTCCTACGACCCGTCCCTGCCGGTGGACAGCGAGACGGTCGCGCTGCGTGCCCTCGACGTCGAGGAGGCGCGGCGGGCCGTGGACCGTCCCGTCGGGTCCGCCGCCCCGCAGGGCGGCCGTGCCGCGCGACGCAAGGCGGCCAGGAGGCATGGACGGCACGGGGGAGGCCCAGCGGGCCCCAGCGGGCCGCAGACGGGCGCGAGAGGCCCTGGGACGGCCTCGGGGGCACCCCGGTCCCGAGTGGAGGCCCGGCGGGCCGCACGGGCCCAGAAGCCGGGTGCCGCGGTCCTGGTGAGCCGGCTGGTCGGCGAGCTGTTCATCACCACCGGTGTGGTGATGCTGCTGTTCGTGACCTACCAGCTGTGGTGGTCGAACGTGCGGGCGCACCAGGAGGCGGGCAGCGCCGCACAGCACCTCCAGCAGGACTGGGCGAGCGGCAAACGGGCGCCGGGGGAGTTCGCGCCCGGGCAGGGGTTCGCCCTTCTGCACATCCCGAAGCTGGACGTGGTCGCGCCGATCGCGGAGGGCACCAGCAAGACCGCCGTCCTCGACAAGGGCATGGTCGGCCACTACGGCGAGGGCAGCCTCAAGACGGCCATGCCGGACGCCAAGACCGGCAACTTCGGCCTCGCGGGGCACCGCAACACGCACGGCGAGCCGTTCCGGTACATCAACCGTCTCCAGCCGGGCGACGCCATCGTGGTGGAGACACAGGACGACTACTTCGTCTACCGGATGACGTCCATCCTTCCGGTGACATCGCCGGCGAACACCAGCGTCCTCGATCCCATACCGAGGGGCTCGGGCTTCACCAGACCGGGCCGCTACATCACCCTGACCACCTGTACGCCGGAATTCACGAGCAAGTACCGGATGATCGTCTGGGGCAAGATGGTCGAGGAACGGCCCCGCAGCAAGGGTAAGCCGGACGCCCTCATCCCGTAGGGCACGCCGGGTTCCGCAGGCCGCTCATTTCGTAGGGCACGTGGACGCACGGGCACATGGAGCAGACGGAGCAGATGCAGTGGGCGTGACGACCGACCAGGACGAGCAGACCGACGCGCCCGCGCCCGGTCCCGGCTCCCCCTCCACGCCGCGGCGCCCCCGGCCGGGCCGGATCGCGTTCGCCGTCAGCGTCTTCGGGGAACTCCTCATCACCGCAGGCCTCGTGCTCGGCCTGTTCGTCGTGTACTCGCTGTGGTGGACGAACGTCCTCGCCGACCGCAAGGCGGACCGGCAGGGCGACAGGGTGCGTGACCACTGGGCCGCCGGGCAGGACAGCGGTCCGGGTGCGCTGGACACCGGGGACGGCATCGGCTTCCTGCATGTGCCGGCCATGGACAACGGCGAGGTGCTGGTCGAGAAGGGCACGTCGGCGAAGGTCCTCAACGACGGCGTGGCCGGCTACTACACGGACCCTGTCAAGGCGACCCTGCCGACGACGGGCAGGACCGGCAACTTCTCGCTGGCCGCGCACCGCGACGGCCACGGGGCGAAGTTCCACAACATCGACAAGCTGAAGAAGGGCGACCCGGTCGTCTTCGAGACCAAGGACGACTGGTACGTCTACAAGGTCTTCGCGATCCTCCCGGAGACGTCCAAGTACAACGTGAACGTCCTCTCCGCGGTCCCCAAGGAGGCGGGCGTGAGGAAACCGGGCCACTACATCACCCTGACGACCTGCACCCCGGTCTTCACCTCGGAGTACCGCTACATCGTGTGGGCCGAACTGGTGCGGGTGGAGAAAGTGGACGGCAAGAGGACGCCGCCGAAGGAGCTGGACTAGCGTGACCTGCAGTCACGCTTGATGAGCCGGGCCCGAAGCCGCAACCATCCTTTGCGGCTTCGGGCCCTTCTGTTCGCTGCGCCTAGCCAAGGACTTGGAGGCGCACTCCGGCGCTCCACGCTTCCAGCTCACCGCGGTCCACGAGGACGATCCCGCTCAGACGCGCGACCGCCTGTGCCTCGTGGGTGAAGGAGCAGGTGGCGGCGAAGATGGCGACGTCCACCGGATCGACGGCACGTGCGGCCCCGGCGAACTTCTGCATGTCGGCGCTCGACACGTACTGCCGACCGGTCAGCTTCTTGCACTGGACGGCCACCGTACGTCCGTCGGCCGTGCGCCCGTGACATCGATGCCACGGTCGCTCTGGGCCTTCCGTACGACGACCTTCGTGCAGCCGTCGCTCCGCAGCAGCCCGGCGATGTGGTGTTCGAACGCCTGCCAGGTCATCGCACTGATGGATGCGCCGACCTTGTTCCTCGGCTGCCCACCCTCCAGCGCGCTGATCCGTTGGTGATGCCGGCAGAGCCTGCGCTCGACGTTCTCGATGTCCTCGCGGAGGGTGACGAGCTCTCGGCGGTGCTCGCCGGAACTCTCGATCAGCACGTTGAACATGGGGACGACGGTCTTGCCGAGGATGTGGTCGATGCGGTCGTCGAGAGAGACGCGGTTGGTGTGGGCGGGGTTTTCCACAGGCTGTGTGCGAGCCAGGTACTCCATGTCGAGGAGGTACACACGCACCTGACGTGCGACTTCGCTGTCTCGCAGCAGCATGGCGACGTTGAGGACGGCGCGGCGGGAAAAGAGCGCCAGGGAGCGTGTGCGTGACTCAATCCCACTGAGTTCCTTGAAGGAGCTCAGTTCTGTACCTGTCAGAACTCGGTAGCCGCTGGCCTCCAGCTCCGTACGGTGGTCAAGTACGAGAGAACGGATGGCCTTGATGCCGACCTCGAAATAGGACGCCACCATGGCGGTCGTCACATGCGTACCGTCCGGCAGCAGTGACAGTGTCCTGACCCGGTCGAGCACATCCGTGCGGTCCAGCACGCTGCTGCGCAGAGCTTTCGATTCCAGCAGAGCCGCTTCGTCGATCACGTCTTGTGTCCCTTCCCTTGCTGCGGTTGCCGTGTGGCTGGAGCGGAGACACGATCTCCTGCCCCCATCCGTGCAACGAGCCGGGACATATGAAGGTGTGGTCGAACTTCGTATGACCGGTCGGACGGCCAGGCCCGGTCGTACCGCCGGTCCTTCCCCGGCGGTACGACCGGGCCCCGGCATCGTGCCGGGGCCCAGTCGTCGTACGGGCGGGTCAGTTCCCTCTGCCGCCGAAGGCACCGCCGAAGATGCCGCCGTTGTTGCCGTTGTTGCCGCCCTGGTCGGTGGTGACGAGGTCCACCGCGGAGCCCTGCTGGACCTGGGTGCCGGGGGGCGGGTTCGACCCGACGACGGTGGCGTTGTCGTCCTGGGGGCCGACGATGTTGCCGACCTGGAGACCCGCCTGCGCCAGCGCCTGCTTGACGTCCTTCAGCTTCTGGCCCTGGATGTTGTTCGGGACCTGGGTCTGCTGGGGCGCCTTACCGATCTGGATGGTGACCGTGGAGCCCTTCTTGACCGTGCTGCCCGCCTGGGGCACGGTCCGGACGGCCTTGCCCGCCTGGTTCGGGTCGGTGACGTCCACGTCGACGCAGTTGGCCGTCAGGCTGCTGGCCTGCATCTGCTGCTTGGCGGCGTCACAGCCCTGGTTCGTCACATCCGGCACGGTGGTCGTAGCCGGGGCGACGGCGACCGTGAGGGTGATCGTCGAGCCCTTCTCCTTGTCGACACCGCCCTCGGGGTTCTGGTCGGTGACGACGCCCGGGGTCTGGTCGGACTCCTGCGTCTTCTGCTCGACCTTGAAACCCTTGTCCTGGAGCTGGGACTTCGCCTTGTCGAACTGCACGCCCCGGACGTCCGGAACGGTCACCTTCGGGGCGCCCGTCGACACCACCAGGTTGACCGTGGTGCCCTTCTTGACCGAGGTCTTCCAGACCGGGTCCTGGGAGCAGATGTTGCCCTTGGCCTGGTTGTCGCAGGGCTTGCTGGAGAAGGCCAGCTTCAGGTCGGAGTTGTCCGCCAGCTTCCGTGCGTCGGACTTGGACTGGCCGACGAAGTTGGGCACGGGTACGTCCCCGTTGCCGGCGCCGCTGCCGCTGAACATCCACTTGCCGATGAGGATCGCGCCGACAAGTACCAGTACAGCCGCGACGACCAGCAGGATCGTCGAGGTGTTGGTCTTCTTCTGGCGGCGGCGGTCCGGACGGTCGTCGTAGCCGAAGCCGCCTTCGTCCGGGTTCATCGGCGGCAGCATCGTCGTGGCGCCGGCGCCGGCGCCGGGCTCGGCGCGCAGGGCCGTCGTCGCATGGTCGTCGTGGTAGCCGCCGTAGCCGACGGAGCCCAGCGCCGCCGTCGCCGCGACCGGCTGGCCGTCGAGGCACGCCTCGATGTCCTGGCGCATCTCGTCGGCGCTCTGGTAGCGGTAGTCCGGGTCCTTGACCAGTGCCCGCAGCACGATCGCGTCCATCTCGGGCGTGATCTCGGGGTCGAAGACGCTCGGCGGCTGGGGCTCCTCGCGCACATGCTGGTAGGCGACCGCGACGGGGGAGTCGCCCACGAACGGCGGGCGCACCGTCAGCAGCTCGTACAGCAGGCAACCCGTCGAGTACAGGTCCGACCGGGAGTCGACCTGCTCGCCCTTCGCCTGCTCCGGCGAGAGGTACTGGGCCGTTCCGATGACCGCCGCCGTCTGCGTCATCGTCATACCGGCGTCGCCCATCGCGCGGGCGATACCGAAGTCCATCACCTTGACCTGGCCGTTGCGCGTCAGCATGACGTTCGCGGGCTTGATGTCACGGTGGACGATGCCGTTGCGGTGGGCGTACTCCAGGCCCTGGAGGATGCCGATGGTCATCTCCATGGCCCGCTCGGGCAGCAGCTTGCGGCCGCTGTGAAGGAGCTCACGGAGCGTGGAGCCGTCGACGTACTCCATGACGATGTACGGGATCGAGACCCCGTCGATGTAGTCCTCGCCCGTGTCGTACACCGCGACGATCGCGGGGTGGTTGAGTGAGGCGGCCGACTGGGCCTCCCGGCGGAACCGGGCCTGGAAGGAAGGGTCGCGCGCCAGGTCGGCGCGCAGCGTCTTCACCGCCACGGTGCGGCCGAGGCGTGTGTCATGCGCGAGGTAGACCTCCGCCATGCCACCACGGCCGAGCACATGGCCCAGTTCGTACCGGCCGCCGAGGCGACGCGGCTCTTCCATAGCTTCCTACCAGCCCTCTCCGTCGGTCCCGACCACACCCGCGTATGGTCCGGCGGTGTGCTGTCCGGGCATACGGTACCCGGCTCGCTTTGTGTGACCTGGCCACATCCGCCACCCGATACAGGACCGGTATCGCAACGTGCACTGATGTGAAGGGGACGTGACGGGGGTCACTTCTTGCTGTTGATGACGGCCTCCATGACGTTCTTCGCAATCGGGGCGGCAAGGCCGCCACCGGAGATGTCGTCACGGTTGGCGTTGTTGTCCTCGACCACCACGGCCACGGCGACCGGCGAACTGCCGTCGCCGAGCTTGGCGAACGAGATGAACCACGCGTACGGCTTCTCGCTGTTGTTCAGACCGTGCTGGGCGGTACCGGTCTTGCCGCCCACCGTCACGCCGCCGATCTGCGCGTTCTTGCCCGTACCGTCCTTAACGACCGTCTCCATCATCGACTGGAGGATCTGGGCGTTCTTCTGGGACAGCGGCCGGCTCAGCTCCTGCGGCTGGGTCTGCGTGACCACGTCCAGGCCGGGCGTCTGAAGCTTGTCCACCATGTAGGGCTTCATCAGCTTGCCGTCGTTGGCGACCGCCGAGGCGACCATCGCCATCTGGAGAGGGGTCGCGGCGGTCTCGAACTGGCCGATCGAGCTGAGCGCCGTCTGCGGCTTGTCCATGTTCTTGGGGAAGTTGGAGGCGTTGGACCGCACCGGCGTGAACTGCTGGGAGTCGAAGCCGAACTTCTTCGCCTCCTCCAGCATCTTCTCCTTGCCGAGGTCGGCGCCGATCTTGCCGAAGACCGTGTTGCAGGAGAACTGCAGCGCGACTCGCATGGTCGCGTTCTTGCAGGGGATGTTGCCCTCGTTCTTCAGCTCGGTCCTGGTGTTCGGGAGGATGTACGGCAGCGGCGAGTCGGTGTTCCGGTCCGCGCTGTCGTAGAGCCCGTTCTCCAGCGCGGCCGCCGCGGTGACCACCTTGAACGTGGAGCCCGGCGGGTAGGTCTCGCGCAGCGCCCGGTTCAGCATCGGGTCGCTCGGGTTGTTCTTCTTCAGCAGCTGCGTCCACGCCTTGGAGTCGGTGGTCGTGGAGTTGCCCGCGAACGACGACGGGTCGTACGAGGGGTAGGAGGCGAGCGCCAGGATCGCACCGGTCTGAGGGTCGAGCGCGACGGCCGCGCCCTTGCCGCCGACCTTCTTCAGGCCGTCGTAGGCGGCCTTCTGCGCGGCCCCGCTGAGCGTGGTGACGACGTTGCCGCCCTGCTGCTGCTTACCGGTCAGCATGTTGAGCGTGTTGCGGAAGAACAGCCGGTCGTCGTCGCCGGTGAGGATGCCGTCCTCGATGGACTCCAGCTGCGTGGCACCGAACGCCTGGGATGCGTAGCCGGTGACCGGCGCCCACATCGGGCCGTCCTTGTAGGTGCGCTTGTACGCGAAGTCGTTGAGGCTGTCCGCGGACGTCTTCTTGGACCCGGTGATCGGGTTGCCGTCGACGATGATGTCACCGCGGGGCTTGGAGTACCGGGCGATCAGGACACGGCGGTTGTTCGGATCGGTGCGCAGGCCGTCGGCCTTGAGGTACTGGAGCCAGTTGTCCCGGACGAGCAGCGCGAGGACAAGGAGCCCGCAGAAGATCGCGATCCGGCGCAGGGGCTTGTTCACGGGCGGACCACCTGGGTCATCTCGGCGTCGGGGTTGGGAGCGGGGGACGGGGCCGGACGGCGCGCGGTGTCGCTGATACGCAACAGGATGCCGACCAAGGCCCAGTTGGCGATGACGGAGGAACCGCCGTACGCCAGGAAGGGCATCGTCATACCGGTCAGCGGGATGAGGCCCATGACACCGCCGGCGACCACGAACACCTGGAGCGCGAACGCGCCGGACAGGCCCACGGCGAGCAGCTTGCCGAACGGGTCGCGGGCGGCGAGGGCGGTGCGCACGCCGCGCTCCACGATCAGGCCGTAGATCAGCAGGATCGCCATGATGCCGGCGAGGCCCAGCTCCTCGCCGAAGGTCGCGAGAATGAAGTCGGAGTTGGCGGCGAACCGGATGAGGTCGGAGTGGCCCTGGCCGAGGCCGGTGCCGAGGGTGCCGCCGGAGCCGAACGCCCACAGTGCCTGCATGGCCTGCTCGGAGTGGCCGACAACATTCTGCCGGGAGAGCGCGTACTCCTTCATCGGGTCGAGCCAGGCCTGGACGCGCTGCTGCACATGTGGTTCGAAGGAGGCCACGCCGACGGCGCCCGCCGCGGACATCAGCAGACCGAAGACGATCCAGCTGGTCCGCTCGGTGGCGACGTACAGCATGATGACGAACATTCCGAAGAACAGCAGCGAGGTACCGAGGTCGGTCTCGAAGACGAGGATGAGGATCGAGATCGCCCATACGACGAGGATCGGGCCGAGGTCGCGGCCGCGCGGCAGGTACAGGCCCATGAAGCGGCGGCTGGCCAGGGCGAGCGCGTCACGCTTCACCATCAGGTAGCCGGCGAAGAAGACCGCCAGCACGATCTTGGCGAACTCACCGGGCTGGATGCTGAAGCTGCCGACGTGGATCCAGATCTTCGCGCCGTAGATGTTCGCCCCGAGACCCGGGATGAGGGGCAGGAGCAGCAGGACGATCGCGCCCACCATGGAGATGTACGTGTACCGCTGAAGGACCCGGTGGTCCTTCAGGAAGATCAGCACGACGACGAAGAGGGCGATGCCCATCGCGGTGTACATCAGCTGGCGGGGCGCCGCGGTGCCGGCCTGCTTGATGGACTGCAGCAGCTTCGACTGGTCCAGCCGCCAGATGACGACCAGGCCGAGCCCGTTCAGCAGCGTCGCGAGCGGCAGCAGCAACGGATCCGCGTACGGGGCGAACTTCCGTACGACGAGATGGCCCACCCCGGCCAGCAGACCGAGGCCGACGCCGTAGCTCAGCAGGCCGGGCGGCACCTTGTTGTTGATGGCGAGGCCCACGTTGGCGTAGGCGAACACCGGAATGACGACGGCGAACACCAGCAGCGCCAGTTCCGTGTTACGGCGGCTCGGCGCGCCGATCGCGCCGATCGTGGACGTGTGATGCGTCGTCGTGTTCGTACTGCTGCTCATGGTGTGACAGGGCCCCTCACGGCTTGCTTACTGCTTACCGCACAGCGAGACGACCTTCTGCTCCTCCTCCGAGAGGCTGGGGCCGGGTGTGGGAGTGGGTGCGGTTGGGGTCTTGGTCGCCGGCGGCGACGCCGAGGACGTCGGGGTCGGCGAGGCCTTGGACGTCAGGGAGACCCTGGTGGTTCCCGTGGTGTCCCCGGCCCGGCCCGTGCCGGTCTTGGCGCTGGTCCGGGTCGTCTGGCTCTGCGGCGTGTTCAGGCGCTCGCTCTCCTTGCGGCACGCGGACGCCTGCACCGACAGCTCGGAGATCTTCGACTGGGCCGCCTTGAGACCGCCCTCGGCGATGGTCGCCCTGACCTGCTTCTGCTGGTACGGCGGCAGGTACTTCAGTTCGATCTCGGGATGGTCCTTCTCCACCTTCGACAGCGACACCCAGGCGAGGTCCTGGCTGATGCCGCGGTAGAGCGCGACGTGCTCGCCGTTGGCGCCGACGTAGTACTGCCCTTGCGTCCAGTGGTAGGCGCCGTAGCACCCGCCGCCGATGACGCCGAGCACGAGAGCCGTGTAGAAGGATCTCTTCAGCCACTTGCGGCCCTTGCGCGGCTTGACGAAGTCCTCATCGGTGTAGTCGCCGAAGCTGCCCGCCGGGATGTAGCCGGTGGTGTCGCCGCTGCCGGGGGGTCCGAACTCGCCGCCGCCCTGTCCGGGCACCTGCCGGCCGAGACCTGCGGCGCGGCCCGCGGGCGTCTGCATGATGCCGTTGTCGTGCAGGTGGTGCTGGTTCTCGGCGACCGCGCCCACCACGACCGGGGTGTCGGACAGCTGCCCGGCGAGGGTGTCCCCGGTGTCCAGGTCGAGGACGTCGGCCACGATGACCGTGATGTTGTCGGGGCCGCCGCCGCGCAGGGCGAGCTGGATCAGCTCCTGCACGGTCTCCTGCGGGCCCTGGTAGCTGGCGAGGGTCTCCTCCATCGTCTGGTGGGAGACCACTCCGGACAGCCCGTCGGAGCAGATCAGATACCGGTCGCCGGCCCGCACCTCGCGGATCGACAGATCGGGTTCGACGTGGTCGCCGCTGCCCAGCGCGCGCATCAGCAGCGAGCGCTGCGGATGGGTCGTGGCCTCTTCCTCGGTGATGCGGCCCTCGTCGACGAGCCGCTGCACCCAGGTGTGGTCCTGGGTGATCTGCGTCAGGACGCCGTCCCGCAGCAGATACGCACGGGAGTCGCCGACGTGGACGAGGCCGAGGCGCTGACCGGTCCACAGCAGGGCGGTGAGCGTGGTCCCCATGCCCTCCAGCTGGGGGTCCTCCTCCACCATCGCCCGCAGCTGGTCGTTGGCGCGCTGCACGGCCGTGCCGAGCGAGGTGAGGATGTCGGAGCCGGGGACGTCGTCGTCGAGCGCGACGATCGTGGAGATCACCTCCGAGGAGGCGACCTCGCCGGCGGCCTGGCCGCCCATCCCGTCGGCGATCGCGAGCAGGCGCGGCCCGGCGTAACCGGAGTCCTCGTTGCCCTCGCGGATCATGCCTTTGTGCGATCCGGCGGCGAAGCGCAGTGACAGACTCATGCGCACCTCGCCCGTCGGCTCCGGGTACATCCGCACGGTGCCCACCCTCCGGTCGGGAGCGCGCCGGGGCCCATCGTGTGGTCCGCCGCTGCGTGCTCGCTCCGCTCGCTCATTGTCGTACTACTTCCGCAGCTCGATGACGGTCTTGCCGATGCGGATCGGCGCACCCAGCGGAATCGGTGTGGGAGTCGTCAGCCGGGTCCGGTCGAGGTACGTGCCGTTGGTGGACCCGAGGTCCTCGACGATCCACTGGCCGTCCCGGTCGGGGTAGATCCGGGCGTGCCGGCTGGAGGCGTAGTCGTCGTCCAGCACGATGGTGCTGTCGTGGGCGCGGCCGAGCGTGATGGTCTGGCCCTGGAGTGCGACCGTCGTGCCGGTCAGGGAACCTTCGGAGACGACCAGCTTGGTGGGGGCACCGCGGCGCTGGCGGCTGCCGCCCGGCTGCTGCCGCTGCGGCGGCGGCCCCGCCGGCCGGGCGGCCTGCTGCGGCCGTCCGCCGTCCCGGCGCGAGCCGCGCTGTGTGACGCGCGTACCGAACAGGTCGCTGCGGATGACCTGCACGGCCACGATCACGAACAGCCACAGTACGGCCAGGAAACCCAGCCGCATGACCGTGAGGGTCAGCTCTGACATTGCCCCCGCTTCACCCTTCGGCTTGCCGGTAAATGATGGTGGTGCTGCCCACGACGATCCGCGAGCCGTCGCGGAGCGTAGCGCGGGTGGTGTGCTGCCCGTCCACCACGATGCCGTTGGTGGACCCGAGATCCTGGATCGTCGAGGGCGTTCCGGTCCGGATCTCGCAGTGCCGGCGGGAGACGCCGGGGTCGTCGATCCGCACGTCCGCGTCGGTGCTGCGGCCCAGCACCAGGGTCGGACGGGAGATCTGGTGGCGTGTGCCGTTGATCTCGATCCAGTAGCGGGTGCGCCCGCCGGCCGCCGGGGCGGCACCGGGGCGCTGGCCTGCGGGCTGCGGGTAGCCGTAGCCGCCGGAGCGTGCGCCGGGCGGCGGCGCGGACGGCATGGGCGGCGCCCCCGCGGGCGTGGCGGCCGGCGGATAGCCGTAGCCGCCGGGGCCCTGCTGCCCGGAGGGGGCGGGGCCGGGAGTCTGCTGGCTGGTGGAGGAGGCCAGTGTGCGGCTGCGCACCCGGTACAGGCCGGTGTCGAGGTCGTCGGCCTTCTCCAGATGGACCTTGATCGGGCCCATGAAGGTGTAGCGCTGCTGCTTGGCGTAGTCGCGCACCATGCCGGCGAGCTCGTCGCCGAGCTGGCCGGAGTAGGGGCTGAGGCGCTCGTAGTCCGGCGCGCTCAGCTCCACGATGAAGTCGTTGGGGACCACGGTCCGGTCGCGGTTCCAGATCGTCGCGTTGTTGTCGCACTCGCGCTGTAGCGCGCCGGCGATCTCCACGGGCTGGACCTCGGACTTGAAGACCTTGGCGAAGGTGCCGTTGACCAGACCTTCGAGACGCTGCTCGAACTTCTTCAGGACTCCCATGGGGCACCTCCTCCGTCGTTGCCGTCCTGGGTACTGCTTACCTGGTACTGCTTACTGATCGTATCCACGCGCCGGAAAATCGGCTGGTTCCCCCTGTCGGCGCTGTCGACGGGTGTCGACGCCTGCGGAGTTCCCGCCGGACGACCCCTTCGAACTCCTCCTGCTCGGACTCCCTGCTCGTACTCCTGGCATGGATCGTAGAGGCGGCCGCAGACCAGTGTCCCGCACCTGACCGTGGAGCCCGCCCCCTCCTGGAGAGATGGGCGGGACCGGTACGAGGTTGATACGTGAACCGATTCTGGTCGAGACGTTCTGGGCGTGGCGTGGCGGGGCACGGTGGCCGGGGTGCGGGGCGGGGCGTCGTGGCTGCGGCGGGTGCCGGGTGCCGGGTGCCGGAGGGGTGGAGGCCGAGGGCGGGCGCGGAGGGGTACGGGGCTCTTCTCGCTGGTCGGAGCGGTGTCCGCGAGGGCGGGCCGGGCCCCCGGGGAAGGGATGTGAACCCGCCCTCTCCAGCGTGCTAATGTTCTGGATGTCGGAAGGCGCCGGCACCGAAAGGGCCGAAGCCGGAAGACACACCCAATGCGCGGGTGGCGGAATAGGCAGACGCGCTGGATTCAGGTTCCAGTGCCCGCAAGGGCGTGGGGGTTCAACTCCCCCCTCGCGCACCAGAGAAACCGACGAAACGGGTCTCTGCCGGTGACGGAAGTCACGGCGGGGCCCGTTTCTCGTTGTGTTGGTGGTTGTGAGACATCGCACAACTTGGTCAAGGCAGACGGCGGGGCCCCGACGCGTGAGCTATCTCACGTCGGGGCCTGTCTGTGTTGTGCTGCGGTGCTGGGGCCGGGTCGGCTGGGCTCGGGCTATGCCGCCGGTGTCAGGTGGCCCGTCGGTGTCCAGGTCTTCGGTTCTCTGGTCCGGCGGCGGTGGTGGGTCCGGCGCCGTGGGCGTTCGCCGCCGAGAGCCAGGGTGCCGAGCCATTTCCTGATCTTGCGGCGGTTGGCGTGGGCCAGTCGGAAGGCGAGCAGGATCGTCTGGGCGGCGTTGCCGCGGATGCGGCGGGAGCCGGCTGCTTCGATGCCCTCGGCCGGAGGCTTCATGGCGTAGCCGTTGTAGCCCTCGATGCTGTTGCGGAGCCGGAAGTAGACCTTCTGACCACCTCGAAGCGTCCACCGCACGCGAGCACCGGTTCATCGCCGACGCCAGCCACGAACTGCGCACCCCGCTCACCCTGCTGCGTGCGGAACTCGGCCTCGCCCTGCATCGTCCCCGCACCGCAGAGGAGCTCACCGACACGCTGCGCGCGGTCGACACCGAGGTGCGCCGCCTGATCGAGCTGTCCAACGCCCTGCTCGACCTGGAGCAACTGGGCAGCGGCGAACCGATCCACCGCATCCCCGTCGACCTGGCCGGCCTCGTGCACACGGCAACCAACCGGCACCGCAAGGCCGCCGCCCGCGACGGCCGCACCCGGCTGGTGCGGGACCGCGTCCGCGTTGAAGTTCAGGCCGGCCTCCTTGATGCGGTGGCTGACCTCCAGCTCAAGCCTTCCCTGGAGGAGAGCAACGCCCGATTTCCGCCATGGAGTTGCCTGGCGCCCTGGACAAGGTGCGCACTGCCGGTCCGTACGGAGAGGCAGCGGGAGTCAGCGAAGGCTCTCGCTCGAGGTGTTGATCACACTGTGCGCGAGCTGTTCGAAGATCCCCCAGTCGGCCTCGGCCGGGCGGCGCAGGCGCTGATCGCCGACATCGGGGTTGAGGCCGACGTACTGGGCGCCCAGCTTCTCGAGGGTGACCAGGTCGGCATGCAGCTGCTCGATGCTGCCCTGCCCGAGGCGTCGGCTTCTGTCCGGCAGAGGACGTGCTGTCAGCGCCAAGGGGATGGTCGGGCAGAACGCCGGAGTGGCGCGACCGGCCGCGGCGGCGTCCTCGGCCAGGACTTTCAGCGCCGGCGCCAGTTCGGGCCCCTGGGGCCACAGGGGATGCCAGGCGTCACCGTACAGCGCGGCCCGGCGGACGGCGGCGCGACTGTTGCCGCCCACCCAGATCGGTGGGTGGGGGGAGCGCGCCGGGCGCGGATCGGTGTGGACGTGGTCGAAGTGGACCGTGTCGCCGTGGAAGCTGGCGATCTCCTCGGTCCACAGCACCCGCAGCGCGGCCAGGTACTCGTCGGTCAGTGCGCCCCGCCGGTGGTAGGGGACACCGAGCGCCTGGAAGGCCTGCCGGGCCCAGCCGACTCCTACGCCGAGCACCAGGCGCCCACCGGAGAGCCGGTCGAGGGAGGCGGTGATACGGGCGAGGTGCAGCGGGTGGCGCTGCGGGGCGATGGCCACGCTGGTACCGAGCTCGATGGTGCTCGTCTGGCCGGCCAACCATGCCAAGGTCGTGAAGGAGTCGTAGAAGGGGGCAGGCGAGCGGCGGTCGGCATCTGGTGTCAGCGCGATGTGGTCGGACACCGTCAGTAGGTGATAGCCGAGCCGCTCGGCTGTCGTGGCCCATCCCCGCAGGGTGTCGGGTCCGATGCCCGCACCGAAGTTGGGGAGATTGATGCCGAAGCGCACGGCGTCACCTTTCAGGAGTCGGGCCCGTGGCCGTGGGCGGCACGGGAGCGGATGCGGCCGGGCTCGGGAGCCGCGGCGCGAGGTCGGGGGGCCGCGTACGGCGGCTCGATGACGCCCAGTAGCGCATTGCCGGGCGTTCCACCCCCATGTACAGCAGCCAGGCGAGCAGCATGCTGAGTGCTCCGCACAGCACGATGAGACCGATACCGACGGGCAGGCTGTACTGCCGCTGCTCGCCCAGGAGGTGACGTCCGTACGTCAGTACCGGCCAATGGACGAGGTAGAAGGCAAAGGACACCTCGCCCAGCCACTGCAGGGTCCGGCAACCCAGCCACGTCTTCCGGGCCCTGATGTCCACGGTCGCGACGGCTGGTATAAGCAGGGCCAGCGGGACGACGGTGGCCGCAGTCAGGGCATACAGAGCCGGCAGGTACAGCGATCCGATGTAGCAGGCCACGAAGAGCACGGCCGGAAGGAGCGGTCCAACGCCGATCCAGCGCCGTTCCAGCACGATCCTGGCCATGACGATGCCGAGGACGAAGTCGAGTACGCGGGTCAGCGGGAAGATGTAGACCAGCCAGAAGGCGAGGGCGGGCGCGGCCTTGTCCGGCGCCATGATGCTCGGCTCGCTCGGCACGACCGCGGACAGCACGGCCGGCAGCGTGATGATCACCCCCATCAGCGTCGCGGCGCACCACCACAATCGGTGCGCCGCGATGCGTGCGAGCCACCGGTGCAGCAGGGGAAACAGCAGATAGAAGATCAGCTCACAACCCAGCGACCAGCTCGGGTGGTTGACACTGAAGTACACCGCTTCATCGGGTACCCAGGGCTGGAGCAGGAGCAGGTTGAGCACCGCGGTCGTACCTGTGACGGTGGCTCCGGCGTACAGCACCATCGTCACGGCGTAGGTGACCAGATGGTTGGGGACCACCTTGGTGACCCGTCGGCGCCAGAAGGAGCGGACGGAGTCCTGCGGGCGGGCCGACCAGGTCAGGATGAATCCGCTGAGGATGAAGAAGAAGGAGACTCCTGCCCAGCCGGCCTTGCTGAAGACGGTGAACAGACCATCTGACACACCGCGGTCGGCGAAGGGACTGCTGATGGCGATGTGGAACAGGAACACCATGAACGCCGCGAAGAACCGGACCCCGGTGATCGACGTCAGTCGGGGACGGGTGCCGCGCTCGGCGCTGTCGATGCTCATGGCCTCGCCTTCGGGTGGGGGCGGACGACGACGGGTTCCACGCTGCTCAGTTGACGGTGGCGGTGCGCGCCGACGGCTCGGTGGTGTCCTGCGTGGCTCGCGCGCGCCGGTCGCGCAGTAGTTCCAGGACGCCGAGCCCGAGACCCAGGACCGTGACCGCGGCACCCGCGACGGTCGTCCACCGCACCCCGGCCATGTCGACGACCCGGCCGCCGAGCCAGGAGCCGCCCGCATTGGCGAGCTGGAATGCGGAGATGTTCACCGCGAGAGCCAGCGTCGGAGCGCCCGCCGCGGAGCTGAGGATGCGTGCCTGCAGACCAGGGATGATCGAGAAGGAGGCCGCACCGAAGACGAAGACCAGTACGGCGGCGACGACCTGCACCGAAGCGGCCGCGCCGAACAGCAGTTGCACGATGGCCAGGCCGGCGAGCAGACCGCACAGGGCGGGCATGAGCGAACGGTCGGCCAGCTTGCCGCCGAGCATGGTGCCGAAGACCGAGCCCACGCCGAACACGATGAGCAGGGCTGCCACGGCGGTCGTCGAGAAGTCCGTCACATCGGTCAGCAGCGGTGCGATGTAGGTGAAGACGGTGCCGAAGCCGGCGTTGCCGAGGACCGTGATGGCGATGGCCGCCTGGACGCGCCGGTTGCCGAGCACCTTGAGTTCGGAGGCGGCTCCGTCGCCGGTCGCTGCGGCGGGGGGCACCACCGCAGCGACGAGCAGCGTGGCCAGGGTAGTGATTCCGGCGACCGCCCAGAACGTGGCCCGCCAGCCGTAGTCCTCGCCGATGAACGTACCGAGGGGAACACCCAGGACCGTGGCCAGATTCAGGCCCAGCGACACCTTGGCGACCGCCGTCCCCGACTGGCCCTCGGGGACCATGTTGACGGCCAGCATGATGCCCACCGCGACGAACGTGCTGTGCACCAGGGCTGCCACGACTCGGGCGACGACGATGACCCAGTAATTAGGCGCCACTGCGGCAAGCACATTGCCCAGGATGAAGACGGCCATGAGCAGCAGCATCAGCGTCTTCCGCTGGATGCGGGCAGTCGCGATGGTCACGATGGGCCCACCGATCACGACCCCCAACGCGTAGGCGGTGACCAGGAGTCCGGCCGTGGGGATGTCGACACCGAGGTCCTGGGAGAGCCCCGGCAGGATGCCGGCGATGACGTATTCGGACGTCCCGACGCCGAACACGCACAGCATCAGTGCGAAGAGCGGGAAGGTCATGGTGGTCCTTCGAAGTAGCTAGGCGAACAAGGTGAGTTGGGGCCGGGAGGAGAGCCGGGCTCATGCGCCCTGCGGACTGCGCCCACCGTAATGCACGCAACAAGCATTTGAAAGTACTTGACTAATCATGGAATCAGGATGAGAGTTCGACTGGTGGGCCGATCCGGCTGCCTCACCGACAAGGTGTCGCCCGGGGTGTTCCCCGCCGACCTTCCACATCGCGGTCCCCCTCCACCTACGAGGTGAACTCCCATGTCCCATTCAGACCTTCTGCGGCCTCACACCAACGGGTTGCAGACCAACGCCGGCGCCATACCGGAACCGTCCGGGCTCTTCACGTTCAGTCAGCAGGTCGACTCCTGGGTCGTCCGCACGGCCAAGCCGGTCAGTTACGAGATCCGCATCACCGAGGACGTGCTCAACCCCTCCCGCAGCGACCTGCTGGATGCCGGCGCGCACGGCGCCGTCCTCGGGACCGCGACGCGCCGTTTCGTGGTCGTCGACGCCAATGTGGACCTGCTGCACGGCGACCGCATACGCGCTTACTTCGAGCACCACGGAGTGGACCACCGGCTGTGTGTCGTCCCGGCCGACGAGTCGGTCAAGGGCTTCGACACAGCGGCCCGCATCGTTCGTGAGATCGACGACTTCGGTATCGCGCGCCGCCACGAGCCCGTGATTGTCATCGGCGGCGGCGTGTTGATGGACATCGTCGGCCTGGTGAGCAGCCTGTACCGGCGAGGTACCCCCTTCGTGCGCGTCCCCACCACCCTCATCGGCCTGGTGGACGCCGGTGTCGGCGCCAAGACCGGCGTGAACTTCAACGGCCACAAGAACCGGCTGGGCACCTACTTCCCGGCGGACCTGACCCTCCTGGACCGCTGCTTCCTCAACACCCTGGACCGACGGCACATCAGCAACGGGCTCGCGGAGATCCTCAAGATCGCCCTGATCAAGGACGAGGGCCTCTTCCAGCTGCTCGAACGCCACGGCACCCTCCTGCTGCAGGAGAAGCTCCAAGGGCTCTCCTCCACCGGCGAGCTCGCCGGTGCCGAGACGCTGCGCCGAGCCATCCACGGCATGCTCGAGGAACTCCAGCCCAACCTGTGGGAGGCCGAGCTGGAGCGCGTCGTCGACTACGGGCACACCTTCAGCCCCACCGTCGAGATGCGCGCGCTGCCCTCACTGCTGCACGGCGAGGCGGTCTGCGTCGACATGGCCCTCACCACCGTGCTGGCCCAGCAGCGCGGCCTGGTCAGCGAGACGGACCGCGACCGCGTACTCGCCACGATGCGCGCCCTCGAACTGCCCAGCTGGAACGACCTGCTGACGGGGGAGATCCTCGCGGACGCCCTCCAGGACACCGTCCGCCACCGGGACGGACAGCAACGGCTGCCGCTCCCCGTCGGCATCGGCAAGGCGACGTTCGTCAACGACGTCACCGCCGAGGAACTGGCCGACGCCGTTGCCGGTCTGCGCTCCCTCCAGACCGAAGAGGCCAGCCGATGACCGAGGCCGCCACCGCTGAACCGCCCGCGACGGCCTCCGGTGCAGCGTCGCCTACCGGGACCGTCCTGCTGGCCGACGTCACCACCCCGGCGGACGTGCACGGTGTCCACGGAGCGAAGGGCCTCTCGCACTGGAAGTGCCTGGCCGGCCGGCACGACCTGGCCGGCGAGTGGGAGGCCGTGGAGTGGGCCAGCATCCCACCCGGGGGCGTCAGCGGCGAACACCGGCACACTCGCACCGAGGAGCTGTACTTCATCCTCTCCGGCGAGGGCGAGATGTACCTGGACGGCGTCCCGCACGCCGTGGCCCCCGGCTCCCTCATCCTCACCGGCCTCGGCACCGTCCACGGCCTGAGGAACACCGGCGGCGTCCGCCTTGACTGGCTCGTCACCGAGGTCCGCTCCCCCCACACCAGCGACGCCTTGCGCGGCCGCGCCACGAAACCACCGGGCACCGCGCGCCGGAAGACGGAGGACGACATGAACGCTCAGGTCCACCACCTGCTCGACCAGCAGCACATCGACCCCACCGAACTTCTCACCGGCCCGCTGCGGCTGATCGAGACCGTGTCGCTGGCCCCGGGTGAGCACCTAGACCTGAGTTCGACCGGCAGCGAACACACCGTGTTCGTCCTGTCCGGCTCGGGCAGCGCCGCCACCGCCGACAGCGAGGCGGCCCTGCACGGCGGAGTGTCGGTCACCCTGCCCAAGGGCACCTCCGTCCGACTGACTGCGGACCAGGACGGCCTGCGGCTCTTCCACGCGGAGCTCGCGCTCGTGACATCCGGCGTGCGGGAGGGACGGTGATCGTCACGTCCCCAGGCACCCCCACCCGCGCCTTGCGGCCCACCGGCGCTCCCACGTCGACGTGGCGCTGTCTGGCCCGGCGCGGCATGCTGCACAGCGAGTGCGAGAGCTTCGACCATGTCGTCCTTTCGCCGGGCCTGCTCAGCAGGCACGACGACCCGGGAGTGGAGCAAGCGGTCCATGTCGCGAGCGGCTCCGCCACCCTGCGCGTGCGCGACGGATCCCGTCAGCTGAGGGCGGGTGACCTGGTGCTGGTGCCGACGACGTCCGGTGCCGTCCTCGAAGCCGGGCCAGAGGGCGCAGAACTCCTCGTACTCCGGGTCCTGTCGAGCGCGTCCCGGGCGGCCATGCCGCCGCGCGTACCGGAACTGCCCGTGCACGAGCGCGCCATCGGTGTTCCGGCCCAGGCGTCCGCGGAGCGTGTCGCATGACCCGCGTACCCATCGCGGGCGGATGGCCCGCGGGGGCGATGCGTGCCGCCGCCGTCGTCTCCCCGAACGTGGCCAAGGTCATCGACTTGCCGATACCCGAGCCGGCTCCCGGTGAGGTCCTCGTGTCCCCGCTGCGCGTCGGGTTGTGCGGTACCGATCTGGAACTGCTGCACGGCACCGCCAGTTACGTACGCGACGGCCGGGCGCCCTATCCCCACGTTTTCGGCCACGAATGGGTCGGCCAGGTGGTCGCGTTGGCATCCAGCGGGCCGACGGGCACGGGAGGACGGATCTCCGTCGGGGACCGGGTGGTCGGCCACACCATGATCAGCTGCGGCGACTGCCGGGCCTGCGATCGAGGGCGGCGCAACGAGTGCGGCCGGCTGCGCGAAGTCGGCCTGTACGGACAGCAGGGAGCCGCCGCCCAGTACCTGCGGATGCCCGCCCGTGCGCTGAGCGTCGTACCCGACGACGTGCTGGACGATGCCGCCATGCTGGTGGAGCCCGCCGTCACCGTGCTGGAGGGCCTCGTACAGGTGCGCTGCGCGCCGGGCGATCGGGCGCTGGTCATCGGCACCGGCACCATCGGCCTGCTGGCCGTGCAGCTTACGGGCCGCCTGGCCGGCACAGTCGACGTGGTCGGGGTCGAAGACAACGGCCTCGCCGCGGCCCGACGCATGGGCGCGCGCCAGGCCTTCCACCCCGGCGAGGCTCCGGCCGGTCACTACGACGTCGTCGTCGAGGCGTCGGGCGCGGCCCCCGCTTTTCACGAGGCCCTGCGCACCGCCGGCGTCGGCGGCCGGGTCGCCGCGGTCGGCGTCACCACCGAGGCCGTCGACGACGTGCACGTGGGCGACCTCGTCCTGCGCGGTGTCACCGTCCACGGCATCCGGCACGGACTCGACCAGTACGACCGTGTCCTGCAGCTTTTCGGGGACGGCGCGCTCGCTGCGGACGGCATGATCGCCGACGTTCTGCCGCTCGACCGGGTCGGTGACGCTTTCCGGCTCCTCCAGGACGGCAGCCGCCCGGCGCCCAAGGTGGCCCTCGACCCGCGCGCCGCCTGACTCGCTTTTCCCCAACACCGCCTTTCCCCTGACAAGGAACCTCATGACCAGGCCCATCAGCCTCATCACCGGTGCCAGCTCCGGTATCGGCGCGGCGACGGCCCGCGCTCTGGCGGCCGCAGGCCACGACGTCCTCATCGGCTACGGCGGCAACGAGGGGGCGGCCAAGTCGCTGGCCAGCGCACTCGCGGCTGAACACCGAATCGATGCGCAGCCCGTGGCGTTCGACCTCACCCAACCGGCCGTGGCCGTCGACCAGTTGCGCTCCGCGGTGGCCGCCGCGGGCGGTGTGGACGTCCTGGTGAACAACGCCGGCGTCAACCGGCGCTCACCCATCGTCGAGGAGAATCTGCGGTCCTGGTACCGGATCCTCGACATCAACCTCACGAGCCCGTTCGCCCTGGCTCAGGAGGCGGCGCGGACGATGATCTCCCAGGGCCGGGGCGGCCGGATCATCAATGTCACGAGCGTCCACGAGCACATTCCCATCAGCGGCGGCAGCACCTACTGCGCCGCCAAGAGCGGCCTCGGCATGCTCACCAAGGTCATGGCGATGGAGCTGGCGGCCCACGGGATCACCGTCAACTCCGTCGCCCCGGGCGAGACGGCCACCCCCATGAACGGCGTACCGGCAGGCCACCCCGCGAGCGGTATCGAGCGGCCCGACATCCCGGCCGGACGCCCCGGCAGCCCGGACGAGGTGGCGGCCCTGATCGCGCACCTCGCCTCCGCCGAGGCGGCGTACACCACCGGCACCTCACTGGTCGTCGACGGCGGCCTCAGCCTGGTCGCCGCTGAGGCCAACGCCGCCCGGGCCGGAAAGCTCTGACGCCGCGCCCAGCCCTGTCCGCCATCCCTCACCCGCAGCGTAAGGAAGACACCAGGTGAAACCCGCGACCTCCGCCCCCGCCGTGCAGACCACCCGTATCCCCGGCGCACGCAACGTCGACCACCACGCGTTCACTGTCCCCGACCTCGGCCAGGCCGTCCGCTTCTTCGTCGACGTCCTCGGCGCCGAGGTGCTCTACGTCCTCGGACCCGTGCAGGACGACGGCGACTGGATGGCGGTGCAGCTCGGCGTCGACCCGCGCGCCAGCGCCCAGATCGCCCTGCTGCGGCTCGCCGACACCAACATCGAGCTCTTCGAGTACAGCGCCCCCGAGCAGCGCACCGAACACCCGCGCAACAGCGACATAGGCGGCCACCACCTGGCCATCGGTGTGACCGACATCGAGGCGGCCGTCGCCTTCCTGCGGCAGCAGCCCGACGTCACCGTCCAGGGCGACATCCAGACCATCACCGACGGCCCGATCGCCGGCAACCGCTGGATCTACTTCCGTGCGCCGTGGGGCCTGCAGATGGAGCTTCAGCAAGTGGCCGAGGAGCTGCCGTACGAGAAGGAGACCGACGCCCGTCTGTACCGGCCCGCCGCGGACCCCTCGCGGCCCGTCCCCGGCCTGCCCACGGCGCTCGGCGTCGACCACATCTGCTACACCGTGCCCGACCTCGACGAGGCGCTCGACTTCTTCACGGGCGTTCTCGGCGCACAGCTCCTCTACCGTGTCGGCATCGAGGCCGACGCCGACTACTGCGACCGGCAACTGTCCGTCACCCAGGACATCGCGGTCGACGCGGCCATGGTCCGCCTGGGCCCGGTCACCAACGTGGAACTGTTCCAGTACACCGTCGCCGACCAGCGCACCGAGCTCCCGCGCAACAGCGACATAGGCGGCCACCATCTGGCCTTCTACGTGGACGACGTGGACAAGGCCGTCGCCCATCTGCGCACCGTGCCCGGTGTCGAGGTGCTCGGCGAGCCCCAGCTGATCGAGGACGGCGGCCCCATCCACGGCGACCGCTGGGTCTACTTCCGTGCGCCGTGGGGCCTGCAGATGGAGGTCCTCAACATGCCCGACGGCATGCCGTACGAACAGCACACCAGTGCGCGCCGCTTCGGCCCCAGCCCGTCCTGGGACCACCGCTGAGCAGCCCTGTCGACCGACACCCCACCACGGAAGGACAGCCATGCGCTGGGACGACATCCACATCGCCGGACTCGGCACGCACCTCCCTCCGCCCGTCGGCGCGCGCGAGGCGATGGAGGCAGGGCGCTACCCGGCCGACGAGTTCGAGGAGAACCAGCTCATCTCCGCGCTCGAGTCGGACGATCTGAGCGCGGTCGACATGGCCGTGGCCGCCGGCCGGCAGGCCATGGAGCGCAGCGGACGGGCGGCCGAGGACATCGCCCTGGTCCTGCACGCGAGCATGTACCACCAGGGCGAGGACTTCTGGACCCCCGCCTCCTACGTGCAACGCCACACCGTCGGGGGCACCGCACCCGCCATTCACGTCGACCACGCCTCCAACGGCGGCATGGCCGCCCTGGAGCTGGCCGCGTCCTGGCTGAACGGCCGCACCGACGCCTCCGCGGCCCTGGTCAGCACCGGCGATCGCTACGCCCTGCCCGGCTTCGACCGCTGGTACAGCGACAGCGGCCAGGTCTTCGCGGACGGAGCGACGGCGCTGGTGCTCTCCCGCGGCAGCGGATTCGCCCGGCTGCTGGCCACCCACTCCACCTCGGACCCGGAGCTCGAGGACGCCTACCGTGACGTCGACGGCGGCTTCACGCCGGTGCCGCACGCCACCGGCAAGCCCCTCGACCTCCGCGGCCGCAAGCGCCGCTACATGAAGAGGGTCGGCCACGACTTCGTGGTGGAGCGGCTGGTGACCGGGCTGCTGGCCAACACCGAGCACACCCTCGCCGAGGCCGACACGTCGATGGACGGGATCGCCCGGGTCGTGGTCCCCAACGTCGGCCGGGAACTGCTGGAGTGGGAGTTCCTGACCCCGTACAAGATCGATGTCGAGCGGACCGTGTGGGACTGGGGGCGCCGCACCTGCCACATCGGTGGCGGCGACCAGTTCGCGGGCCTCACCCATCTCCTGGAGTCGGGGCAGCTGCAGCCGGGCGACCAGGTGCTCGTCGTCGGGGTCGGCATCGGATTCAGCTGGACCACGGCAGTGGTCCAGGTGGACGAGGTGCCCGACTGGACGGGCCCGGACGCCGGCACCCTGCGCGTGCTCGGCCGGGCCTGAGCGCCCACCGCACCAGACAGGACACCAGCAACCCACGGAGCGGGGAGGAACGGCCTTGCGCTGGTCAGGGATATACATCGACGCCGTGTCAGCCAAACTCGGCGAACCGGTGGACACGGGCACCGCCATCGCCGAGGGGCGTTACAGCACGGAGGAGGCCGCGCGCGCCCGGCAGCGGGCGGCCCGGGTGAGTGACCGTCCCGCCCCCGACCTGGCGGCGGACGCGGGCCGTCTGGCGCTGAGCCGAGCGGGCCGTGATCCGGGAGAGATCGGGCTGCTCGTCCACGCCGGCTGCTTCCACCAGGGCGTCAGCTTCTGGAACACCGCCTCGTACGTCCAGCGGAAGGTACTGGGGCACGGCGAGGTCATGGCGTTCGAGCTACGTCAGATGTCCAACGGCGGCATGGCCGCGCTGGAACTGGCGGCGATCCACCTGAGCGCCGTCCCCACGGTGCCAGCGGCTCTGCTGACCACGGCCGACCGGTTCGCCGAGCCGCGCTTTCCCCGGTGGTCGGCGGACCGGGGTCTGGTCTTCGGCGACGGCGGCACGGCCATGGTGCTCTCGCGGGACCCGGGGCGGCTGCGGCTGGTGTCGACCGCGACCTACTCGGAGCCCTCGCTGGAAGGCCTGCACCGGGGCGACGACCTCCACGAACCGCCCGCCGATCCGGGGGCGCCCCTCGACCTGAGGGCGCGCAAGCAGGTCTTCCTGAAGGATCTGCCGGTCACCGAGACCATCGCCCGCAACGAGGCCGGGATGCTGACGGCGGTCAAGCGCTGTCTGGAGGACAGCGGCAGCGACATCACCGGGATGGCGGCCGTCGTGGTGCCGTTCTTCGGGGCCGACCTGGCCCACAAGCAGTGCATCGACCCGCTCGGCATCCCCGAGGAGGTCACCCTCCTCGACTACGGACTCGGCATCGGCCATCTCGGCCCCGGCGACCAGTTCGCCGGTCTGGACCACCTGATCGAGACCGGGCGGGTCCGGGCCGGCGACCGCGTCCTGCTGGTGGGCGTGGGCGCCGGATTCGTCTGGACGTGCGCGGTCGTGGAGGTCACGCATGACTGACCGGCCCTTCTACGTGCTGCTGGGCCCGGACGGCGCGGGCAAGTCCTCGGTCATGGCGGAGGTCGCGGCCCGGCTGCCCGGGTGGCGGACGCTCTCCACCGACGACGCCTTCCTGGAGCCGAGCCACGCACTCCTCGGCGCCCTGCGCCGCCATGTGGTCGAGGACGTCCTGCCGAACCTCGGAACGTCCTACTCGGCGGATTTCCTGGCCAGCCTCCTGCAGACCGCCGTCGTCCACCTCAAGGACCAGGTGGAGCGCCAGGACGGGAACGCTCCGCTGCTCATGGACTCCTACTACTACAAGATCCTCGCCAAGTGCCGGCTGGCCGGAGCCCGGCAGAACCCCATGTACACCTGGTGGCGCTCGTTCCCGCGCCCCCGCGCGGTGCTCTACCTCGACGTGTCCCCCGCGACCGCGTGGCGGCGTTCCGCCGCGGGCGCCCGGCTCAACCCGCTGGAGCACTTCGGGGAGCGGCCCGAATGGCTGGGCTTCGAGGACTACCAGAAGAGCCTTCGCAAACTGATGCTGGAAGAGGTACGGGACGTGCCCGTCACGATCATCGCGGAGCAGCCCAGCGTGGCCCGGACCACGGACGCCGTACTGGAGGTGCTCGCCCCGTGACC
Source organism: Streptomyces sp. NPDC047079 (assembly GCF_040643755.1). NCBI lineage: Bacteria > Bacillati > Actinomycetota > Actinomycetes > Kitasatosporales > Streptomycetaceae > Streptomyces > Streptomyces sp. NPDC047079. The sequence goes on from NZ_JBEYUZ010000003.1 coordinate 220,478, forward strand.
ACGGACCAGAGGTGGGGGGCCGCCGGCCACGCCGAGCGCTACCGCGAGCGGGTCCTCGCCGAACGCGAGCGGCTGACCCGGGCACTCGGCGACCCGCACGGGCAGCAGCGGCGCGTTCTCGCCGACCTCCTCGACTTCAACGCGGGGACCGAGTTCGGCAAACGGCACGACTTCGCCCGGGTACGCGACATCGACGACTTCCGCAGAGCCGTTCCGGTACAGGACTACGCCGCACACGCGCCGCTGATCGAACGCACCGCGCAGGGCGAGCCGAACCTGCTGTCGGCGGACCGGCCGGTCGTGTACTTCACCAGCAGCGGCAGCACCGGCGCCCACAAGAAGATCCCGGTCACCCCGCGTTTCATGCGCACCACGTTCTTCCCCTTCTACTACGCGGCCTGGGCGCCCCTCATCGAGAACTTCCCCGATGTCACGCACCGGCCCGACGCCGTGCTCAACCTCAAGCACGATCCGCTCGCCGCGCCCCCCACCACAGCCGACGGTCATCCCCATGTGGGCGCCAGCCAGGTCGACTTCGGTGCGAAGTTCGGTGAACCCCTGTCCGCCGAGCTCGGAACCGCCGCGCCCTGGGCCACGCTTCCCGTGGACGTCGCGCCCGACGACCACCTGGAGAAGATGTACCTGCGGCTGCGGCTGGCCGTGCAGAGCGACGTGCGCTGCCTCATCGGCATCAATCCGGCGATGATCGCGGCCGTCCCGTACCAGCTGAACCTGTGGTGGGACCGCATCGTCAAGGAAGTGCGCGACGGAACCCTGGGTGGTGTTCCGCACGGCAGCCCCGACCCGCGCCGCGCCGCGGAACTGGAGCGGCTCGCCGACTACTTCGGCACGGTCTCCCCGGCCCATGTGTGGCCCCGGATGCGGGCCCTGTTCGGCTGGACGACCGGCGTCGCCTCGCTCTACCTCCCCGCGCTGCGAGAGCACTTCGGCCCCGGCGTGGCGGCGCTACCCGCCCCGGTGGCCGCGTCCGAGGGACCCGTGGGCGTGCCGCTGGACCGGCACGGCAGCGCGGGCAGCCTCGTGGTGACGGCGTCCGTGTACGAGTTCGCCGACGCCGACGCCGACCTCGGGCCCGACACCGCGACGCTGCTGCCGCACGAGCTGGAAGCCGGGCGCGAGTACCACGTGATCTTCAGCCATGTCGGCGGGCTGTACCGCTACGCCGTCGGCGACGTCGTCCGGGTCGTCGACCTGGTCGGGGGCGTGCCGCGGGTGGCGTACGCCGGCCGGGCCGGGCGCTGCGACGCGGCCGGCGAACGGCTGCGCGAGTCACAGGTCGTGCGTGCGCTGCGCTCCGCTCTCACCGCCACGGGCCTCGAACTCGGCAACGTGGCCTGCCGGGTCGAACCAGCCCCTGACACGGCATCGCCCCGCTACGTCTTCGCCGTCGCGCCGCACAGCCGGTGGCAGAACGCCGAAACAGCACGCTTCGCGGTCCTGCTGGACGCCGCCCTCGAGCGGGAGTCGGCCGGCTACCGGCGGGCCCGCGCGGATGACCGGCTCGCCGCTCCCGAGGTACGTCTGCTCGACCCGGACGCGTTCCACCGGGACTGGCACCTGGCCGTGGGCAGCGGCATCCGCCCGACCCAGGTCAAGGACCGGCTGTTCCGGCAGGACGACGCCCTGTGGCGCCGCCTGACCGGCGCGGCATCCCACTGACCCCCGAGCAGCAGCACAAGGAGCCTTCATGCCTGCCCTTCTGGATCCGGTGGAGCGGACCGCCCTGCTCACCGCCGCTCTGCGCGCCGCCGAGACCCGCCGCGAGGACCGCCTCTACGAGGATCCCTTCGCCGCCCGGCTCGTCGGTGACGTGGGCCCCGAACTGCTGGCCGAGATACGCGCCGCGACCTTCCCGCCGGACCGGCCGCGTTCCCTGCCCAGCACTCCCGACTACAACGCGATCCGCACACGGTTCTTCGATGACTTCCTGCACGGTGCCGCGCAGGACCCTCGGATGACGCAGATCGTGCTGGCCCCGTCCGGCATGGACTCGCGGGCCTACCGGCTGCGGTGGCCCGAGCACATCCGCTACTTCGAGGTCGACCGCCCGGCCGTGCTGGAGTTCAAGGCCGAGCGCCTGCAGGGTGTCGCCCCGCAGGTGACCCATCGCACCGTCGCCGTCGACCTCACCGCGCCCGACTGGGAGAAGCGGCTAGTCGACGCGGGGTACGACGCCTCGCTGCCCTCCACCTGGCTGCTCGAAGGGCTGCTCTACTACATCCCCGAACCCGACACGCACCGCATGCTCGAGCGGGTGGCGGCCATCTCCGCGCCCGGCAGCCGTATCGCCGCCGACTTGGTCAACGCCGCAGCACTGACCCTGCCGCACATGCGCGGACTGCTGGACGTCTTCGCCCGCTGGGGCTGCCCGTGGCTCTTCGGCAGCGACGAACCGGAGGCGCTCTTCGACCGCTACGGGTTCGACGTCGAGGCCACCCAACCCGGCGAGCCGGGCGCGGACTTCGGCCGCTGGCCGGATCCCGTCCCCGCACGTGAGGTCAAGGACGTCCGCCGGGTGTTCTTCGTCCATGGACGGCGGCGTTGACCGCGCCCGCCGCCGTGGTCGTGGGAGGCAGCGTCGCCGGTCTCGCCACGGCACTGGCCCTCGCCGAACGGGGCTTCGCCGTACGCGTCCTGGAACGCTCCGCCCCGCCGCCCGAGGGCCCGGCCGAGAAGGCCGCCGAGGACTGGCACCGGCCCACCGTCCCGCAGGCCGACCACTCCCACATCCTCAACTCACTCGGGGTGCGGGTCCTGCGCCGGTCGGCCCCGCACCTGCTGGAGACCCTGCTTCAGGGCGGCGCGCGGCTGCTGGACCTCACCGGGGCGGCACCCCCCGGCGCGGACGACGCCGCGGACCGTGAACTCGAGGCTCTGGCCGTACGCCGGGGTGTGCTCGAACTGCTTCTCCATCGTGCGGTGTCGAGCCTGCCCGAGGTGACGATCGACCACGGTACCGCGGTCCGGGGCCTGCTCCTGGACCCCTCCCGCTCACGCGTGCGCGGGGTGCTGACCGACGGCGGTGGACAGGTGCCCGCGCGGTTCGTCGTGGACGCCACCGGGCGCAGGGCGGCCGCCCGGTCCTGGCTGACCGCGGCCGGCTTCCCGGTGGGTGACGACCTGACCGACCCCACTCGGCTGCGCTGCTTCACCCGCTTCTACCGGCTGACCGACCCGGACGGCGCCCCACCCGGACCGCTCAACCGCGGCAACGCGGCCGGCGGCATCTGGGACCACTACGCGGCGGTCGTCCATCCCGCCGACAACGGGTCCTTCGCCGTCGCCCTCGGATCGCTCACCTCCGATCCGGCCACCACCGTGCTGCGCGATCCCACGGCCTTCACCGCCGCCGCCCGGCTCTCCCCCCATGTGGCGGAGTGGACCGGCGAGCGGGCCGCGGCACCGATCACGGACGTACGGGTCATCACCATGCCGCCGAACGTCCTGCGTGCCACGATCCGTCCCGGGTGGCGGCAACCAGCCGGCCTCTTCGCGGTCGGGGACGCCGCCTGCGTCACCGACCCGCTCTACGGGCGCGGCGTGTCACTCGCCCTCGACCACGCCTTCCGGCTGGCCGGACTGCTCGACGCCCACCCGACGGTGGGAGAGCCGCAGACCGAGCTCGCCGTGTGCCTCGCCGACGAGATCCACCGTCCCTGGTACGAGCAGGCCGTCCACGACAGCCGGGCGCGTGGCCGGCTCTGGCGGGCCCGGGCCGACGGCACCCCGCCCCCCTCGGTGCCGCCGGCCGCACCCGGCCGTCCGGATCTGGCCGAGGTGGCCCGGGCCGCCGCCGCGGACATCACGGTCTGGCGCGGTCTCGTGCGGGTCCTGATGGGCCTCGAAACCCCGGCGAAGATCTTCGACAGTGCCGCGTTCCGGCAGCGGGTGCGCGCTGCCCGCCCCGCCCCCGCGGCGACCGGTCCCCGCCCGCCGACCCGACAGGAACTGCTGGCAGCCCTCGGCACGGGGAGGCAGGAGTGAGGACCGGGACGCCGCGCAGGGTGCTGCTGGCACCGATCACCGTCACCCCTTCCAAGCCGTTGACCCCCAGCCACCTCAAGGGCCTGCTGTGGACGGACGTGATGTTCCGGGCCACGGCGCAGCTGGCCGATGTGACCTACCGCTACAGCCCCACGGTGTACCACCTGACCGAACAGACCCTGGGTTTCTGGGAGTTCCTGGACCGTACCGAGGGCGACGTCGACTACGGCGCGCTGTCCGAAGGGGAGATCGGCGACCTGTACGTGCGTTTCCGGGCCGAGGGGACACCACCCAGCGCCCGGGACCTGCGCCCGTACGCGGAGGCCGTCGAGCACGCCGGCTTCGTCCACCCCGCGAGCCTGCGCGTGCTGCAGCTGTGGAGCGGGCACTACGAGCGGCTCGGGCTGCACGACCCCGGACTGCTGGCGGTCCGGCCGCCCGGATTCGAGCTGGAGGAGATGATCGAGGACGTGGTGGCGGCCGGCCTGGGGCTGGACCAGCGGAACGAGGGCGGCCCCGTCTACCTCGACACCACCCGCTTCGGCCTTCCGCTTCGGCAGATCGTCACCGCCGACGGCCGCCCCAACTACCTCGCCTGTGCCCTGCGCGAACTGCTGCCGCTCGCCCCTCGGTACGACGAGGTCGTGATGCTGTACGACCGGGAACTGGATCCCGACTACCAGCTCCTGGAACGGGTGCTCTCCGGGAAGGGGGTCACTGTCCACCGGGTGCCCATCGGGCGGGTACCGATCAACGGCAGGATCACCTCCGCCCGGTACGGCGGCTGGCACGACCACACCGTCGACGCCCTACTGCGTTCCCTCTGCGACGGGCACGACCCCGCGGTGCTCCGGCTCGGCATGCGCCTGTACTTCATCGCCACGCTCGGGCCGGGGCAGCAGGAGTCATTCCGGTACGACCTGCTGCGCAAGAGCCTCGCCCGCGCGGAACGGCTGATCAGCCGCGCGCAGGAGACGCCGCAGCCCGCCGGGCTGATGCCCGCTCTGCTGGAGCGGCATCGGCGCGGCCATACGCACATCGACCCCTACCGGCTCACCTCGTCGCTGCTCGGCCGCAGCCGCCGGCCTCCCGCCAACGACCTTCTCACGACGGTGTTCCTATGACCCTCAGCCCCGAACTCCTTCTCACCGTCGCGGCCGACAGGCTGCGGACGACCCGCCCCGAACTCGCCGCCCACCTCGACCTGTCCACGCTCGACGCACTGCGCGAGGCCAAGGCCGCCATCGCCGGAGACGAGGCGGCCGGTACTGCCGACGGTGCCGTCGTCGTCGCTGTCATCGGCAGGCTCTCGCTGCCGCTCTGGGTGCGGGAGACCTGTCGATTCGCGCTGACGGTGCCGGCCGACCGCGCCGCGGCCTGGCGGCGCTCGTTCACCCGCACCCTCTATCTGGCCGGCCGGCCGGACAACCTCAGGGAACGCTTCACCTTCGACCACATCGCCGATGACGCCTCCATGGCCTGGGTCGGCCCGGTCGCCGACGAGGCCACCACCACCCTGCGCCGGCTGCTCAAGACATTCAGCGGCACCCGTGAACTCTCCGCCTGGGCTCCGGTCACCGTCGACGTCCCCGGGCCCGACGCGTCCGGGCCGCCGGGCCTTACGGTACGCGGCCCGCTCCACCGGGATCTGTACATCGCCACGGCGGGCGTCACCGTCTCCCAGCTGCTCGTCCAGGTGAACCACCTCCTCGCCGAGGCCGTCCTGGACGGGCTGATCCGGCCCGGAGACAGGCTGACCCTGCGTTCCGTGCCACGCCTGTCCGGCCTGGCCAGGCCGCTGGCCGCACTGCGCGTCGACACCGAGGCCCACCGGCCACACCGGCTGCGGGCCTACGCCGCACTGACCGAGGAGATCTGAAGGTGCCCGAACGCCGGCTCACCGTCCCACGCGGCGCCACGCGCCCCGTCCGCCTGGGCATCCACGGCTCACCGCACCTGGCCACCCGCATCATCACGGTCGCCGGCCACAGCCCGCACGAGGTGGAGTTCGTCCCGTACGACGTCTCCGAACCGTTCCGTCCGCTGCGCGACCGGGCGCTGGACCTCATGATCGTTAAGTACGGCCTGCGGGAACCGGACGTCGCCGTCAGCCGACCCGTGGCCTTCGACGGCCGAGCGCTGATCGTCGGCGTGAACCACCCCCTTGCGGACCGGACCACGGTCTCGATCGAGGAGGCCGCCCGCTACGACGGTTTCCGCTGCCCCGGCGACTTCCCGCCGTACGTCTGGGACCAGGTCGTACCGCCGCACACCCCGTCGGGGAAGCCGATACGCCGCGTCCACCCGATGACGACCGTGGAGGCGATGGTCGAGGTCCTTGCCGAGGGCCGGGCCGTCCATGCGTCGTTCCAGTCGCTCGACGCGGTGCTACCGGCGCACATCAGGGCCGTACCCGTGCACGATCTGCCACCCGCTCCGGTGACCCTCGCCTGGCTGCGCGACGTGGAGCTCTCCCCGTCGGCCGCCGCCCTCGTCGCCAACGCGGAGCGGAGTGTTCGCCCGTGAGCCCGACCGAGAAGTCTCCCGTCGCCCTGTTGCACGCCCTCCCGCTGAACTCTGCCATGTGGCAGGCCCAGGCGGCCGCGCTGCGGGCACGCGGCCACACGGTCCTCACCCCGGACCAGCGAGGCTTCGGCAGCACGCCCCTGGGCACCGTGCCCCCGTCCCTCGACACCGTCGCCGACGATCTCGCCGCACTGCTCGATGAGCACGGTATCGGATCCGTGGCGCTCGCCGGCTGCTCCATGGGCGGCTACGCGGCCATGGCCTTTCTGCGCCGCCACCCCCACCGCGTCCGCGCTCTCGCCCTGCTGGCCACCCGGGCCGCTGCCGACACTCCTGAGGCGGCGGCTCAACGGACAGGCTTCGCCGATCTGATGCTCGACGACACCCGGCGCGACCATCTGATCGCCCACACCACACCACTGCTGCTCGGTGCGACCACCAGGGCCCGATGCCCCGGCCTGGTCGGGCAGGTCACGGCGATGGCGGCGAGTGCCGATCCCGAGGCGGTGGCCTGGGCCCAGCGCGCCATCGCGGCCCGCCCCGACTCGCTGGACCTGCTGCGCGGCACCGAGGTGCCGGCCGTCGTCGTCACCGGCGCCGAGGACGAACTCGTGGCGGCCCACGAGGCGGCGCAGACGGCTGATGCCCTGCCGCGCGGACAGCTCGTGACCCTGCCTGCGGTGGGCCACCTCCAACCCCTCGAAGCTCCCGACAGGATCACGGAGCTCCTCATCTCACTGCTCGACGCCTCCGCCATGGCGGACCTGCACAGGGAAGGCACATGCTGACGAAGGATCACGCCTCCTGGGGTTACGCCGCGTCGACCGGACTCGGATTCACCCACGAAACGATCGTCGACGCGCACTTCGAGGCCTGTGCGCCGTACTACCAGACGGCGCTCGACGAGGTGGGCATCCGTGCCGGCTGGCATGTGCTGGACGCCGGCTGCGGCAGCGGCGCGTTCCTGCCCTGGCTGGCCGATCTCGTCGGCCCCGAAGGCCGGGTGTCGGCGATCGATCTCGCCGCCGAGAACACGGAGCTCGCCGCCGAGCGGATGCAGCGCTGTTCATCCCGGTGCGCCTTCGACGCGCGGCAGGGCGATCTGCTCGATCTGCCATACCCGGACGACACCTTCGATGCCGTCTGGTGCGCTAACACCACTCAGTACCTCGACGACGAGGAACTCGCCCGGGCGCTGCGGGAGTTGTGCCGTGTGGTGCGACCCAGTGGGGTCGTGGCGGTCAAGGATCTCGACGCCTCCCTGATCACCGTGCGCCCGGCGGATCCCTTCCAGTTCACGGATTTCTTCCGGCACGCCGCCCGCACTCCGGGCTACGCCCGGCAACTGCTGCGCACCCGCGATCTGCACCGCCGACTCGACGAGGCGGGGCTGCTGTCGGTACGGCAGCGGACCCTGCTGATCGAACACCACGCGCCGCTCAGCCCGGCCGCGCTGCGCTTCTACACGCTCGCCTGCGCCCGCATCGCGCGGCAGGCCACCGACCAGGGCTTCGGCGGGGACTGGGAGCCCTTCCTGGACCCGGACAACGCGGCCCACCCGCTGCGGGACCGCCTCGGCTACATCAGCGAGGGCAACACCGTGGCCGTGGGCATCGTCCCGCCGCGCGCTCGGTAAGCGTCACCGACATACCCCATGGTTTCCATCCACTCCACGTCGGCTGAGAGAGCCGACCGACAGAAGAGACGAAGCGCCTTGGCCACCGCTCACGTCCACGGTTCGCCGATTCACTACACTGCGCGAGGCAACGGCCCCGGTCTGCTGCTCGTCCATGCCACCGGCACCGACTCCGCGACCAACTTCGGCCATATGGTCGACTCCTTCACCGCCTGGCGAACCGTCATCGCCCCCGACTTGGCGGGCAGCGGCCAAACCCCCCTGGGCCGCTCCCCGCTGACCGTCGACCTCTTGGCCGACCAGGTGATCGCGGCCGCGGCGGCGGTGACGGACGACCCCGTCGACGTGGTGGGCTTCTCCCTCGGCGCGGTCGTCGCGGCGGCCGCCACAGCGGCCCACCCCGACCGCGTGCGCCGTCTGATCCTGCTCTGTCCGTGGTCACGCAACGACGATCCACGGCAGCGCCTGCTGATGGATCTGTGGCAGCGGCTGCCCCACCTCGACGAGCGGGCCTATCGGGAGTTTACCGCGCTGTCGGTGTTCTCCGCGCCGTATCTGGCCGAGCTCGGCGCGGAGAACATCAAGGCGGGGGTGGACCTGATCACGGCGGAGACCGGTGCGCTGCGCCAGATGGAGCTGGCCGCCACGGTCGACATCCGCGAGCGGCTCGCCAGGATCGACGTTCCGGTGCTGGTCGTCGGCGCCTCGTACGACTACTGGATTCCCGTGCGGCACGCGCGTGAGACGCATCGTGCACTTGCCGACAGCCGGTACGTGGAGCTGGACTGCGGACACATGGCCGTCTTCGAGCGCCCGCTCGAAGTGGTGCGGCTCATCCAGGACTTCATCGACGGATGACTCTGCGCACCGTCTCCTGCGCCGGACCGGACTGCCCGGTCAGGCCGACGGCAGCCCGGCCGTGGCCGCGACGGGGTGCGCACTGATGACGGAGTCGAGCAGGCTGCGCGACGCCTCCAGGGCGTCGATGGAACGCGTGATCCGCTCCCGCTCGCGGCGCAGCTCGGCGACCAGGTCCGAACACACCGGGACCAGACGCTCGTCCTGCTCACGGACGCACGGCAGCACCTTCGCGATCGTGTCAGTGGTCAGCCCGGCGGTGAGCAGCATCCGGACCCGGCGCACGGTGTCGACGTCCTTCTCGCAGTACACCCGGTAGCCGCTGGGCAGCCGCTCGGGTGTCAGCAGCCCCTGCTCCTCGTAGTAGCGCAGCAGTCGCTCGCTGACCCCGGTCCGCCGCACCATCTCGCCCATGCGCATGGAGCCACCCCTCGCCGACTTGACTCTCACATTGATGTCAGACTCTAGCGTCACCTTATGAAAAAGAGCTCCGTGATTCTCGCGGCCCTGTGCGTCAGCGTGTTCGTCGTGGGGACGTCCGAGTACCTCATCGCCGGACTGCTGCCCCAAGTGGCCGAAGACCTCGGCGTCTCCGTGGGTGCCGCCGGACAGACCGTCACCGCGTACGGGCTCGGTGTGGTCGTCGGTGGTCCTGTCATGACCCTGCTCACCGCGCGCCTGCCGCGCAAGGGCCTCGCCCTGTCGTTGATGCTGCTCTTCGCGGCAGGCAGCGCAGTCAGCGCGTTCGCCGGCTCCTACGAGGTCCTGCTGATTGGCCGGGTGCTGTCCTCGCTCAGCCATGCGGCGTTCTTCGCCCTGTCGCTGGTGGTCGCAAGCCGGGTCGTGCCCGAGGAGCGGGTGGGGCGGGCGACTGCGGCCGTCGTGTCCGGCCTGACCGTGGCGACCCTGCTTGGCGTGCCGCTGGGGGCGCTGCTGGGCGAGCGGACCACCTGGCGCACGCCGTTCGTCGTACTGACGGCGCTGACGCTGCTCGGCATCGTGCTCCTGGCCGCGGTCCTGCCGCGTCAGGAAGCCGAGTCGGCGGGCGCCCGAGCCGAGATCAGGGTCATGGCCCAGCGCCCGGTGCTGCTCGCCATCGCCACCACCGCCATCGGATTCGCCGGCGTCGCCACCGTCTTCACGTACATCGCACCGCTGCTCACCGAGATCACCGGATTCCCCGCATTCGTCGTCTCGGTCCTGCTGCTCGCCTACGGCGGCGGTAGCTTCCTCGGCAACATCATCGCCGGACGCCTGACCGACCGGGCCCCGGCCGCCACCCTGCGCGGCGTCTTCGCGGCGCTCGCCCTGCTGCTCGCCCTCACACCCTTGGCGGTCACATGGAAGCCAACCGCCGTCCTGGCCGTGCTGCTGCTGGGCTTGCTCGCCACCGCCACCATTGCTCCCCTGCAGGGTCTTATCCTGCGGCACGCACAGCAGGCACCGACCCTCGCTGTCTCGGTCAACGTCGGGGCCTTCCAGCTGGCCACCGCCATGGGTTCGGCCGCCGGCGGCGTCATCGTCGCGGCCGGCGCGCTGCGCTGGACCGGACTGGCGGGTGCTGTGTTCAGCGCTCTCGGCCTCATCGTCTCGTGCTACGCACTGCCCCTGCGGTCCAAGACCGCCCCTGGCGCCGCCACAGAGACCAGCGCCGCCACCGCGGCCTGATTCCACCGGTTTCCCCCCGATTCACCGCCGTGCACCCTCATTCCCCTTTGATCCCAAGGAGTTCTCGTCATGCGAGCTGTGCAGATCGATGCCCATGGAGGCCCGGAACTGCTGACGGTCCGGGAGATCCCCGATCCGAAGCCCGGGCCCGGCGAAGTCTTGGTGCGGACGGTCGCGAGCAGCCTCAACCCGGTCGACTGGAAGACCCGGGCCTGGGACGTGGGGCCCGCCTTCCCGATGACACTCGGCTGGGATCTGGCCGGCATTGTTGTCGAGAGCTCGTCGGCCGAATTCGCCGTGGGCGACCGGGTGATCGCCATGTCCGCTCAGGTTGCCACGGGCCGCGGCACCTGGGCGGAACTCGTCAGCCTGCCGGAGCATCTCCTCACCCGCGCTCCGGCTGCCCTGGCTCTCGCGGAGGCGGCCACGCTGCCGCTGGCCGGGACTACCGCCCTGCAGGCCCTTGCCAAGCTGGGGCTGAAAAGCCGTAGCCGCCTGCTGGTCACCGGGGCCGCGGGTGCGGTGGGAGGACTGGCCGTCCAGATCGCGAGGCAGGTCGGGGTCACGGTCGATGGTCTGGTATCCCGGCCCGAGCACGCGCCGCAGGTGCGGGAACTCGGCGCGGAGAGCGTGGTCCACCGCGTGGCCGATCTGCCCGGGGGAACGTATGACGCGGTGCTCGACACCGCAGGGGTGGACGTCTCCGCGGCGCTCGCCGACGCAGCGCTGTACGTTTCGATCTCCGACGAGCCCCTGCCGGCCGTTCCGGGCGCAGCCAAGAGCTATGTACAGGAGAACAAGAAGGATCTCGCCGAGTTGGTGGAACTGGTGGACGCCGGTCGACTGCGGGTGCGCGTGGCGGAGCACTACCCCGTGACGGCGGTGCGCGCGGCCCACGAGAGCTTCGAGGCGGGCGGACTGGCCGGCAAGGTCGTACTGCTTTTCTGAGGCTGCTCTGTCCCGCCGCTCTGGTGTGGGGCCCCGCGAGGTGGCCCCACACCGCAGGCATTATTCAGCTGGGCGGATCCTGGTGAGGAACGAGGACAGGGACGGGGACAGCGCCGCCATCTCGAACGCGGTCTGCAGCTCTCGGCTGAAGGTCTGCGTGTACAGGTCCAGTTGCTCTCGCCCCAGATCGGTGAGCTGGATGACGATGCAGCGCCGGTCGTGCTCACTGGGTGCGCGCTTGACCAGTTCGCTGCGCTCGAGGCGAGCGGCGACCCGGCTCAGCGTCGACTGGTTGACGCCCATCTCCTCCGCGAGCTCCTGCATCTGCAGGGCCTTCGCGTCGCTTTGCCGGATGGTGCTCAGCGCAATGAAGTCGGTCAGGCCGATGCCGTGAGAACGCATCAGCTTGCGCTCGAGGATCTGGGACATGTAACCGGACAACCGGGAGAGCTGCCACCACAGCTCGATGTCGCGCTCGCGCTGACGGGACACTGTCGTCACGGCCCATCCCCTTCGGGCTCACTCCGCCTCGGCGGTGTCGAGAGCCTCTGTCATATAAAGCTCCCCGTAGCGAGACCTTAACACATGCAGAATCAAATATTAATAGAAGGGACATGCATGGTTGGGTCGAATCTCACAGCTCCTGAACCCCCCAGCGCCGACAGTACCTTCCCCGATACTCGTTGAAGAGACCGGGAAGTCCCTCGTTGAGGAGGTGGGGGTGCCCGCGGTCAAGGCCCTCCTCCGGAAACCGGGAGAACTGCCTGCACTGCTCCAGGGCACGCCGTTCCACACTGGTCGGCAGCGGTGTCCCCAGGAACTCGCAGATGCGCCGCAGCGTGAGCAGAGGCGTATCCACCAGCTCCGGGTAGGTGACGTCGAGGACCTCGGCGCCGATCGGCAGGGCTTCGTGCCACTCGGGCAGGAACAGGGTCGACAGCAGGCGCCCGGCCCATTCGGCAGTGACCTCCCGCGGGTCCACCCGGTGGGACCAGGCACGGCGGCGCAGGATGCTGGTGCCGACCACATTGGACAGGGAGGCCAGGGGGTCCCTGTGCACCCGGATGACGCGGGCGGTCGGATAGATCCTGAGAAGTTCCGGGAGCTTGAGCGAGTGGAACTCGTTGACCAGCACGGGAACTCCGCCGCTGACCCGCTCGAGAATGACGGTCAGAGCGTAGCGATGGAATTCGTAGGCGGTGGTGGCGTCCTGAGCCTCAAGCCAGTCCGCGTAGCCCGGTATTCGGTACTCCAGCGAGGCCGACGGCGTGTGGAAGGCATACGTCAGCAGCAGGTGGTCTCCGTACGGAGCCCCCAGGTCCGGGGGCCGAAAACCACTGCGCTGGCCCAGGCGCGCCCACAAGGCGTATTCGAACGGGTCGTTGGGGGGACTCGAGCGCCAGGGGCGCCACTCCATACCGGGGGAGAGGATCTCCCACAGGGAGGGGATATTGAGGGCGGAATGCTGGCTCAGGAGCCGCTGGAGGCGGTAGAGCCCCGTGCCCGGCAGTCCCAGCACGAACACGGCGTCGTGACCATGCAAATGGGACTCGATGTCCTGACGCTCGATGAGTTCACGCACCGTGAGCTGGTTGGCGAGCGCGGTGACGAGTCGTCGGCGGGCGATCGCCAGTCCGGTCGGGGTGAGATCGGCCTCATCGGCGAGCGACGCGGTGAGCCGTGCGTATGCGGGGAGGAAACACGGGGGAAGCGAGCACGCTTCGCCCCGTTGCTGCTGCACGGTCGTCAAGACCTCGTCCAGCGCGAACGGGAAGTTCGGCCGCCGCAGGCTCGGCGCGATCTCGACCTCGTCGTTCGTCTTGCAGGATAAAGCGTGCCGGCCTGTCATCCGTACCCCCGATGCGACGCCGTGGTGGCCTGGTTCCCATCGACGGTAACGCAAGGGCACGCTCCGCTACTGATTGCAGAACCAAACGTAAGATCGAACACAGTCGAACACGTCTGGTTACGGGGACGACTCGGCCGTACACGGTCAGGCGGTATGTCGGCCGCCTCTGGGCCTGCGCGGCAGCGGTCCGGTCCGCGCTGACAGTCGCTCCCAGTCCTCCCGGCGGGCGTGATCGAGCAGCACGGGGTCTTCGCCGATCACTGTGGCGCGCCCCACACTGCGCAGCAGGGACAGGTCGCTGGAGTGGTCGCCGTAGGCGAAGCAGTCCCGGGTGCTGAGCCCCGCCTTGGTCAGGAAGGTGTGGACCGCCTCGGCTTTCGCCTCGCCGATCATGGGACGCACCGTCTCTCCGGTGAGGCGGCCTGAGGCGTCGGTGAGCTGCTCGGTGCACAGTATGTCGTCCGCGCCCAGATCCTCCGCCAGCGGTTCGAGGCAGGCCCGGTGCGAGCCGGAGACCAGCACGACGGCATGCCTGGCAGCGGAGTGCTCGTACAGTGCGGACACTGTGGCGACGACGAATGCGTCCGGATGGCTGCGGTAATCCTCGTACCACCCCCGGCCGGCCGCCGCGAGCCGTGCCTCAGGCAGGCCGGCGAAGGCGCGGTAGTAGTCCTGATTGAGCTCCGCGCGCGAGCCTCCCAGCCGGGCCCGGGCAAGCAGAGTGGTGAGGGGCGGCAGTGCACCGGGCTCCCGGGCCGCCCACCAGGACCAGAAATCGATCATGCTCTTGGCCGAGATCAGGGTCTCGTCGACATCGAAGAACGCCACCCGGCGCGCGGGGCCCAGTCGTGTGCTCTGCGGAGGGAACGGCTCGGTGGACATACGGCTGCCGGGGGCGGTGGCCATGGTCGCGGGCGGACGAGTCATACGACGCCTCCCAGCTCGATGCGGGCGCAGTCCTCGGCCGCGGCATCGGCGTCCAGGGCCGCATGCGCCGTCACGGCAGTCACGTCGTGCCAGAGACGTTGCATCGTATTGCCCTCCACCAGGCCGCGGGCACCGCTGGCGCGGAAGAGCGCGTCGACAGCTTGCGAACACCGGGCTGCCGCCGCGGTGGCGTCCCGCCGACACTCGGCGACGGAGAGCGATGTCACGTCGGCGCTGTCCGCGCGTTCCGCCACGTCGGCCAGGAGCAGCCCAGCGGCATGGATCTCGGCTGACGCTTGTGCGAACGTGCGCCGGGGACCGGCCGGGAGGCTCCTCCCCGGGCCGTCGGCGGCGACCCGCATGCGTTCCACTGCCTGGGTCATCCAGGCCGAGCGGGCACTGCGGGCGGCACCCAGGGTCGGGGCCGCGAACATCAGCGCCGCCACCATGGGGTACGGCACGCTGTGGCAACGAGCGGCACCCGGCCGCGAAGTCGCCAGATCGGCAACGGTGAATGAGCGGTGGGCGGGCACGAAGACGTCCTCGGCCGTGACGGTGTTGCTGCCAGTGGCCCGCAGTCCCAGAGAGCGCCAGGTGTGGTGCACGTCGACATCGGCCCGGGGGACCGCGAAGATACGGTGCTCGTGATTTTCACCCGGTCCGTCCACAGGGGGCGTCCAACTGGCGAGGAGCACCCAGTCCGCCCAGTCGATCCCGCTGGCGTAGCCCCAACTGCCGGTGAGCCGCCAGCCGTTGTCACAGGCGGTCGCTCGGCCGCTCGGCGGCACGACCGCCGCCGCGATCCGGACGTCCGGCGACGACGCCCACACATCGTGCTGGCCCTCCTCTGGAAGATAGGCGGACAGTCGCCCGTGGGCCGCGAACAGGGTGGCGCACCAGGAGGTCGAGGCGCATGCTTCGGCTGTCTCGAGGGCGGCGTCGAGGAGTTGACGGAACGTTCCCGCTCGGCCGCCCCAGCGTTCGGGGACGAAGTGTCGGGCGAAGCCGGCCTCGCTGATCGCCTCGGCGACGTCGCCGGTGAGACGGCTGTCCTGGGCCATCTGCGCTGCGTCCCGCGCGGCGGCGAGAACCACGGGCCCCGGTATCGGCGACTGCTTCAACATCTTCGTGGACGAGGACCCGCTCAGCACGCGGACGCCTCCCCACGGGCTGGAAATGTCAGATGGGCACGGACTACTGTCCGGTCTCCCTGTTCGACAGTGACGATGAAGGCGCGGTGGCCGTGAGCGGCGTTGGTGGCGGCGACGAGGACCGGCGCGTCGAGATCGCAGAAGCACTCGAAGTCTGCGACGAGGCAGGAGGGGTGCGTGCCTCGGGCCGGCCCCGCAAGCCGGGTGTCGGCCGCGTGCGCCGCTTGCCGGACGGCTTCGATCAATACCATGCCAGGAATATGGTCCGACTCGTGGTCGAAGAAAACCGGGTGGGTACGGTCCATGGCCAGAACCCAGGCCTGGTCCGGCAGGCCCGCGGCCTCGGCCAGGAGAACGTCGCCCGACCGCCGACGTCCCACCACCTCCGGTGACACTCCGATGGTGGGCAGCGTCGCGAGGTTACGCGAAGTAGCAGTGGGTGTCGGGCGGTTGCGCATGCGCAATGCCGCGTACTGCCGGGCGGGCAGGATGTTCCATCGCACCGCGGCGTACGCGTGACGCACTCCGTCGACGATGACGTCGGCCTTGATCGACATGGCGGCACTCCCTGACCTGCGCTCGGTGTGGGTGCAGGAGATGTCCAGCGTCGTGGGGACGGCGGCGCCGGCCACATGGGGCAGGCGGGGTGAGGTTACGTCGACCTCGAACCGGCTCAGAACGAACGCCCACCCCCGGTCGGGTATGCCGAAGAATCGATGACTGAGATGAATCGCGGCTTGGCGGACCGACTCCAGGACGAAGTTCGGATCGCCGGAACCTGAGGAGTCGGGCTGGTAGAGCAGGTGGTCGCCGGGCCAGAGCGCCGCGACGAGGAAGCGGTTGTCACCGATCTGTCTCGCGTCGGTCAGGAGCACTTGGTCGCCGACTGCCTTGTGAACGGCGGCCGGGGGGAGGTGCTGATGGCGCGCTAAGAACGTGTCGTGGGCCGACTGCAGTGACACGGGCATCCTCGGGTGGTGGGGCCCTGACCGGGTTTCCCGTATTCTTGCATGGTCATGGAAAATTCGTGTACTCGTACGGGTATTGGACGGGCCGCTGCCCCCTTCCCTGCGGGTGGTCTGCCCACTGGGCACAGTCGGGGATCTTGAAGGTCCCAGGTCATTTGCCGTCCAAGCTCGATTAGAGGTAGTGCCCGGCTCGGGGCGCGAGGCGTCAGGGCGCCGGTACGTGAGGTATCTCACCGTGGGGCCTGCTGCTGGCTCGCGTTGCTTGTCGGGGAACCCGCGGACGGATCAGCGGGGACCCTCGATGAGCTGTTCGGACCAGATGGTCTTGCTGTTCTGTCCGTGGCGGCAGCCCCAACGCGCGCCGAGTTGAGCCACGAGGAACAGGCCGCGTCCTCCCTCGTCGGTGGTGTGGGCGCGCCGCAGGCGGGGCTGGCTGCTGCTGGAGTCGGTGACCTCGCAGACCAGAACGTCATGGCGGATCAGCCGCAGCTCCGCCGGCGGACGACCGTGGCGGATGGCGTTCGTGACCAGTTCGCTGACGATGAGTTCGGTGGTGAAGAGGAGGTCGTCCAGCCCCCACCTGGTGAGCTGACGGGAAGTCCATTCCCGGGCCTCGCAGACGGCGGCCGGATCGGCCGGGATCTCCCAGCGGGTGGTGTCCTGCGCCGGGATGGCGCGGGTGCGGGCCAGCAGCAGGGTCGCGTCGTCGCGACGCGTCTGGTTCCGCAGGCCGGCGAGGACGGCCCGGCCGGTCTCGTCCAGGGCGCGATCCGGACGGCAGGACGCGGCGAGAGCATCCGTCAGGCGCCGCAGGCCTTGGTCGATGTCGTGGCCGCGCCGTTCGACCAGGCCGTCGGTGCAGAGGGCGAGGACGCTGCCCGGCTCGAGCTCGATCGTGGTGGTCTCGTACGGCATGCCGCTGAGGGCCAGTGGTGGCCCCGGGGAGATCCCGACGGCCTCGGCGGTTCCGTCGGGCCTGAGCACGACGGGTGGCGGGTGCCCGGCACTGGCCATGGCGCAGCGCCTGGTGACCGGGTCGTAGACCGCGTACAGGCAGGTGGCGCCGATGACGTCGTGGTCGCCGGGTGGGGCTTCGGCCGCGAGGCGCTGGACCAGGTCCGCGATCCGGGTGAGCAACTCGTCCGGCTCCAGTTCCAGGTCGGCGAGGGTCTGGATGGCGGCGCGCAGACGGCCCATGGTGGCGCTGGCGGCCATGCCGTGGCCGACCACGTCCCCGGTGACCAGGGCCAGCCGCAGGGAGGGCAGGGCGATGGCGTCGTACCAGTCGCCGCTGATTTCCGCCCCGCCGCCCGCGGGCAGGTAGACGCCGGCGGTCTCGGCTGCCGGAGTGTCGCTCGTCGCGGGGGGAAGGAGGCGTTGCTGCAGCGCCACGGCCGCCCGGTGCTCGCGCGTGTAGCGGCGGGCGTTGTCGATGGCGAGCGCGGCCCGCGAGGCGATCTGCTTCATGAGATCCGCCTCGTCCTCGGCGAACGGGTCGGATCGGCCGCAGCGCCAGACCGATATGTTGCCGAGGATGAGGCCGCGGGCGTACAGGGGCGCCACCATCACCGCATGGGCGTCTCGCGGGAGGAAATCCTCGGCCGACTGTGGGCCGCCGATCAGGGCGACCATGTCGTCGCGGCCGTAGACGACTGTCCTGCCGTGTTGCGAGCTGCGCAGGAGGGGGTGGTCGGACAGTGGGGGGACGGGGTTGCCGCGCCTGATGCCGGCCGGCCACCCAGCGGCGGCCGGCGCCAGGGCCGCGTTGCGCAGACGGAGATCTCCTCCGCCTACCCGCTTGGGGGGTTCGTCACCGTCGAACACGGACTGCGCAAGGTCGACCGTGGCGAGATCCCCGAACGCGGGTACGAGTACGTCCGCAAGGTCCTGCGCGGTGCGCACGACATCCAGGGACCCTCCCACCTGCTCGGCCACCTCACGGGCGAGGTCCAGAAGACGGCGGGCGCGCAACTGGTGGGTGCCGTCGACGTACAGGGCGGCGACCCCTGTGGGGCGTCCTCGGGCGTCCTCCAGCCGGAACGCGGACAGCGACAGCGCGTGCCGCCGCGCCGGATCGTGCCGTCGGCTCACCTGAAGGCTTCTGCGGACTGCCGGGGCGCCCGTCTCGAGCACCTGGCGCAGTACCGCCTCGATGTTCTCGGCGTCCGCGTCGCACAGCACGTCGTACAGCCGGGTGCCGGGCCGTACCGGACGGCCGTCGGGAGTGTCCGGCGTGGCGTTCGTCTGCACGGTGATGAGATCCGTGTCGTGCAGGGCGACGGTGATCCGGTCCTGTGGGGACAGCGCGCGCAACAGCGCTGTGCCGTGCTCGTGGTCGGCGACGTGCGCACGTGCCGCCAGCACGAGGACCTCCGCCGAGCCGTTCACCTTGGTGGTACGGAAGACGACGTCGACGGTGTTGCCGCACCGGTGTCGCAGCCGTACCCGGCCGGATGCCGGCATCTTCGTGACATTGCGCAGTGCGTCGGGGACGCCGGCCACCAGGTCACGCACGGGGCGGCCGCAGACCTCCTCGGCGGTGAACCCCGTCAGGTCCGCCGCTGCCTCGGTCCACCGCACCACCGCGCCCCGGCCGTCGAGCACGGCGGCCGCCAGGCCGGCGAAGACGCACGCGCTGCCGCCGGGAGGGGCCTCGGAGACGCTCAGCGGCTTTCGGGGGGTGCCCACCGAGTCGGTGTCATGTGTATTGCTGGCCATTTTCGGACTTCCCTGCATGAGCATGGGGCGACGAGGTCACATCGCGATGGCTGTGGGGGGCAGGTCTTGTTCGGCCCAGACCACCTTGCCGTCCGCCCCGGAGCGCGAGCCCCACCTGCGTGACATCCGAGCGACGAGGAAGAGGCCGCGGCCGTACTCGTCGAGGGTGCGGGGATGGCGGGCGCGTGGCTGGCTGGTGTTGGTGTCGGAGACTTCACACGTCAGAACGCGGTGCCGGATGAGCCGTAGGCGGCTCGGGCCGTCGCAGTGACGGATGGCATTGGTGACCAGTTCACTGACGATCAGCTCCATGGGCGTCACGATGCGCTGGAGGAGTACGCGCAGGCCATCGGCGAACGTCTGCACGGCCTCGACGATCCGGCCGAGCGCCTCGCCGGCGGTGTCCGGCTCAGCACCCGCATGGCTGGGGCACACCCCGAGATCATGCGCATCCTGTGTCACAGCGGGCTCGGCCGCATCTACGCTGCCAGCGGACTGGCTCCGAGTGCCAAGCACGACGTGGAGCGGGGCATAGCCTCGGGCCGCTTCACGGCCGTGGTCGACCCGGTCGTGGTTCTGGTCGCGCTGAACGGCAGCCTGCTGGCGCTCCTGGAGCTGTGGTTCACCCAGCCGGAGGCGGACAACAGCCCGGCCTCGGACAGCATGGCCGAGATGCTGCTGCGCATGCTCGGCCTCTGCGCGGACGAGGCCCACGACATCGCCGGGCGCCCTCTTCCTGCCGCAGCGTGAACGGCGCCGCTGGCGCGTACGCCCCAGCCGCCAGTCGGCGTCCGGATCCCGGCGCATCGGCAGCTCGGTGGTGTCCGCCGTCGCCAGGTCCCTGGCCTCGTGCGGCCACGCCGGGCCGGTCCCACGGGCGTGCGGGCCGGCCTTGGTGCGGTCGTGGGCGAAGGCCGAGCAGGTCGACGAAGCGCCGGCGCGGACCCTCTTCGGCGAGATGCCCTCGACGCTTCCATACATCGTATGGTAGAACTTGAGGGTGCTTCCATACAGCGTATGGAAAGCTGCTCGACAACGCCGGGCCGTCTCACGCGCCTGCACAAGCAGCCGTTGGTGCGGACCGCGCCGACCGGAAGGAAAGACCATGAAGAAGCTCACGAAGCGCATCGCTGTCACCGTGTCCTCCGTGGCGGTCGCAGGTGTCGCCGTCCTCGGTGCCGGGGGCACCGCTTCGGCCGCGACTCCTGCCTCCGCCCACGTCGAGCGCCCGGCCGTAGGGGTCAAGGCCGACGGCTACCGCTGGGACCACGGTGTCGGCTATCTGCTCGAGCAGGGCTACTCCTGGGACCGAGACCACGGCCGGCGCCGCAACGACCGCGTCACCCGCTCGGCCCGGTACGGACGTGACGGTCACTTCCACCGCTGGGACGACAAGGAATGCGGGTGGAAGTCCGATTGGTCGTACCGGCACGACCGGAACTGCTACGAGCACGACGGCCGGGACCGGCACCACCACGACCGGAACCGCTACGAGCACGACGGCCGGGACCGGCACCACCACGACCGGAACCACGCTGACCGGTGAGACGGGTGCCGCTTGTGCCCGGGCTGTGCGCGTCGTCGTGTTGCCCGCCGGAGGCAGGGACGCGACCGCCGGCCCAGGCGTCAGCGGTGCCTGACCGCCGCCCAGGCGGCCGGCTGAGTGAGGGCTTGTCCCCCTCAGCCCCGCCTGCGGACACCCACCCCGGGTCGGGGGCTCGCGTCGGCCCATTGCCTCGACGCCACGAACCATGCGGTCCGGTGATGCCGTCGGGCGCCCGGGCCCTGCTGTAACGCCTCTCCTTTCGTCGCCTCTTCGCCACCGACCCGAGGCGGTCCGGCGACGGGGCTCAGCCGAGGCAGAGGCGCCTTGTTGGAGTGCAATTCGATGGAATCTCTGAGAACCGTGGTGCGCGCGGTGGTCGTGCAGCTTGTGATCTCGCGGGACTACTCGCTGACCTTGTGCATGCGCCTGCGGTACGAGCCCACTGATCCCTATGTCGTCCGTGCCTGCTTTTTCATCGGCAACGAAGAGCCGGTGGAATGGGTCCTGGGCCGTGATCTTCTGGCTGACGGCCTGAAGGGTTCGGCAGGCGACGGGGACATCCGGATCTGGTCGGCCGTCGGCCGTGGTGACCCCGCGATGTACATCACCCTCGGGTCTTGCGGGGGCACCGCCTTGCTCGAGGTTCCCGTACGGGACGTCAAGAACTTCCTGGAGAACACGGAGGCTCTGGTGCCGCGTGGCACCGAGTCCGGACGCATCGACTGGGACAGGGAACTGGCGCACCTGCTCGCGGGCAACTGAGAGAGGCTCGCGGCAACTCAGGGAAGCCCCCACCTGCCTCGGCCTCCCAACTGCCCTGCCGGACACATCTGTTGCACGCACACTCCGGTGCCGGTCCGGCCGTTGCGGCATCAGTCTGCGCTCCTCGGCTCATGCCACGCCTGCGATCTCGGCGGCGGCACGACGCCGGAAAAGCACAGCGGCCGGGTCGGCGTCCCGGCCACGACGACCGACGGCTCAGGACACCGATCCCGACCGGAGCACGACTGGAGTGTCAGGCGTTCCAGTGCGCCTCAAGGACTGCAGCAAGCTCGGCCGGCGCCCAGGGACTCAACGGCCGGCGGCCTGGCCGTCGCGATCGGGGGTGAGCCGGCTTTCCAGACCCGTGATGATCGTGTCCAGCACCAGGCGGAAGATCCGCTCCTCATCGGGGTCCGAATTCGTGGATCCGTTGTCGTCGGCAGTGGGGGCGATGAGGGGCTTGATGTTCGCCCACTGGTGGAGCGCGCCGTTGAGTTCGGCGGTGAGGACACCGGTGACGACGGCGCATACGACGGCGGCGGTCTCCGGGATCTTCGAGAGCGGCACCCCTGCGGCGTCCAGGATCGCGGTGAGCGCGACCAGGAACGGGTCTTCGCGCTGGATGAAGTCCGGCTGGTGGCTGAACGAGTAGGCCATCAGCTTGGGGTGGCGGTGCGCCAGCGTCCGGAAATCGGTGGCGAGCAGGCGGATGCGTTCCTGCCAGGGAGCGTTCTCCAGCGTCACGGTGCGGAACTGGCTGCCCACCATTCTCGTCACGCCGCGCAGCACGGCCTCTTTGTTCGGCACGTGGTGGTACAGCGACATCGGGTTGGCGTCCAGCACGGTCGCGAGTTTGCGCATGGTGAGCGCCTCGACCCCGTCCGCGTCGATGAGCCGCAGGGCGGCGGCGTAGATCCCGGCCTCGGTCAGAGGCACGTCTCTCTTCCGGGTTCCCCGCGGGGGACGCTTCGGCTTTTCCATACCACGTAAGGTATCAATTTCGTACGGTGTATGGAATGAATCTGGTGGCGGTGCTTGCTCGCGCGGCCGGGGTTGCGCTCGACTTTCCGTACTGCGCACGGTACCGATTCCATACGACGTATGTTTCGTGGTGCACCGCGGCATCGACGCGGTGCGGTACCGAGTGCACAGCCGGCCCTTACGACACGGTCACCAGCCTCGGCTCGCCCACCGCGGGCGTCGACGCGGCCCTGGCGGCCATGAGGTAACCCTCCGAATGCGAGCACGCGGGGGCCCGGAGTCCATCTGGACGCCGGCCCCCGGTGGTGAGCGGGGGTCGCGCTCAGTCGAGGTCGGGCAGGGGGCGTCGGGTGACCTCGTGGGCGTCGTCCGAGGCGAGGCCGAGCATGCGCAGAACCATTTCCGCCAGGTCCGAGGCGGCCTCGTCGCCGTCGAGGTCCGGGCGGGCCAGCCTCAGCGCGACGAGGGACAGCAGGGTCCCGCCAATGGCGGAAAGGGCCGCGGTGGGGTTGGTGCAGGTGAAGCGGCCCGAGGCGATGCCGATCTCCACGTCGCGCAGGGCTCGTGGAGCCAGTCCCCGTTCGGAGTGAATCTGGGCCAGGCCGCGATCACGCAGGATCCGCATGAGTTCCGGGTGGGAGTCGGCCATCCGGGCGGTGAGCCGGAAGCCTGCCGCGACGAGCTCGGCCGGGTCGTCGAACCCTTCCACGCGCTCGTCGATGACCTGGCCGAACTCCTCCAGGGCGTCCGTCACCGCGGCGTCGAACAGCTCCGTCTTCGATGCGAAGTGGTTGTAGAAGGACCCGAAACCCACGTCCGCGCGCTCGGCGATCGCCTGGATGCTGGCGCTGGTGTCCCCGGTCTCCGCGAGGATCTGCCGCGCCGCACGGACCAGTGCCTGGCGGGTCTCGGCACGGCGTCGCTCGAAGCGGTTCTTGGGCGGGGCTGACGTCGGCATACGCCGAGTGTAACAACCGCAGCGATGGGTCTTCCATTACTGATGAGAGCATCAATTATTTGGGCCAAAGCTATTAACGATGGGTAACAGCAAAGTTGATGATTTCCTCATTACGGCAGTGTTGCTTGGAGGACACCATGTCCCACGTTGGCGTTAACAAGGCCGCTCCCCCGACGCCCCACCAAGACCTCCACAGCGAGCAGGGCGCCCTGCGCGGCGAGCATCCCGGGCGCTCGCGCAATCCCGTGATCAAGGTGGCGGATCTGGCCTGGCTGGAGTTCGAGAAGCCCGACCTCGACCGGGCCGAGGTGTTCGCCCGTGACTTCGGTTTCGGGATCAGTGCCCGCACCGAGCGGGAGCTGTGGCTGCGCGGCTCGTTCGCGGGCTCACCGTGCATGGTCATCCGACGCGGGGGTGCGTCCCGCTTCATCGGGCCGGCGTTCCGAGCGGCCGAACGGGCCGATCTCGACCGGCTGGCCCGCGCCACCGGCAGTACCGTCCGCGACACCGGCGCCCCGGGCGGTGGGCAGTCGGTCACCCTGCTCGACCCCTCGGGCTTCCCGGTCCGGGTCGTCCACAGCGCCGAACAGCTGCCCGCGCTGCCCGGGCAGCAACCGCTGATCCTCAACACCGGCACCGAACACCGCCGTACGAACGCCACCCAGCGACCGCCACGCGAGCCCTCGCGCGTCCAGCGGCTCGGTCACGTGGTGCTGGAGACGCGCGTGTTCCTGCGGGCCCTGGACTGGTACCTGGACACCCTGGGGATGATCGTCAGCGACTTCCTGTTCCTTGACGGGCAGCGCGAGCGCGGCCCCACCATGGCGTTCATCCGCTGCGACCTGGGAAGCGTGCCGGCGGACCACCACACGCTGGCCCTGCACCTGGGCCCGGGCAACGGTTACGTCCACTCGGCCTACCAGGTCACCGACCTCGACGCGATCGCGGCCGGTGGGGAGTACCTGGCCGAGCGCGGCTACCGGCGCAGTTGGGGGATCGGCCGGCACATCCAGGGCAGCCAGCTCTTCGACTACTGGCGCGACCCCGACCACTTCATGCTGGAGCACTTCGCCGACGGCGACCTCTTCTCCTGCGACCTCGAACCCGGCTGGGCGCCGATGTCGGCGAGCGGTCTGGCCCAGTGGGGACCACCGGTCACCCGGGACTTCCTGGGCACCAACCCGTCCCCCGCCAAGCTCCGCGAGGTCATGACGGCCCTGCGCGGCGACAACGAACTCGACCCCGCACGCCTGCTGGGCCTGATGAAAGCGATGAACTCATGAGCACCAACGTTCTGCGCACCGCTGGGGGCACCTCCCGCTCGAGCGGAGCCGAGAGTGGGGGAGGCTGGTGGGCCGTCCGCGACGAGCGCGCCGTACGCATCGAGACCAAGGCCGTCACCACCGCCGAACTGCTCGCCGACCGGGGCGCGATACAGGAGGCCGCCTCCTCCGCCGACAGCGGCACGCCCGTCGCCGACCTGGTGGCGCTGCCTCCCGTCACCACCCCCTGCCGGGTGGTCGCCCAGATGGTCAACTACCGCAGTCACGCCCGCGATTCGGGCTTCACCGGTGAGATCCCGCCCACCTTCTTCCGCAAGGCGTCCGGCTCGGTCAGCGGCCCGCATGACACGATCGTCCGGCCCGCGCACGTGAAGTTCCTCGACTACGAGGTGGAACTCGGCCTGGTCATGGGCGCGACCCTGCCCGTGGGCACGGTCGTCGAGGAGCGCGACCTGCCGCACTACGTCGCCGGGCTGGTCCTCACCAACGACGTCAGCGCCCGGGACGTCCAGCTGACCAAGACCCAGTTCTACGAGAGCAAGTCCTACCCGACCTTCACACCGACGGGACCCTACCTGGCCCTGCTGGAGCCCGAGGACTTCGACGATCTGCTGAACCTGCGGCTGCGGCTGTCGGTCAACGGCGAGCCGCGCCAGGACCGCACGCTGGCCGACATGATCGTACGGCCCGCGCAGGCGCTCACCCTGCTCGCCCGCTTCCAGACCCTCGACCCGGGCGATCTGCTGCTCACCGGCACACCCGGGGGCACCGCCCTGAAGGCCCCGCCCAAGCCGGTCGCCAAGATCAGTGCCCTGTTGCCGCCCGCCATGAAATGGAAGGCGTTCTTCAACAGCCAGGCCAAAAACCCCCATTACCTGCGCAACGGTGACGTCATCACCGCCACGATCGCCACCCCTGACGGCCGAATCGACCTCGGCGAGCAGCGAACGTCTGTCACGGACGCCCCATGAGCGCCGCACCACCGTCGCCTCATTCTGGTGGCTCAACGCCAGACAGGGGCGCCTGAAGTCCTGGGAACCTCATTCCTTCGCAGCCATCTCCACCTACTCCCTGGCTCGCCTGCGGATTCCGCTCGTCCTTCACAACACCGGTGCCAAACCCATCGTCGTCCAGGATCTCAGGCTGACCTTTCCTGACGAGCCCGCCTCTCATCTGCCACTCCTG
The DNA here is from genome assembly GCF_040643755.1 of Streptomyces sp. NPDC047079. Classification (NCBI taxonomy): domain Bacteria; kingdom Bacillati; phylum Actinomycetota; class Actinomycetes; order Kitasatosporales; family Streptomycetaceae; genus Streptomyces; species Streptomyces sp. NPDC047079. The sequence goes on from NZ_JBEYUZ010000003.1 coordinate 246,447, forward strand.
TGGTCGTCTTCACCATCACGTCTCGAACCCGGGCCGGACGAGGAACCGAAGTTGCCGGCCGGATTCGTTGTGGCCGGCAGACAAGCGCAACAACTCTTCCTCGAGTTCGAGGCACCGTTTCCCGGATTCCTTCCCGAGGCCCGCGACTACACGGTCCAAATCCAGGTGGGGGTTGGCCACCGCAAGGGGTGGCGCCCGCTTCTGACGTTCCCCTTGAGGGCCACCAACATCGTTCACCCCGACCGGTGCACCGTCTACAACAACGGACTTCTCGAACTGACGAAGGAAGACCGGCAAAAGGCGGACGCCGCGCTCCTTGAGTTTTTGCACGAGCAGGACAAGGACGACTCCGCCCAGGGTGAGACCAGGCGGCGGGACTCTTCGAACGACGAGGGCAGCGCCGGCAGAGACCCCTAGGCCCGGGAAGACGGTCAGGAGTTCAGCCAGGGCGAACGTGCCGGCGCCCAGCGGTCACGAGTTCGTACGCCGCCGTCCGACCGCCGGTGGGCGCGTGGCCCGCGCCCACCCTCGGGCCGCCCTTGCTCACCGTGCCGCCCTCAGCCTGGCCGCGAACCGCGAACCCGGCGGGCAGACCGCCGCGACCGCGGCCGCGTCGGCGGCGGTGTCGACGTCCCGCAGCGGAGGCAGATCCCGCACCCGCAGACCCGCGTCGGTGAACCGGCGGCGCTGGATCTCCCCCGTGCGGTCGGTGGACATCGGCACGCCCAGGATCAGCGCGGGAGCCAGTGCCGCCTCGGCCAGCCCGAGAGCCCAGAACCCGCCGTCCGCTGCCGGACCGAACCACGCGTCGCAGCCCTCCCAGCCGTCGGACCGCAGAGCGGGGGCGAGGAGTTCCGGGGTGACCTGCGGTGTGTCCATGCCGACCAGGAGCGCGGGCCCGCCACCGCAGCCGGCGATGCCCACCGCCAGCCGCTCGTCGAGACCGCTCGAAACCTGCGGCACCACATCGAAGCCGTGCGGCAGCCATGGGCCTGACGCCCCGTCGAGCAGCAGTACGCGCCGCCGCGCCGGTGCCCGGAGCAGGGCGTGCAGCGTGTCCTCGAGCGCGGCCTCGGCGAGCTCCGCGGCCTGAGCCGGGCTGTACGGCGGGGTGAGCCGGGTCTTGACCCGGCCCGGCAGCGGCTCCTTGGCGATCACCAGCAGGGTGACCGGCCCCGCCGGCGCGGCGTCGTGGCCGGGCACGCCGGTCACCGGTCCGGCTCCTCGGTCCGGGCGGTCGTCCCCGGGTCCCGTACCACCGGAGGCGAGGGGCGCCCCGCCGCCTCCGCCTCCCCGGCGGATCTCCGCGCCACCCCGTGCGGGGGCGGCTCGTCGAGCACCGCTCGCATGTCGCGCACCGCGTGCCAGGCGCCTCGCCATGTCCCGGTCACTTTGGACCGGCCGGTCCGTGGCGCGTACGGCACGTCCACCTCGCGCACCCGCCAGCCCGCGTCGGCGGCACGGACCACCATCTGGAGCGGGTAGCCGGAGCGCCGGTCGGTCAGGCCGAGGCTGAGCAGCGCCTCGCGGCGGGCGGCCCGCATGGGCCCGAGGTCGCCCAGCCGCAGACCGGTACGGCGGCGGATCATCCGGGCCAGCACCAGGTTGGCGGCGCGGGTGTGCGGCGGCCAGGCCCCTCGCCCGGTCGGCCGGCGGCGCCCCAGCACGAGGTCGGCGGTGCCGTCCAGTACCCGCCCGGCGACGAACGGGAGCAGCGCCGGGTCCAGGGAGCCGTCGCAGTCGCAGAAGCACACCACGTCGGCGGTCGCGGCGAGCAGCCCCGCATGACAGGCGGCGCCGAAGCCTCTGCGCGGCTCGCGTACCACGTGGGCGCCGAGGGAGGCGGCCAGTTCGGCCGAGCCGTCGGTGGAGCCGTTGTCGACCACGATGGCCCGGCAGCCGGGTGGGACACGCCCCAGGACCCAGGGCAGGGCGGCGGCCTCGTCGAGGCAGGGCAGCACCACGTCGAGCGCGGAGGGGGGAGTCCCGGTCACCCTTGACACCCTACGAATACGAAACGGACATACCGGTGCATGACTGCTGACGAAACGCGGGCGTCGAAGGCGGGGAAGCGGCGGTGGCCGAACGGCAGCCGGACAGCAGAGCGCGGTCACCGTCGCCGTCGTGGCGCCGGCCCGGCCTCAACGGGGTCGCCGCGGCCCCGAGCCGTGAGGGCCGAGCGCGAGAAAGCAGCGGTGATCGCTCGTCCATTGGCCGGCGACGCTGAGGGACAGCCCTTCGGCGACCCTGTGGAGCGCCGGCGCTCCCAGACGGGCCCAGGGGAAGGACGGGCCCCGGTGGCCGTAGTCGTCTTCGAACCAGGCCGTGCCGGTCTCGTCGATGTCGTGCGGGTCCACTTCGACGAGGAGGACACCGGTGGGGGCGATGAGCTGGAGGCAGCGGCGCAGCAGTGCGGACGGGTTGCCGCCGATGCCGATGTTGCCGTCGGTGAGCAGGACGGTGTGCCAGCCGCCCTCGGCCGGCAGCCGGTCGAACACCGAGCGGTGCAGGGCGAGTCCGCCGAGGGCGGTGGTCCGGGCGACCGCCAGGGGCGCGACGTCGACGCCGAGGGCGAAGATCCCGCGGCGCAACAGCGCTCGGCACAGCCGTCCGGGGCCGCAGCCGATGTCGAGGACGGGGGCGGTACAGCGGTCCAGCACGGTCTCGTCGGCCGTGGTGGGCGGCGCATGCCAGCGTTGCACGGGCATCCGGATCCGGCGTCCGTCCGGCAGCCGCAGGTACACCGGGCCGTGGCCGGTGCGCAGGATCAGTGTGTAGGGATCGCTGCCGGCGCTCGGCGGCCGGTCCTCGTCGGTCGTCATCGCGGTGCCTCGTGGCCGGGGGCGGGCCGTTGCCCCTCGCTGCGGGCGGCCCGGCGCACCCGGCGCAGGCGCAACGCCAGGGCCACCGCGGAGGCGCCGAACAGCACACCGGTGATGGCCAGCCATCTGCCCAGGTAGATGTCTTCGGGCAGCCCGGCGGCGCCGGTGTAGGGGACGGCGAGAGCGAAGACGAGAGGGAACCAGACGAGCAGGAGCACACCGGAGAGGAACGCGGGAACGCGCAGGTGGTTGATCCACGGCAGCTGCGGTACGCGGGTGGTCCGGTGCCGCAGCACGGCGGGCGCGGCCAGGTCGGCGAGCGAGTACAGCGGAAGCAGGATCAGGTCGTGGAGGATCGCCGCGCCGACGAACCAGACCGCCACGGCGAGCGGCCGGACGGCGAACAGGCGCACCATGGCGTAGCCGGTGAGGGCGAAGGAGCAGATCAGAACCAGCAGGTGCAGAGGGGTGGAGCCGTACCAGCGGACGAAGCGTGCCATGGTCACGTCCTGAAGATGAGCCGGTGCACCCACTTGGTGTTGTTCACCCCAGGGTTGGCCGGGACGATGATGCGGGCCGGGAAGCCGTGATCGACCGAGAGGTCCGCGCCGTTGACGCGCAGGGCCAGCAGCGCCCGGGGGTCGTGGATCTGGTTGCCCCGTAGCACCACCGAGCTGTAGGGGCCGGGCGGCTGGACGGATTCCACCAGGACGCTGCCGGCGTGGGGCAGCCCGGCCATGGCGGCCAGATCGGTCAGCCGCAGCCCAGTCCAGTGCTGGTCGGCGGTGGACCACCCTTCCACGCAGGCGATCGGCAGCGCGGCGGCATGCCGGCGCATCACGAGGAGCTGCCCTCGGGTGAAGACCAGGGGCGGCCCGAGGCCGCGGACTTCCAGCCGCCAGCCCGGGCCGATGCGCGCCGGGTCGACGCCGACGGCCGCGGCTGTCTTGTTGATCTGGAAACCGTTCGGGCCGCGGCCCGGATCGCGGTTGTGCGGCGCGAGCAGAGCGCTCTCGCGGAGCCGGCCGCCGATGCTCTGCCCGGCTGTCACCACGAGCAGGAGCAGCGATCCGGCCCCCACCATGCCCACCGCGCCGCGACGGGTCATGGTCGGTGCCTGGGGGGCGACCGGGACCAGGCCGTCGGGGTCGGGCGGCTCGGGCCGGGTATGGGCGAGGTCGGTGCGCAGTTCGGCGGCCAGGCTGCGGGAGCGCAGGGCGCGCGTCATGCGGCCGAGCCTGATGCTGACGTGGACGACGAAGGCGGCGATGAACACCCAGGCCCCGTAGAAGTGCAGGGTGTAGAAGGAGCCCGGGAAGACGTAGAAGAGCTGGATGTTGAAGATGCCGGTGACGAACTCGAAGATGACACCGCCCACCAGCATCAGCAGGGACAGCCGTTCCAGACCGTGCGCCACGGTCCGCACCGGCGGCCACTCGAACAGCTTGGGGATGACGGACCACAGCTTGGCCAGCAGCACCGGCACGAGCACCACGCCCAGCGTGACATGCACGCCCTGGGTCAGCCGGTACAGCCAGTACGGGTGCGTGGGCCAGGCGAAGAGGTAGAACCCCAGCAGCCCTTTGTCCGGGGTCTGGTCGTTGAGCGGACCCAGATCCGGGTTGTAGGCGGCGTACGACAGCATCCCGGTGATGAAGATCAGCGGGATGCCGACCAGCAGAACCAGGCCGAACACGGACGTCAGCCAGGGCCCGCGGATCGGACTGCGCCAGAACCCGGGACGGAAGGGCCCCGGCGGCGGGGGCGCCTGCATGGCCCGCCGAACGACCGCCCTCATGCCGGCGGTGGCCCGGCCGGCGAACGCCGCCGCGGCGGCACGGAGGCGCTCGATGCGCCCCGGCGCCTGCTCCTCGTCCGGCGTCGGGGGCCGGGACCCGCCGGGCGGCCGCGAGGCCGGCGGCCCGCCGCCACTGTCCATCGGCCGTCTCCTTGGTCAGACGTTTCCCAGGGGCCTGAGAGCTCCGAACAAAAAGGGAGCTCCGACCCCATGGCGTGATCAGCCCGTGCACCTCAGGCACGTACAAGCTGGCACAGGTCCCGGCGCCCGGCAGCCGCTGGAGTCCACCGGGGTGTCCGCCACCGGCCGGACGGGCGAACCTGCCGCTCTGCCGGCCTTCCGCCGCCGGACGTGGTCGGCCGCCCGCCCTCCTCACAGCCCGATGCCGGGCTGCGCCACCCGGGGACGGGCGCGCAGGAGCGCGCCCGCGCACACCACCGCGGCGGCCAGCCCATAAGCAGCGGCCTGGGCCAAGCCGCCCCAGTGCAGCGCATCGCCGATGTACAGCACGGTGCCGGCGGCGGGGACAGCGAGCCACTCCCAACGGCCCCCCAGCGCCACCAGGGCCACGACGAGCAGTGCGTACCAGTAATACGCGGGCGAGGTGAGCAGCAGCGCGGTGCCCGTGACCAGCAGCGATCCCAGCCATGGGCGCTCCGGATCACCGCGCCGCAGGACGTACACCGCACTCAGCGCGATCAGTATGGCGGCGGCCGGAGCAGCCCACACATCGGGAAGAAACCGCTGCAACAGCGCGAAACGGCCGACGGCCGCGCCCTCGTAACCCTCCTCCCGCAGGTAGCCGGGAAGGTAGCCCAGGACCGTGGAACCGGACGCCAGCACATACGGCAGATAGGCGAGCACCACGACGAGCCCTATCGGGAGCAGTACCCACGCCACCCGCCGTAACCGGTCGCGGGGGCTGAGACCGGGTCCCATGACCCCGGACAGCGCACCGGGAAGAGCGAGTGCGGGCAGCAGCTTGACGGCGATCGCCGCCCCCATCAGCGTCCCCCGGCGCACTCCCGCCGTGCCGAGCGCCGCCACCGTCAGCAGGACACCGAGTGTGTCCACATGGGCGTCGTTGACCGCGGCGAACGGGACCGCGGGACACCATGCCCACAGCGCCACCCGCCGGGGATCACCACGCTCACGCCGCTGGACCAGCAACAGCACCACCGTCGTGGCGACCGCGAGCACCGCACCGGCCAGCTGAAGCGGCTTGTGACGCCCGCCTGCCGGAGAGACGGCATGCAGCAGCAGGAACCACCCCTCGGCCAGGGGCGGATAGATCGTGTGCACGGACGGCCTGTTGATCCGCGTGCACACACCCTCCACGGAGCGCAGGTCCCATCCTTGGCAAGCGGTCCGCTCGGGGAACAGCCAAGGGTCGCGCAACCGGCTCAGCCGGGCTGAGTCCGGCGGATACGCGTAGGGGGAGATCCCCGCGGCCTGAACCCGCCCGTCCCACGCATAGCGATACATGTCGTCGCTGGTGCGCGGGGGAGCCGACAGAGCCGCGGCGCACAAGGCGACCCCTTCGGCGACGATCAGCGTCACCGCGGCACGCACCGGCACCTTTCGCACCGCCCATGCCGCCGCGGCGAACAGCACCCACGCGGCCGCGTACCCGTACAGCAACGCGGCCGGACGGCCCAGATCGCCGCCGACGCGGACGGTGACGGCGACAACGGCGACGAGAGCGGCGAGCAGTGCCGCCGTACACAGCGTGCGTCCATTCACACCGACACGGTGACAGCTGTGAACGTGCCAGACGCTTCGCAGCGCCGCATGTCCCAGGGATCAGGCCTCGTCGCCCTGCGGAGGTGTCGCGGTCGCCCTGCTGAGGTTCTCCAACCTGGGCCCGAACAGTGACCGGTCTGGTGACATCACGTGACTTTGGGACCCGCCCGCTCAGGCGCGGTCCAGGCGCAGGCGCAGGCGCGCGGCCCGTGGCAGGCCCGCGACGACCAGGTCGTAGGAGTCCTCGATGAGTTCCCGGACCAGACGGTCCGGCAGTTCGCCGTCCACCGTCACCGTGTTCCAGTGGCGCTTGTTCATGTGCCATCCCGGGACGATCAGCCCCGGGTGCTCACCGCGGAGGCGCAGCGCGTCCTCCGGGTCGCACTTCAGATTCACCGTGAGCGGGCGGGCCTCCAGGCTCGCCAGGGCGAACGCCTTGCCCTGCACCTTGAACACGGAAAGCTCCCGGGCAGAAGGGAAGGGGAACTCCTCCACAGCCGCGTTGAAGGAAAGGCAGAAGGACCGCAACTGCTCGGGGGTCAATCCGGAGCCTCCTCGTCCTTGGCTGCAGGGCCCGCCGGAGCGCCCCGGCCGGGACCGAGCGCGAGCGTGAGCGCCTGGCGGACGGCACACGCCCATTGGACCACGCCCGACCGGAAACGCCCCCGAACGCACCTGTGTGCGAGGCGGTGAACAACCAAGCGCCCGCGTCCGAAGTCCCCATGGTGTCCTCAACTCGCATGTAGTTCCCGGAGGTTACTCAATGCGCTCTCCCCTCGTCAGCCACCGTGCGTTGGGTGCCGCATCGGTGCTGACACCGGCCCTCGGCGCCGGCCTCGCCGCGTCGGTGCTCGTCGACGCCGGCAAGGGCAACGACGTGATCCACGGTGGCGCGGGAGCGCAGAACCTGTCCGGCGGCGACGGCAACGACAGCCTCTACGGCGGCCCCGGCAGGAACGTCGTCCGCCAGGACTGACGACTCCGACCGCCCCGGGCCGGCGCCGCCCGGCCACCCGTGCGTCCGCAGACGGTCCTGGGAACAGGCTGTCCACAACCGCGGAGTTGTCCACAGGCTCTGACGCTCCCCGGCCACCAGCTGTACGGTCATCCGCAGTTGATGTTCGTACAGCTGCGTGGACAGCGGACAACGGGGGGAGGCGGTCGGTGTGACCGAGGCCGGCACGGAGACCGGGGCGGCGCTGCCGCCACAGACAAGCAGGATTTCCACGGTGCGGGGCTTCGCGCGATGGCCCGCACCGGAATCACCCAAGGACGAGGGCAAGGCACTGCGCGCACGGGTCCGGCGCCGGGCGCACGCCGAACTCGTGGTGGACGCCGACCGCCCCGACGCGGTCACCACCGTCGAGGAGTCCAACCACGGCCGCCTCCCCGAGCTAACCCCCCTACGGGTCGGCAGGATGGCCGCCACCCCCTTCGCGTTCCTGCGCGGCTCGGCAGGCCTCATGGCCTACGACCTCGCCCGCACCCCGACGACCGGCATCCGCACCCAGATCTGCGGCGACGCCCACGCGGCCAACTTCGGACTCTACGGAGACGCCCGGGGCGGCCTCGTCATCGACCTGAACGACTTCGACGAGACCGTCCACGGCCCCTGGGAATGGGACCTCAAACGCCTCGCCGCATCACTGGTCCTCGCAGGCCGCGAGGCCGGGGGCGACGAGGACATATGCAGGCAGGCAGCGCACGACGCGGTCGGCGCCTACCGCCGCACGATGCGCCTGCTGGCCAGACTCCCGGTCCTGGACGCGTGGAACGCGATCGCCGACGAGGAACTGGTCTCCCACACGGACGCCCACGACCTGCTCGGCACCCTGGAGCGGGTCTCCGAGAAGGCCCGGGCCAACACGAGCGGACGGTTCGCGGCGAAGTCGACCGAGACGCTCGACGGCGGCGGCCGCCGGTTCGTCGACGCACCACCGGTGCTGCGCCGCATACCGGACGCGGAGGCGGCGGCGGTCGCCGCATCGCTGGAGCACTACCTGACGACCCTCTCCGAGGACCGCCTCCCGCTGCTCGGGCGGTACGCGATACACGACGTGGCGTTCCGCGTGGTCGGAACGGGCAGCGTCGGCACGCGCTCGTATGTGGTGCTGCTGCTCGACCACCGGGGCGAACCGCTGGTCCTCCAGGTCAAGGAGGCGCGTCCCTCCGCCCTGCTCCCGCATCTGGCAACGGCCGGCCACCCGGTGCCGCAGGAGGAGCACGAAGGCCGCCGGGTCGTCCTCGGCCAGAAGCGCATGCAGGTCGTCAGCGACATATTGCTGGGCTGGACGTCGGTCGACGGCCGCCCCTACCAAGTACGGCAGTTCCGCAACCGCAAGGGCAGCGTCGACCCCGCGGCGCTCGCCGCCGACCAGATCGACGACTACGCCCGTATGACCGGAGCGCTGTTGGCCCGCGCCCACAGTCACAGCGTCGACCCCCGTATGATCTCGGGCTACTGCGGCAAGAACGAGGAACTGGACGAGGCGATCGCGTCATTCGCCGTGGCCTACGCGGACCGCACGGAGGCGGACCACGCGGAGCTGGTGGCGGCTGTGCGGAGTGGGCGTATTGCGGGGGAGATGGGGGTCTGAAGGAGTTCTGAGGGGGCGGGGAGGGGAGGGGGGCGGGGGCGGGGGAGCCCCCGGCACTACGTCGATCTGCCCGGGGGCCCACGACCTGGACGGACCGCGCAGCGCCCCTCCCTCCGTGTCATACGCTGGTCCGGTGACGACGCCCGAAGCCGAGCAGAGCGAGTCCCTGTCCGCTGCCGAGGAGCCGCTCGCGGAGCGGGCCGCTTCCGGCGGAACGATGCGGACCGGCGAGGACTCCGCTGGTTCCGGCGTCCCCGCCGCAACCGATGAGTCTGCTGGTGCCGGTGGGGCCTCGGGAACCGATGAGTCCGCTGGTTCCGGTGAGCCTGGGGAGACGACCGTGCACGGTGGCGGGGCCGGCCCGCGGCCCGAGGAGCGGCTTGAGCAGGCCGTGCGGGTCGCCGAGCAGGCGTTGATCGAGTACGAGATCGCCGTGGAGACCTTCCGCGTGGAGGTCGAGAACTTCTCGCGGTTGCACCACCAGAAGCTGGGGCCGATGTACACGCGCCTCGACGAGCTGGAGGCGGAGATCGCCGAGGCGCGCGCTGCCCGTAGCGGGGATCCCGAGGACATACGCCGCGCTCACGAGGCCCGTGCCCGGGTCATGCCGATGCCGGGTGTCGAGGAGCTGTTCCACGGCTGGATGGACTCCGACGGGCTGTTCCCGGAGGCCCAGGCGATGCTCACGGACCAGCCCGTGCGACCCCCGCAGCGGGTGCGGCCCAGTGAGGAGGCCCGCAAGCTCTACCGTGAGCTGGCCCGCAAGGCGCACCCCGACCTGGCCCAGGACGAGGCCGAGCGCAAACGGCGGGACGAGTTCATCGCCCGGGTCAATGCCGCATACGCGCGCGGCGACGAGGCTCAGCTTCGCGAACTGTCCGAGGAGTGGGCTGCCGGGCCTGTCCCCGAGGAGCCCAGGCCGAGCCGTAGCGAGGAGCTTTATGCCCGCCTGGAGTGGCTCGCCCAGCGCAGGGATCTGCTCACGGTCGTGGCTCATGAGCTGGAGGAAAGCGCCATCGGCTCGATGCTGAGGCTCGCTCCCGACGACCCCGACACCCTTCTGAACGAGATCGCCGAGCAGCTGCTGGCCCAGGTCACGGAGAAGGAAGCCGAGCTGGCGGCGCTGCGCGGCTGATCCGCCCGGTATGGCCCGTCATCGGGGGCGAGGCGGGTCCGTGCCTGCGTCGGGTAGCGTCGGGGGTATGGATTTCGGAGCTGGTGTGCCCACGGTCGGGGTCGCGGACCTCAAGGACGGCGACTTCCTGCTGGACGTCCGTGAGGACAACGAGTGGCAGGCGGGTCACGCCGAGGGGGCGCTGCACATTCCCCTGAGCGAGTTCGTCGCCCGGTACGGCGAGTTCACCCAGGCGGCGCCGCAGGACGCCCGGGTCCATGTGATCTGCCGCTCCGGTGGCCGTTCGGCGCAGGTCACGATGTATCTGGCGCAGCAGGGTGTCGACGCGGTGAACGTCGACGGCGGCATGCAGGTCTGGGCCGCGGAGGGCCGCCCGGTCGTGGATGCCAAGGGCGAGCCGGGTTTCGTGCTGTAGTCCCTCAGCCCCTGTTCCTGTAGTCCCGGGAGTGGGCTTGGGTCAGGAGCGGGTTTTCGTGCCGGTCACCCCCTGGGGTGTGCCGTCAGCAGTTCGCCTGGCGGAGCGTCAAACAGAACAGAAGGGGACGGGTTCGGGCAGCGTCGAGCGGTACGGGACCGGGGGACGCGTCGGTGGGAGCGACGCTCACCGGTCGAAGTCCAGCTCCACCTTCTCCGTGACCGGGTGCGACTGGCAGGCCAGCACATACCCCGCGTCCGTCTCCTCCGGTTCCAGCGCGAAGTTGCGGTCCATGCGCACCTGACCCGAGACGAGGAAGGCCCGGCAGGTCCCGCAGACTCCGCCCTTGCAGGCGTAGGGGGCGTCGGGCCGGTTGCGCAGGACCGTCTCCAGCAGCGACTCTCCGTCGCGGACCGGCCAGGTTCCGCCGCGACCGTCGAGCCGTGCGGTCACGGTGCTGTGTGCGGGAGCGGGTGCGGACGGTGTGACGGCGGCGCCCGCGTCCACGTGGAAGATCTCCTCGTGGATACGTGACCGCGGTACCCGCAGTCCGCGCAGTGCCCGCTCCGCCGACTGCACCAGCCCGAACGGTCCGCACAGGAACCAGCCCGCGACCTCGTCCACTGGGAGCAGCGCCGGCAGCAGACCGGACAGCCGGTCCCCGTCGAGCCGGCCGGTCGGCAGCCCGGCCTGCTGTTCCTCCCGGGAGAGCACCGTGGCCAGCTGGAACCGCTCGGGGAAGCGGTCCTTCAGGTCGGCGACCTCCTCCAGGAACATCGTCGAGGCGGACGTCCGGTCGCTGCGTATGAGGCAGAACCGGGCGCCGGGCTCCCGCTCCAGCAGTGTGGTCACGATGGACAGGACGGGGGTGATTCCGCTGCCACCGACGATCGCCGCGTACAGACCGGGTGCGGGCTCCAGCGTGAACCGTCCCGCCGGGGTCATCACCTCCAGCTCGTCGCCGACGGCGATCTCCTTGAGCGCGTAGGCGGAAAAGGCACCTCCGTCCACGAACCGGACCCCGACGCGCAGTGTGCGCGGACCCTCGCCGTCCGGGGCCGGCGCGGGGGAGCAGATCGAGTACGTACGCCGTATCTCCGTGCCGTCGACGGTACGGTGCAGGGCCAGGTGCTGGCCGGGTGCGTGCCGGTACTCCTCGCGCAGTGCGGGCGGCACGGTGAAGGTCAGGGCTACGGAGTCGTCGGTGAGCCGGTCGATGGCGGTCACGGGGAGCGGGTGGAACCGGGCCATCACAGCTCCTTGAAGTGGTCGAAGGGCTCACGGCAGGCAAGACAGCGGCGCAGCGCCTTGCACGCGGTGGACGAGAAGCGGCTGAGCAGCTCGGTCTCGGCGGATCCGCAGAACGGGCAGCGCACGGTCTCCCCGGGCTCGGGGGAGCCCGTGGCCGTGGGTGCGGTGCCGGCGGCCCGGGGGCCCATGGCCGTGCGGGTGGGGCCGAGTTCCAGGGGCATGGGTCCGGATGCCGGCCGTACGCGGGGCGGTGCTATCCCGAACTCCCTCAGCTTGCGCCTGCCCTCGTCGGAGATGTCGTCCGTCGTCCAGGCGGGGGTGAGCACCGTGCGCACCACGACGTGCGGTACGCCGTGTCGGTGCAGTACGCGCTCTATGTCCAGGGCCATCGCCTCGATCGCGGGGCATCCCGTGTATGTCGGGGTGAGCTCGACCTCCACCGTGTCCGGGCCGTGCATATGGACGGCCCGCAGGACGCCCAGTTCCTCCAGGGTGAGCACGGGCAGCTCGGGGTCGGGGACCGAGCCGGCGAGCCGGCGCAGTTCCTCTTCGAGGATCGTGGTCGTCACCATGACGCCCCCGGGTGGCTCCGGTGCAGATGCTGCATCTCGGCGAGCATGCGTCCGAAGGATTCGGTGTGCAGGCCCTGTCGGCCGGCGCCCGCGGTCCACGCCCCGGACCGCGGTCCTTGGGGAATGTCCAGGGTGGCGCGGCGCAGGACGTCGCCCACCGACTCCAGCCACGCCGTGTTCATGTCCGTCCAGTCGATGTCCAGGCCGTCGACCGGCTGGAACATCTCCCCCGTGTACCGCCACAGCGTCCGGCAGGCGTGCTGCATCCGCTGATGGCTGATGTCCGTGCCGTCGCCGAGGCGCAGGGTCCACTGTTCGGCGTGGTCCTGGTGGTAGGCGACCTCCTTGACCGCCTTGGCGGCGAGGCCCGCGAGCTCGCCGTCCGTGGCGGCCAGGCGCGTGTAGAGAAGCCGTTGGTAGGTGGAGAAGTAGAGCTGGCGGGCGATGGTGTGCGCGAAGTCGCCGTTGGGCTGTTCGACGAGTTGCAGGTTGCGGAAGGCGCGCTCCTCGCGGAGGTAGGCCAGTTCGTCCTCGTCGCCGACCATGGACAGCAGTACCCGGGCCTGGCCCAGCAGGTCCAGGGCGATGTTGGCGAGCGCCACATCCTCTTCGAGTACGGGCGCGTGGCCCGCCCACTCCCCCAGGCGGTGTGAGAGCACCAGGGCGTCGTCGCCGAGGGCCAGGGCGGCCGTGGTGTGCAGGGTGGCGGTCACAGGTGCTTCACTCCTTCCGGGATGTCGTAGAACGTGGGGTGCCGGTAGGGCTTGTCGGCGGCGGGTTCGAAGAAGGGGTCCTTCTCGTCCGGTGAGGACGCGGTGATCGCGGCGGACGGCACGACCCAGATCGAGACGCCTTCGCCCCGCCGGGTGTACAGGTCACGCGCGTTGCGCAGGGCGAGCTCGGCGTCCGGGGCGTGCAGGCTGCCGGCGTGGGTGTGCGAGAGCCCTCGGCGTGAGCGCACGAAGACCTCCCACAGCGGCCACTCTTCGGTCGTCATGGTCACGCCTCTCCGTTCTCGTCGGCGCGGTCCGCCGACGGTGCGCCGGCCGTCCGCGCGGACGCGCCCGTCCCGTTGTGCTTCGCCGCGTATGCCGCGGCCGCGTCCCGCACCCAGGCGCCTTCGTCGTGTGCCTGCCTGCGCTGGGTCAGCCGCTGCTCGTTGCAGGGGCCGTTGCCCTTGAGGACGTCCCAGAACTCGGCCCAGTCGATGGGCCCGAAGTCGTAGTGCCCCCGGTCCTCGTTCCATGTGAGGTGCGGGTCGGGGAGGGTGAGGCCCAGCGACTCGGCCTGGGGGACGCAGATGTCCACGAAGCGCTGGCGCAGCTCGTCGTTCGAGTGGCGTTTGATCTTCCAGGCCATCGACTGCGCGGAGTGCGCCGACTCGTCGTCGGGCGGTCCGAACATCATCAGGGACGGCCACCACCAGCGGTCCACCGCGTCCTGCGCCATCGCGTGCTGCTCCGGCGTGCCGTGGCTGAGGGCCGTCAGCAGTTCGTACCCCTGGCGCTGGTGGAAGGACTCCTCCTTGCAGATGCGGACCATCGCGCGGGCGTAGGGGCCGTAGGAGCAGCGGCACAGGGGGACCTGGTTGGTGATCGCGGCGCCGTCGACCAGCCAGCCGATGGCGCCGACGTCGGCCCAGGTCAGGGTGGGGTAGTTGAAGATCGAGGAGTACTTCTGGCGGCCGGTGTGGAGCTTGTCGAGCAGTTCGTCGCGGCTGGTGCCGAGGGTTTCGGCCGCGCTGTACAGGTACAACCCGTGGCCCGCTTCGTCCTGGACCTTGGCCATCAGGATCGCCTTGCGGCGCAGGGAGGGCGCGCGGGTGATCCAGTTGGCCTCGGGCTGCATGCCGATGATCTCGGAGTGCGCGTGCTGCGCTATCTGCCGGACCAGGGTGGCGCGGTAGGCGTCGGGCATCCAGTCGCGCGGCTCGATGCGCTCGTCCGCGGCGACGGCGGCGTCGAAGGCGGCCTCGTAGGCCGCCGTATCCGTCTCTGCCGTGCCGTCCGCGCGGGCCGTCCGGTGCGCTGCTGCTGTCGCCATGCGATCCCCCTCGACCACTCGCCTTGCCCGACCGATCGTTCGGTCGTGTCGATTCAATGGTGGGACGCGGCGCCGTAGGGTGTCAACCGCTGTGGACAACCTCCTGGCAGCCGTCCGGCCGCTGTGCCCGATGCGCTGTGCGGGGCGGGTGGGCCTGGGTACCGTTCCGTGGACACGCCGCGAGTGCTGCGAACCGGTGATGCGGTCCGCTCGGCCCATGCGGAGACGGTCGCGGACAGGGCCCGCGGCACGGGCGGCACCGAGGGCACGGAAGCTCGGGAGACGGGGCGGGATGGACGCGTACGACCAGGGACCGGGCGTCCGGCTTGGACAGCCGGACGACCCGCTGTCCCCCCTGCCCGCGGGCGCCGTCCGCGACGTACCCGGTGATCCGCGTCCGGAGGAGGCCACGGGTGCGGATCAGGCGGATCAGGCGGAGGGGCGGGCGCCGGACGCGGCGGCCCCGCGCACCGGTGTCGCGGCCCTCTCCCTGGGCTACCGGATCGCCGCCGCGCTGGCGCTCGGGGTCGTCGCCGTCGTCGCCTGTGTGCACCTGGGCATGGTGTTTCTGCACGTCGCGCCCGCGAACGTCGTCACAAAGGAGCACGGCAAGGCGATCGACGACTGGATCTACCCCGAGTTCGAGCAGAACTGGAAACTGTTCGCGCCCAACCCGCTGCAACAGAACATCGACGTCCAGGCACGTGCCGAACTGCGCACCGGGGACGGCGGCGAACGGACGACCGGCTGGTACGACCTGTCCGCGCTCGACGGAGCCGCCATCGAGGGCAATCCGCTGCCGAGCCACACCCAGCAGAACGAACTGCGCCGCGCCTGGGACTTCTATGTCACCTCGCACGACGAGGAGAACCGTCCCGTGGGCCTGCGCGGCGCCCTGTCCGAGGACTATCTGCGCCGGGTCGTCGCGCTGCGCCTCGGCCGCGAGCACACCGCCCGGCACGGCGAGACCGTCGAACGCGTCCAGGTCCGCTCCCGCACCACCAATGTGCCGCCCCCGAAGTGGAGCGACGAGCGGGTCGGCACGGCGCCCGCGTACCGGCCGCTGCCCTGGTGGCCGCTGCCGGACGGCGAGCGGGCGGGGGCGAGCGCCCCGTGAACCGGTTCGCCGTGCGCGTCTCGGGCGGTATCGCCCGCGTCACCGACACCGCCCTCGGCCCGTACCAGACCGCGGCCGTCCGCATCTGCTTCGCCGCCACCTGGCTGCTGTTCCTGCTGCGCGAGCTCCCGCACCGCCAGGAGCTGTACGGGCCCGACGGCCCCTGGAGCTGGGACCTGGCCCAGCAGCTGATCGCGAACAACCACGCCTTCACGGTCCTGATGTGGTCCGACAGCCAGGCGTGGTTCGAGACCGTGTACGCCCTCGCCGTGCTGTCGAGCGTCCTGCTGCTGGTCGGCTGGCGCACCCGCACGATGTCGGTGCTGTTCATGGTGGGTGTGCTGTCGCTGGAGAACCGCAGTGTCTTCATGGGCGACGGCGGTGACAACGTCCTCCACCTGATGGCGATCTATCTGGTGTTCACGCGCTGCGGGCGGGTGTGGTCGCTGGACGAGCGGCGGGCCCGACGCGCCCGTGCGGCACGCGCGCGTGATCAGCGGCCGCGGCCCGATCGGGCGGGCCCCGCCCTGTGGGGTGCGCTCGGCCTCGCGCTCGTCCTGGCGACGGGTGCGGACCGGATCGGCGGTGCCTGGCCCGCCGTGTTCTGGGCTCTGTGGGCCGTGCAGGGGCTGTGGTGGTACGTCGGCCGGCGTGGCCCTCATGGGCAGCCCCGCATCCTGCTGGACGTCGTCGGCAACCTCGTCCACAACGCCGCCCTGTTGGTGATCATGGCGGAGGCGTGTCTGATCTACTCGACCGCCGGCTGGTACAAGATCCAGGGCTCGCGCTGGCAGGACGGCACCGCGGTCTACTACCCGCTCCACCTCGACTACTTCTCGCCCTGGCCCGCCCTGTCCCACCTGCTGTCCGCGCATGGCGTGATCGTGCTGCTGGTGACGTACGGGACGGTCGCCACACAGGTCGCGTTCCCGTTCACGCTGTTCAACCGGCGGGTGAAGAACGCCCTGCTCGCGGCCATGATGACCGAGCACGCGGTGATCGCCGTGGTGCTCGGCCTGCCGTTCTTCTCGCTCGCGATGATCGCCGCCGACGCCGTGTTCCTGCCGACGTCCTTCCTGCGGGGGCTGGGCGGATGGGCGGCACGCGCGCGTGCACGGCTCGTGACGTCCGGCGCCCGGCTCCCGCTACCCGGCCCGCGCGGGCTCCGGCCGCCCGCCGAGGAGCCGGCCGAGCAGCCGCAGGCGAATCCGACGGTGTGAGCGCAACAGCGGGGCGGCCCGGGTATGCGACAGTGTGAGCCGCCCGGTGGCGCGTCCTGGCCCCGGCAGCACGCCCTGGCCCCGGATGGTGCGCCCTGTTCACGGTGGCACGCTCTGTTCACGGTGGCGCGTCCTGGCCCCGGATGGTGCGCCTGGCCCCGGATGGTGCGCCCCGGCGTGGCGGTTCCTCTCGCACAGCGGCTTCATGGCGGAGCCGCGCCGGTCCCACCGCCCAGCCGCCGGGAGCCGTGGGGCCTGCGGCACACGTAGGCTGCACGGCATGACGGCCCCCCACCGCAGCACCGCCCATCCGTTGGGCACCTGGCGCAGGCTCGCCGAGGTCTCCGTCCTCCTCGACGGCTTCCACGCGCTCAAGCACGCGCTGCGCTTCCAGGCGCGCGTGGAGGTCGCCGTCACCGCCGACCGGCGGGCGGCGCTCGCCCTGGCCGACGAACTGGCGCCCGATGTGCGCAACGTGCTGGAGGCGCTCCTGGCGGAGATCCCCGAGGACACCTACCGGTCCCTGGTGCCACGCCCGCATCCCACGGGGATCGCCGCTCTCGCCGCACGCCCCTCGCGCGCGGCCAATCTCGACACCCTTCGGCGCACGCCCCGCACCGCCCCCGTCGTCGTCCTCGACAACCCGCGGAACCTGGGCAACGCGGGGGCGGTGATCCGGCTCGCGGCCGGCTTCGGCGCGACCGGCGTGGTGACGACCGGCACGCTCGACCCCTGGCATCCCACGGTCGTGCGGGGCGGGGCCGGACTCCACTTCGCGACCGCCGTGGAGCGGCTGTCCGTGGCCGAGCTGCCGCGGGGCCCGGTCTTCGCCCTCGACCCGGAGGGCGATGACATCCGCACCCTGAAGCTGCCCGACGACGCCGTGCTCGCGTTCGGCTCCGAGCGCACCGGGCTGTCGGCCGAACTCCGCTCCCGCGCGGACCACTTGGCGGCCCTGCCGATGCGCCCCCAGGTCTCCAGCTACAACCTCGCCACCAGTGTGGCCATGACGCTGTACCACTGGAGCGCCACCGGGGGCGCACCCGCCTGAGCCGCCGCTACGCCTCCCGGCGGACCTCCACCACGCGGAAGCGGTTCGCCACCAACGCGGCGTCGCACAGGGTCGCGTTGGCCGCCGGGTTGCCGCCCGAGCCGTGGAAGTCGGAGAAGGCGGCCGTCTGGTTGACGTACACCCCGCCGGTCAGGTTGAGCGAGAGCTGGGCGCACTCCTCCAGGCAGGCCTCCTCCACGGCCTGCTCGACCTCCTCCGAGGTGGTGTACGCGCCGACGGTCATGGCGCCCTTCTCCCGGACGGTGCGGCGCAGCAGCTCCACCGCGTCGGCCGCCGAGTCCACGGCGACGGCGAAGGAGACCGGGCCGAAGCACTCGCTCATGTAGGCGGCCTCCGCGTCGGGCTTGGTGCCGTCGAGCTTCACGATCACCGGCGTCCGCACGACCGCCTTCGGAAACTCCGGGTTGGCGATCTCCCGGGAGGCCAGCGCGACCTCGCCCAGCCCGGCCGCCGCCTCCAGACGGGCCTTGACGTCCGGGTTCACGATCGCGCCGAGCAGCGCGTTCGCGCGCGCGTCGTCGCCCAGGAGGCCGTCGACCGAGCGCGCGAGATCCGCGACCACCTCGTCGTAGGACTTCGGGCCCTCGTCGGTGGTGATGCCGTCCCGCGGGATCAGCAGGTTCTGCGGGGTGGTGCACATCTGTCCGCTGTACAGCGACAGGGAGAACGCCAGGTTCGACAGCATCCCCTTGTAGTTGGCCGTCGACTCCACGATCACCGTGTTGACGCCGGCCTTCTCCGTGTAGACCTGGGCCTGGCGGGCGTGGGTCTCCAGCCAGTCGCCGAACGCCGTGGAGCCCGTGTAGTCGATGATCCGGATCTCCGGGCGCACCGCGAGCGTCTTGGCGACGCCCTCGCCCGGGCGCTCGGCGGCAAGCGCCACCAGGTTCGGGTCGAAGCCCGCCTCGGCGAGCACCTGGCGGGCCACCTGCACGGTGAGCGCGAGCGGCAGCACCGCGCGCGGGTGCGGCTTGACGAGGACCGCGTTGCCGGTGGCCAGGGACGCGAACAGGCCCGGATAGCCGTTCCACGTCGGGAAGGTGTTGCAACCGATGACCAGCGCGATGCCGAGCGGCACGGGCTTGAAGGACTTGGTGAGGACGAGCGGGTCGCGTTTGCCCTGGGGCTTGGCCCACTCCGCGGTGCCGGGCGTGCGGACCTGCTCCACGTACGCGTACGCCACCGCCTCCAGGCCGCGGTCCTGCGCGTGCGGGCCGCCCGCCTGGAACGCCATCATGAACGCCTGGCCGCTGGTGTGCATGACGGCATGCGCGAACTCGTGCGTCCGGTCGCTGATGCGCTTGAGGATCTCCAGACACACGACCGCGCGCATCTCCGCGCCCGCGTCGCGCCACGCCCGCTGGCCGGCGCGCATGGCGGGCAGCAGGACGTCGATGTCGGCGTGGGGGTAGGTGATCCCCAGCTCGATCCCGTACGGCGAGACCTCGTCGCCCGTCCAGTCGTCCGTGCCCGGCTGGCCGAGGTCCAGGCGGGTGCCGAGGAGGGCGTCGAAGGCGGCCTTGCCCGCAGCGGCGTCCAGGCTGCCGTGCTCCCCGTAGGCCTTGGGGTGCTCGGGGTGCGGGGACCAGTACGCGCGGGTGCGGATGGCTTCCAGCGCCTGATCGAGGGTGGGCCGGTGCTGGGCGATCAGTTGGTGCGCGGTGAGTTCGGCCATGCGGGACCAACTCCTCGTCTCGAGAGCTCTTCGTTGAGTTCATGACCTGGGCAGGAACAGGCGGACAGAGTTAGAGTAACCGAACGATCGGTCGGGACAAGGGGGCCTGCCGTATCTGTGGAAACCCCCGTGCGGGAGGATCGCGCACATGACAGCACTCGACCTCAGCAGCCCTGTGGCCGTCGTGGGCACCGGCACCATGGGCCAGGGCATCGCCCAGGTCGCGCTGGTCGCGGGCCACCCCGTGCGGCTCTACGACGCCGTTCCGGGCCGCGCCCAGGAGGCGGCCGCCGCGATCGGCGCCCGTCTCGACCGGCTCGTCGAGAAGGACCGGCTCACCACGGCCGAGCGGGACACGGCCCGCGCACGCCTCCTGCCCGCCGAGAGCCTGGCCGAGCTGGCGGGCTGCGCGCTCGTGGTGGAGGCGGTCCTGGAGCGGCTCGACGTCAAGCAGCAGCTGTTCCGCGAGCTGGAGACGGTCGTCGACGACGACTGCCTGCTCGCGACCAACACCTCGTCCCTGTCGGTGACCGCCGTCGGAGGTGCCCTGCGCAACCCGGGCCGGTTCGTCGGCCTGCACTTCTTCAATCCCGCGCCACTGATGCCGCTGGTGGAGGTCGTCTCCGGGTTCGCCACCGACGTCACGTCCGCCACGCGCGCGTACGAGACGGCCCGCGCCTGGGGCAAGACGCCGGTCGCCTGTGCGGACACCCCCGGCTTCATCGTCAACCGGATCGCCCGGCCCTTCTACGCCGAGGCGTTCGCGGTGTACGAGGCGCAGGCCGCCGACCCGGCCACGATCGACGCGGTCCTGCGCGAGTCGGGCGGCTTCCGGATGGGCGCCTTCGAACTGACCGACCTCATCGGGCAGGACGTCAACGAATCCGTCACCCGGTCCGTGTGGGAGTCCTTCTTCCAGGACGTGCGCTTCACGCCCTCACTCGCCCAGCGGCGGCTGGTGGAGTCCGGCAGGCTCGGCCGCAAGGCCGGATGGGGCTGGTACGGCTACGGGGACGGCGCCGAACGGCCCGAGCCGCACACCGCGGAGAAGGCGCAGGCGCCCGCCTACGTCGTCGCCGAGGGTGACCTTGGGCCCGCCTCGGAACTGCTCGCACTGATCCGCGAGGCGGGCATCGGCATCCGTGAGGACGACGAGGACCACGGCACCCGCCTGGTGCTGCCCGGCGGCGGCCAGCTGGCCCTCGCGGACGGGCAGACCTCCGTCGAGTTCCGGGACGTCGTCTACTTCGACCTGGCGCTGGACTACCGCAGGGCGACGCGCATCGCCCTGTCCGCCTCCCAGGACACCTCGCCCACGACCCTCGCCGAGGCCATCGGGCTCTTCCAGGCGCTCGGCAAGGACGTCAGCGTCATCGGGGACGTGCCGGGCATGATCGTCGCCCGGACGGTGGCCCGGATCGTCGACCTGGCGCACGACGCCGTCGCCAAGGGCGTGGCCACCGAGGAGGACATCGACACCGCGATGCGCCTCGGCGTCAACTACCCCCTCGGGCCCTTCGAGTGGAGCCGCAGGCTCGGCCGCGGCTGGGCCTACGACCTCCTGGACGACCTGCACATGCGCGACCCCTCCGGACGGTACGCCCCGTCCCTCGCGCTCTACCGCCACGCGTACGCCTCCGAGAAGCGGGAGGGCTCCTGATGACCACGGGCAAGCGTGACACCTACACCCCGGAGAGCCTGCTCTCCGTGGCCGTGCAGGTCTTCAACGAGCGCGGTTACGACGGCACGTCCATGGAGCACCTCTCCAAGGCCGCCGGCATCTCGAAGTCGTCGATCTACCACCATGTCGCGGGCAAGGAGGAGCTGCTGCGCCGCGCCGTCACCCGGGCGCTGGACGGCCTCTTCGGGATCCTCGAGGAGGACCACGCGCGCGTGGGCCGTGCCGTGGAACGGCTGGAGTACGTCGTACGGCGCATGGTCGAGGTGCTCACCACCGAGCTGCCGTACGTGACGCTGCTGCTGCGGGTCCGCGGCAACACCGACACCGAGCGGTGGGCGCTGGAGCGGCGCCGGGAGTTCGACCACCAGGTCGCCGAGCTGCTCAAGGCCGCCGCCGCCGACGGGGATGTGCGCGGCGACGTGGAGGTGCGGCTCGCGACACGGCTCGTCTTCGGGATGATCAACTCGATCGTGGAGTGGTACCGGCCCGACGGTCGCGGCATGGGTGAGCGGGAAGTCGCCGACGCGGTCGTCCAGTTGGTCTTCTCGGGGCTGCGCACCGACCGCTGAGGAGCCGGTCGGCGCCGCCGCTCACCCGTTGGGCCCCGGCCCGACCCATCGGCCCTCCGGTTCCAGGTCCTCCTCCTCGAACACCAGCAGGGTGCGCGTGCTGAGCACTTCGGGGATCGCCTGGAGCCTGGTGAGGACGAGTTCGCGCAGTGCCCTGTTGTCGGGCGTGTGGACCAGGAGCAGCACATCGAAGTCGCCGCCCACCAGGGCGATGTGGGAGGCCCCGGGGAGCAGGCGCAACTGCTCACGGACCGTTCGCCAGGAGTTCTGGACGATCTTCAGGGTGATGTACGCCGATGTGCCCTGACCGGCGCGTTCGTGGTTCACCCGGGCGCCGAAGCCGCGGATGACACCGTCCTCGATGAGCCGGTTGATCCGTGCGTAGGCGTTGGCGCGCGAGACGTGGACGCTCTCGGCGACCGACCGTATCGAGGCGCGGCCATCCGATTGGAGTATGTGCAGGATGTCCTGGTCGATGGCGTCGAGGGGGCGCGGGGGCGGCAGGGCGGGGCCGTGCTCCGGTGGCTCGGCCATTTGTTCAGGTGCCATGCGCCCCCACCTCTCTACCATGGACATACTGCGTCCATCTCAAGTTGTGGAGAACCGTTTGTCCACAGCCTGAAGGGGCCTGTAGCCAAAATGTGTCGACGACCGAACAATCGGTAGGTGAGGCGCATCACTCCCGTGGCGCGTCCGAAGCCGCTCCCACGAGGAGGTGCCGTCATGACGGTCATGGAGCAGCGGGGTGCCTATCGGCCGACTCCGCCGCCCGCCTGGCAGCCCCGTACCGATCCCGCTCCGCTGCTGCCCGACGCACTGCCGTACCGCGTCCTCGGCACCGAGGCGGCCGCGAAGGCCGACCCGGAGCTGCTGCGCCGGCTCTACGCCCAGCTGGTGCGCGGCCGCCGGTACAACGCGCAGGCGACGGCGCTCACCAAGCAGGGCCGCCTGGCCGTCTACCCCTCCAGCACCGGGCAGGAGGCCTGCCAGGTCGCCGCGGCGCTCGTCCTCGAGGAGCGCGACTGGCTCTTCCCCAGCTACCGCGACACGCTCGCGGCCGTCGCCCGCGGCGTCGATCCGGTCGAGGCCCTGACCCTGCTGCGCGGCGACTGGCACACCGGCTACAACCCGTACGAACACCGGGTGGCACCCCTGTCCACCCCTCTCGCCACCCAGCTGCCGCACGCCGTGGGACTCGCACACGCCGCGCGCCTGAAGGGCGACGACGTGGTCGCGCTCGCCCTGGTCGGTGACGGCGGCACCAGCGAGGGCGACTTCCACGAGGCCATGAACTTCGCCGCGGTGTGGCAGGCGCCGGTCGTCTTCCTGGTCCAGAACAACGGCTTCGCGATCTCCGTCCCGCTCGCCAAGCAGACCGCGGCGCCCTCCCTGGCGCACAAAGCCGTCGGCTACGGCATGCCGGGCCGTCTGGTCGACGGGAACGACGCCGCCGCCGTGCACGAGGTCCTCACCGAGGCCGTACGGCACGCGCGCGCGGGGGGCGGCCCCACCCTGGTCGAGGCGGTGACCTACCGCATCGACGCCCACACCAACGCCGACGACGCGACCCGCTACCGCGGCGACAGCGAGGTCGAGGCCTGGCAGGCCCATGACCCGATCGCCCTGCTGGAGCGGGAGTTGACGCAGCGCGGCCTCCTCGAAGAGGACGGGATACGGGCCGCGCGCGAGGACGCCGAGGCCATGGCGGCCGACCTGCGGGCGCGCATGAACCAGGACCCGGCGCTGGACCCCATGGACCTCTTCACCCAGGTGTATGCCCAGCCCACCACCCAACTCCTCGAACAGCAGGCGCAGCTGCGGGCGGAGCTGGACGCCGAGGCGGCCGGGCCGGAAGGAGCCGGGCGATGACGACCGTTGCCCTCAAGCCGGCCACCATGGCGCAGGCCCTCACGCGCGCGATGCGCGACGCCATGGCGGCCGACCCGTCCGTGCATGTCATGGGCGAGGACGTCGGCACGCTCGGCGGTGTCTTCCGGGTCACGGACGGGCTCGCCAAGGAGTTCGGCGACGACCGCTGCACGGACACGCCGCTGGCCGAGGCCGGCATCCTCGGCACGGCCGTCGGCATGGCGATGTACGGGCTCAGGCCGGTCGTGGAGATGCAATTCGACGCCTTCGCCTACCCCGCGTTCGAGCAGCTGGTCAGCCATGTCTCACGCATGCGCAACCGCACCCGCGGCGCGATGCCGCTGCCTGTGACGATCCGGGTCCCCTACGGGGGAGGCATCGGCGGCGTCGAGCACCACAGCGACTCCTCCGAGGCCTACTACATGGCGACCCCGGGCCTCCATGTCGTCACGCCCGCGACGGTCGCCGACGCCTACGGGCTGCTGCGTGCCGCCATCGCCTCCGACGACCCGGTCGTCTTCCTCGAGCCCAAGCGGCTGTACTGGTCGAAGGACTCCTGGAACCCCGACGAGCCCGAGGCCGTGGCACCGATAGGCCGCGCGGTGGTGCGGCGTCCGGGCCGCAGCGCCACGCTCATCACGTACGGGCCGTCGGTGCCCGTCTGTCTGGAGGCGGCGGAGGCGGCACGGGCCGAGGGCTGGGACCTGGAGGTCCTCGATCTGCGCTCCCTGGTGCCGTTCGACGACGAGACGGTCACCGCGTCGGTGCGCCGTACGGGCCGGGCCGTGGTGGTGCACGAGTCGACCGGCTTCGGCGGGCCGGGCGGGGAGATCGCCGCGCGGGTGACCGAGCGCTGCTTCCACTATCTGGAGGCGCCGGTGCTGCGGGTGGCCGGGTTCGACATCCCCTACCCGCCGCCGATGCTGGAGCGGCATCATCTGCCGGGAGTCGACCGGATCCTGGACGCCGTGGGGCGCCTGCAATGGGAGGCGGAGAGCTGATGGCCCAGGTGCTCGAGTTCAGGCTGCCGGACCTCGGCGAAGGGCTGACCGAGGCGGAGATCGTCCGCTGGCTGGTGCAGGTCGGGGACGTCGTCACGGTCGACCAGCCGGTCGTCGAGGTCGAGACGGCCAAGGCGATGGTCGAGGTGCCCTGTCCCTACGGGGGCGTGGTCACGGCCCGATTCGGCGAGGAGGGCGCGGAACTTCCGGTCGGGGCACCGCTGTTGACGGTCGCCGTGGGCGCCGCCGCGGAAGGGGGCGAGGAATCCTCGGGGAACGTGCTGGTCGGGTACGGGACATCGGCGGCCCCCGCCCGGCGCCGCCGCGTCCGGGCGCCCCGGCCCGGCGCCCGCACCACGGACGGGATTGCGGGGACGGCCGACCCCGTCGTGGCCCCGGCCCCGCATCCCCATGCCGGACCCACGCCTGCCGCCACGGCAGCGGCGCACCCCGCCGGGGCCATGGTCTCGGCAGGCCCGGCCGCCACCGCCGCGGTCCCGGCGGCCTCGGCCCGCGACCACCGCGCTGACGCCCCCCGGCACGTCGACGGACCCGTCCCGGTGATCTCCCCGCTCGTCCGCAGGCTCGCCCGCGACAACGGCGTCGATCTGCGGCAGTTGACGGGCTCCGGGCCCGACGGACTGATCCTGCGCGCGGACGTGGAGGACGCCCTGCGGGCCGCCACGGCCCGCAACGGCGCGTCGAGGGTCACGGCGGACACGGCCGCGCGCGCCACTCCCGCCGCAGCCACGCCGGACGCGCTCGCGTCGGCGGCGCGCACCGGCACGCCAGGACCGGCCACCACCGCCGGCACCCGGATTCCCCTCAAGGGCGTCCGCGGGGCGGTCGCCGACAAGCTCTCCCGGAGCCGGCGTGAGATCCCCGACGCCACCTGCTGGGTGGATGCCGACGCCACGGAACTGATGGGCGCACGGACGGCCATGAACGCGGCGGGAGGCCCCAAGGTCTCCCTGCTCGCCCTGCTGGCCCGCATCTGCACCGCCGCGCTCGCCCGTTTCCCCGAGCTGAACTCCACTGTCGACGTGGCGGCCCGGGAGATCGTCCGGCTCGACCAGGTGCACCTCGGGTTCGCCGCGCAGACCGAACGGGGACTCGTCGTCCCCGTCGTGCGGGACGCGCACGCCCGGGATGCCGAGTCGCTCACCGCCGAGTTCGCCCGGCTGACGGAGGCGGCCCGAGCCGGCACGCTCACGCCCGGGGAACTGACCGGCGGGACCTTCACGTTGAACAACTACGGAGTGTTCGGAGTCGACGGTTCGACACCGATCATCAACCACCCCGAGGCCGCCATGCTCGGCGTCGGCCGGATCGTGCCCAAGCCCTGGGTGCATCAGGGAGAGCTGGCGGTGCGCCAGGTCGTGCAGCTCTCGCTCACCTTCGACCACCGGGTGTGCGACGGCGGCACGGCGGGCGGATTCCTGCGGTACGTGGCGGACTGCGTGGAACAGCCGGCGGTGCTGCTGCGCACCCTCTGAGCCCGGCTCCACGACCGTCCGGTCGAAACTGTGAGCAAACTCCCGCGCACAGCCTAGGTGCGCGGGGGTGGCACTGATCGACCCGGCGCCCATACTCGGGGACATGACCGAGTACGGAGCCTCGGGCGACCCGGGTGCCGACGCGTACGACGCCGTCGTCCTGGCCGGCGGTGCCGCCCGGCGTCTTGGCGGGGCCGACAAACCGGGTGTGCGCGTCGGGGGGCGGGCGCTGCTCGACCGTGTCCTTACGGCGTGCTCCGGCGCGGCCACCACGGTGGTCGTCGCCGACCCCAGGGGCACCGCGCGCCCCGTGGTCTGGGCCCGCGAGGAGCCGCCCGGCGCGGGGCCCGTTTCCGCGCTCGACGCGGGGTTGCGCCGCACCACCGCCGGGTGCGTCGTCGTCCTCTCCGCGGACCTGCCGTTCCTGGAGGCGGGGACGGTGCGGCGGCTGCTGGCCGCACTGCGGGCGAACAGCGCCGAAGGGGTGGTGCTCACCGACCCCGAGGGGCGCGACCAGCCCCTCGTCGCCGCGTACCGGAGCGCGGCCCTGCGCCGCGAACTCGCACGGCTGGCCACCGAACAGGATGGTCTTGCAGGTCTTCCACTGCGGCGGCTGGTCGCCCGGCTCGTCCTCACCCGTGTGTCCGACCCGGTCGCGTCCTTCGACTGCGACACCTGGGACGACATCGCCGCCGCCCGGTCACGCATCAGGGAGCATGGGCACGTGTTGGATGAATGGATCTCCGCAGTCAAGGACGAACTGGGCATCGACCTCGACGTCGACACCGGCGTCCTTCTCGACCTCGCCCGCGACGCCGCGCACGGTGTGGCCCGTCCCGCAGCCCCGCTGACGACGTTCCTCGTCGGCTACGCGGCCGCACAGGCACAGGGCGGCCCCGAAGCGGTCGCCGAGGCCGCCCGCAAGGCCGCCGCCCTGGCCCTGCGCTGGGCGGACGAGGAGGCCGCCGAGGTCAAGCCGGACGCAGGATGACGGGCAGGGGCGTCCGGGGCGGCCCGGACACCGGGGACCGGTTTGTGGAGGAGGCCCTGGCCGTGGTCGACGACAGCGGCACGCCCGGCCGGGCGGGCGAGACCCGCTCCGCCCGGCCGTCCGGGAAGGGGTACGACCCGGCGCAGCACGACCGGGACCTCGAAGAGGCCCTCGCCCTCGTAAGGGACCCCGGACCCGGCGAGGGCCGGTCCGAGCCCCGTACGCCCGGGTCCGGGCCAGGCGCCCCGGACTCCGGCCGGGACCGTCCGGCGGGGGCCGCGGTCCCCTCCTCGGCCACATCCGGACACCATCCGCACCACAAGGCCACGCCGTGGGCCGAGGCCCGCGCCGCCGCCGAACGCGCGGCCCGTTCCGTGCCCCGGCGGGAACCCGTCGACGTGCCCCTCGATGCCGCCCTGGGCCTGGTTCTCGCCGCGCCCCTCACCGCGCTGACCGACCTGCCCTCCTTCGACACCTCCGCCATGGACGGCTGGGCGGTCGCGGGCCCCGGTCCCTGGGAGGTACGGGAGGAAGGAGTCCTCGCCGGGCACACGGAGCCGGCTCCCCTCGGGGACGGCGAGGCCGTGGGGATCGCCACCGGTGCGCGTATCCCCCCGGACACCACCGCGGTTCTGCGCAGCGAACACGGGCGCACCGACGACAAGGGCAGGCTCCATGTAGCCCTTCCCTCTGCTCCCGGGTCCTCGGGAGCGGGGGCGACTCCCACGGTCGCGCACGGACAGGACATCCGGCCGCGCGGCCAGGAATGCCACACCGGTGACCAGTTGATCCCCCCGGGGGCCGTGGTCACCCCGGCCGTCCTCGGGCTCGCCGCGGCCGCCGGATACGACACGCTGCGCGCACTGCCCCGCCCCCGGGTCGACGTCCTGGTGCTGGGAGACGAGCTCCTCACCAAGGGCCTGCCCAGAGACGGTCTGATCCGGGATGCGCTCGGCCCGATGCTGCCGCCGTGGCTGCGTGCGCTCGGCGCGGAGGTGGTGGCCGTCCGCAGGCTCGGTGACGACGCCGAGGCCCTGCACCGGGCGGTTACCTCCTCGACTGCCGACGTGATCGTCACGACCGGCGGTACGGCTGCCGGTCCCGTGGACCACGTCCATCCCACATTGCGCCGCGTCGGCGCCGAACTGCTCGTGGACGGCGTGAAGGTGCGCCCGGGGCACCCCATGCTCCTGGCGCGCGTCCGGGACGACCAGCACCTCGTCGGACTGCCCGGCAACCCGCTCGCGGCCGTCTCCGGCCTGCTCACGCTGGCCGAGCCCTTGCTGCGCGGCCTGGCGGGACGCATCACCCCGGAGCCGTACACGCTGGCCTTGAGGGACTCCGCTCACGGTCACCCGCACGAGACCCGGCTCGTGCCCGTCGCCGTACGCGCCGACCATGCAGTCCCGCTGCATTACAACGGTCCGGCCATGCTGCGCGGCATCGCCACCGCAGACGCCCTGGCGGTCGTACCGCCGGGGGGTGCCCGGGCCGGTCAGGAACTGGAACTGCTGGACCTGCCCTGGGTATGGGCGGAGTGAGCCGGAGCGGGAGTGTTTCACGTGAAACGTCGGGAACCGGAGTCAGAGTGAAGGCGGGCCGAGCGCCATCCCGCCTCAGTCGGCGCACTTCTCGTGCGGCACCGGGAACTTGGGGGCGGCGCGGCCCACGGTGAGGAGAGTAGCGTCCCCCTCATGTACGCGATCACGATTCCTGAACCCGGTGGGCCCGAGGCGCTGGTGTGGGCCGAGGTCCCCGACCCCGTCCCCGGCGAGGGCGAAGTGCTGATCGAGGTGGTGGCCACCGCCGTCAACCGTGCCGACCTCCTCCAGCGTCAGGGTCTCTACAACCCGCCGCCCGGTGCGCCCTCGTACCCCGGACTCGAATGCTCGGGGCGGATCGTCGCGCTCGGCTCCGGCGTCTCCGGATGGGCGGTCGGCGACGAGGTGTGTGCGCTGCTCGCGGGCGGCGGCTATGCCGAGAAGGTCGCGGTCCCGGCCGGGCAGTTGCTGCCCGTGCCCGAAGGGATCGAACTGCGGCAGGCGGCCGCGCTGCCGGAGGTGACCTGCACCGTCTGGTCGAATGTCTTCATGATCGCCCATCTGCGCCCGGGTGAGACGCTGCTCGCGCACGGCGGCTCCAGCGGCATCGGCACGATGGCGATCCAGCTGGCCAAGGCGGTGGGCGCGAAGGTGGCGGTCACGGCGGGCACCAAGGAGAAGCTGGACTACTGCGCCGGGCTGGGCGCGGACGTGCTCATCAACTACCGCGAGCAGGACTTCGTGGAGGAGGTCCGGGAGGCCACGGCCGGGGCGGGCGCGGACGTCATCCTCGACAACATGGGTGCGAAGTACCTGGACCGCAACGTCCAGGCGCTCGGGGTGAACGGCAGGCTCGCGATCATCGGCATGCAGGGCGGTGTGCAGGGCGAACTGAACATCAACGCGCTGCTGCGGAAGCAGGCGGCGATCACCGCGACCTCGCTCCGGGCGCGGCCCCTCGCGGAGAAGGCGGCGATCGTGGCAGCGGTACGGGAACACGTGTGGCCGCTGATCTCCTCCGGCCGTGTGCGCCCGGTCGTCGACCGCGAACTCCCGATGAGCGAGGCCGCCACGGCCCACCGGGTGCTGGACGAGAGCGGCCACATCGGGAAGGTCCTGCTGGTGAGGTCCTGAGGCAGCTGACGGCCGGCGTAGGCCACGTCACTCCCGGCGCAGTCGCAGGCCGAGGAGCGCGAGGGCCAGGCCGAGGCCTATGAGTATCAGGCCGGTGCCGAGGGGCAGGATCTCGACCACCGGCTGCGAGGTGGCGGCCTGCCGAGCGGGTACGGCGGAGGCGTGAGGAGCGGCGGGCAAGGTCTGCGCGGGATCGGCGCCCCCGATGGACGCCTCCGTGGCCGCGCCCGTGTCCTCGACGTCCGGTTCCGTCGACGTCGTCTCGTCGTCCGCCGGCGGCGTGAGGTCGGGGTTCGCGTACCCGGACTCCTCGTCCTCGTCCTCGTTCTCCTCCTCCCGCTCGGGGTCCGTCCGCCCAGGCCGTACCCGTCCCTCATCGGCCCAGTCGCCGGGCCGGGACGGCTCAGTCGAGGGCCGGGAGGGAGGGGAGGGAGAGAGGGAACGGGGAGCGGCGGGAGGCCCGGAAGCGGGTGCGTGACCGGGACCGGAGGACGCCTTGCCTCCGGGGCCGGACGGGTGAGAGGGCGCCGTGGACACCGGGTGCTTCAGCGCGGCTGTCCGGGCAGGTATGGCCGATGTCCTGGGGCCCGATGCCGCTGTGCCGGGGGAGGCCCCGGTCGTTCTCGCGCCCGGCGTGGTCACACGGCCGGGGGGCACGGGGGCCTTCGCTCCGCAACTGTGCGACGGCGTGGCGGGCGGGATCACGGAAGGACGGGCGGAGTGGTGGGCGGGCCGGGTGAGGTCCGGCTGCCGGGCGGCCGTGCACGGGAGGCGGACGGCGGGTGCGGGGCGGCCCTCGGATATCTCGGATATCGGGGGCGGCAGGGGCTGAACGGAGTACGAAGCGGTCCGGCCGGCGTAGGCGGGGCGTATCCCGGATCCGGGCGGTATGCCGTGGGCGGCGGGTATCCCGTATGCGCCGAGGACGGCGGTCGTCGTCAGGACCGGCGGCAGGACGGCGGCGCGGAGTGCGCGGAACGTGGACGGCGTACGCAGCCTTGGAGTCACGCGTGTGACCCCCTCCCGTGCTCGGAGGGCAAGATCAACGCCACCAGCGTCACACGGAGCCCGGTGTCCGGCATCTCGACCGGGACCGCTGCAGCCGGTCCGGACCGCAGCGCGCCGCCGCCCCGCCGCGCCGGTCGTCGTCCGGCCGGCCCTCCCCTGCCAGGAGGACAGACCGATGCCGGCCCGGCGGCGGAAGCAGGGTGGATCATCCTTGCGCGAGGGCACATGGCAGATGTTGTGTACAGGTGCGAGAGAATGGCGGCATGGAGATGCCGAGGAACGAAAGGTCGTCGGAGAACGCCCAGAAAATCCTGGTCGTAGGCCAGGATGGAATGGCTCTCGGCGGCACCGGAGACGATGACTCCCGCGAGATCCCGGTGACGGAACAGGTGGAGCAGCCGGCGAAGGTCATGCGCATTGGCAGCATGATCAAGCAGTTGCTGGAGGAGGTGCGCGCCGCTCCTCTGGACGAGGCGAGCCGACAGCGCCTGAAGGAGATCCACGCCAGCTCGGTGAAGGAGCTGGAGGACGGTCTTGCTCCCGAACTCGTCGAGGAGCTCGAGCGGCTCTCCCTGCCGTTCACGGACGAGGCGATCCCGAGCGACGCGGAGCTGCGCATCGCGCAGGCGCAGTTGGTGGGATGGCTGGAAGGCCTCTTCCACGGGATCCAGACCACGCTGTTCGCCCAGCAGATGGCGGCCCGGGCCCAGCTGGAGCAGATGCGCCGCGCTCTCCCGCCGGGCGTGGGTGCGCCGGACGGCGAGGACGACCGCCGCGCGGGCGGCCGTTCGGGCGGCCCGTACCTGTGATCCGGCCGCGCGAGCCGGTCGCACCCGGCAGCGCGAGCCCGTGACTCCGGACCTGCGAGGGGCCCGGCACCATGACGGTGCCGGGCCCCTTCCGCAGTGTCCGGGCGAGCGGCGCGTCCACCGCGGGCAGAAGGGGGGTGTCCGACCGACGACGGAGCCCTCGGCTCCTGCGGCATATGTGCGGACGCGATCGCCGTGTGCCGAGCGCCGTGCCGGCCCGCGTCGTCGAGGCTCCCGCCGAGGTCGTCGCCGCCGGTGCCGAAGACGGAGACGGTGGCCGCATGCGTGAGTTTCGCCACGGACCGCGCCTTGCGGCGGAACCGCTCACGGAGGGCCTGTTCGCGACCCGGCGCGGTGTGAAGTGTCTTGATCGCGACTTGGCAGACGAGAAGTGGGTCCTCCCCGGGAGCCCGCAAGCCGCCGAAGCCGTCCCGCCCTCGCCGAGCACGTCGTCGCAACCGGCGGCGGACACGGGTGGACGAACGCCCGCGTACGGGCCCGGCGCGCCGTCCCTGGCTCGGGGTCTGCTGCCTCCGCGGGCTCATCGGCAGCGGCTCGGCGTGCTTCCCGGTTTGTCACAGGCCTGCGGGCCGCCGGTGATCCACGGCTGCCGTTCCTTGAGGGACTGCCTTATTCCGGCCAAGTCTCTTCCGGGCGGTGGCAGGCGGGCCCGGGGCGCCTTTCCGTGACCGTACGCGAGAGTAGCGTCGCGCAAGCGTCATGGGGGTTGTACGGCGGGCACACGGAATTTGCACTTGTGACCGGGTGCGGGGTTTGATGACCGGTCCGTCTCGAGCCCATCTCGGACCGGCGCCTTGCGTGGAGCCTGTAGCGTGGCCCGTCGGAGACCGTAACAACCACCGCGCAGACCGCGGGCAGAAACGACGGCGAGGACTGATGGCACAGACGCAGCGCGCCCAGGGCCCGTCCGACCCCGAGGCGACTGGCGGCGGGATGTCAGACGCGCCGGAGAACTGGGGCAACGGCGGGCTTGTCGGGGACGGCCGGTACCGGCTGACCCGCAGACTCGGCCGGGGCGGCATGGCCGAGGTGTTCGCGGCCGAGGACGTGCGCCTCGGCCGGACGGTCGCGGTCAAACTGCTCCGCTCCGACCTCGCCGAGGACCCGGTCTCCAAGGCCCGCTTCACGCGCGAGGCCCAGTCGGTGGCCGGTCTCAACCACCATGCGATCGTCGCCGTGTACGACTCCGGCGAGGACCACGTGGGCGGCCAGTCGGTGCCGTACATCGTGATGGAGCTGGTCGAGGGGCGTACGATCCGCGACCTGCTGCTCAACGCGGAGGCACCCGGGCCCGAGCAGGCCCTGATCATCGTCTCGGGCGTGCTCGAGGCACTGGCCTACTCGCACCAGCACGGCATCGTGCACCGCGACATCAAGCCGGCGAATGTCATCATCACCCACAACGGCGCCGTGAAGGTGATGGACTTCGGCATCGCGCGCGCCCTGCACGGGGCGTCCACGACGATGACGCAGACCGGCATGGTCATGGGCACGCCGCAGTACCTCTCCCCGGAGCAGGCGCTCGGCAAGGCCGTCGACCACCGCTCGGACCTGTACGCGACGGGCTGCCTGCTGTACGAACTGCTCGCGCTGCGGCCCCCGTTCGTGGGGGAGACCCCGCTGTCCGTGGTGTACCAGCACGTGCAGGACATTCCGGCACCCCCGTCCCAGACCTCGGAGGGCGCGGCTCCGCCGGAACTGGACGGGCTCGTGATGCGGTCCCTCGCGAAGGACCCGGACGACCGGTTCCAGACCGCGGAGGAGATGCGCGGTCTGGTCCAGTACGCGTTGCAGATGCTGTACGACCAGGGCGGCCACACGGGCACCTGGAACACCGGCCCGGTGGAACTGCACGAGGGCCGGCACACCCCCGCGGGGGGCTTCGCCGGTACGACGGTGATGCCGCACCCCGGGGAGCCCGGCACCACGCAGATTCCGCAGCCCATCCTGCCCACGGGGTACGGCTCCGGGGACGACGGCGGATTCGAGGGACACGGCAACAGGGGCAGCGGACGCGGCAAGCTGTGGATCCTCGCGGTCCTCGCCGTCATCGCCGTCGCGGCCGGTGTCGCTCTGGCGCTGAACAACGCGGGCGGCAGCGGCGGTGGGACGAGCACCACGCAGTCCCCGACCGCCACGAAGTCCAAGGACGACAAGAAGTCCCAGGAGACCCCGACGGACCAGGCGACCGACACGTCCACGGGTGACAACTCGAACACGGGCGGCGGCACGGACTACACGCCCTCGTACACCCCGTCGCGGACCCACAGCGAGCAGCCGCCGCCGCAGCCGTCGACGACGCCGGACCAGCCGACCGACCAGCCCTCCGAGACGGTGCCCTCGGACCAGCCGACGGACTCGCCCACGGGCGGCGGCGACACCTCCCAGCCGACGGCGACCGGTGGGGCAGGGGGCGGGGACCCCACGGACGCAGGGGGCCCGCAGTTGCCCTGACGGGACCGAGGTCCACGCCGCGTCGAGGACGGCGGGACCACCGCCGGACGCCACCGGCGGCGTGACCGCCCCCCGCCCGGCGGCACACGAGGGGTGGCCGCCCTCTGAAGACGGCCTCCACGCGCGCGTGGGACCCGGAAACGGGCTCCACGCGCGCGTGCGTCGTCCGGACCCGGAAACGGGCTCCACGCGCGCGTGCGTCGTCCGGACCCGGGCCCGCGCGAGTCCGGGGCCCCACGAGTCCGGCCCCGGGCCCCGCGACCCAGGCGCGCGTCGAACGGCCTCCTGAGTGCCTGGGCGCGCCCGGTCGCACCGCGCGCCTCCCGGTCACGCCGCGCCCCCGGCGCGGCACGCGAGCGCCGCTTCCACGGCACCGGCTCTGCGGCGCCGTCCCGGGGCACGGGCCGGCCGCCGCCCAGCGACACCGGCACCACCCCGGAAGACGTCTTCCCGTGCTCCAGGTGAGCGGGATAACGTGCCGTTGTTCCGGCCCCCTGCAAGGCTGTGACCAGCATCTGTGCCCGACTTACTCGATTTACTTGGAAATCCAAGCAAAATCCCAGGTCAGGAGGGGTTTCACAGAAATGTGTCGCACTGGGTAACGTGCCCTTTGCAGGGCGCTCGCCGGGGCACCTGTCACGTCTGTTTCGAACGAGTCGCACCCACCCCGTGCGTCCGTGCGCTGCAGGCGGAGCCGCTCCCACCGGCCCCAAGCGGGCCGAGGGGACCCCCAGGCACCCGGCGAACCCGGGGGCCGGACCGACGGAGGAGCACACGTGACCGTGGAGAGCACTGCCGCGCGCAAGCCGCGACGCAGCGCCGGAAGCAAGGCCGGCACCACCGGCACCAGGCGCACCACAAGCACCACGCCCAAGAAGGGCGCGGACACCGATCTCGTCCAGTTGCTGACGCCGGAGGGCGAGCGGGTCGAGAACACGGAGTACGACCGGTATGTCGAGGGCATCACGCCGGAGCAGCTGCGCGGCCTCTACCGGGACATGGTGCTGACCCGCCGCTTCGACGCGGAAGCCACCTCCCTGCAACGCCAGGGCGAGCTGGGTCTGTGGGCCTCGCTGCTCGGCCAGGAAGCCGCCCAGATCGGTTCGGGACGGGCCCTGAACGACGAGGACTACGTCTTCCCGACCTACCGTGAGCACGGCGTCGCCTGGTGCCGCGGGGTCGACCCCACCAATCTGCTCGGCATGTTCCGCGGTGTGAACAACGGCGGCTGGGACCCGAACAGCAACAACTTCCACCTCTACACGATCGTCATCGGCTCGCAGACGCTGCACGCGACGGGCTACGCCATGGGCGTGGCCAAGGACGGTGCCGACTCGGCGGTGATCGCGTACTTCGGCGACGGCGCCTCCAGCCAGGGCGATGTCGCGGAGTCGTTCACGTTCGCGGCGGTCTACAACGCGCCGGTGGTGTTCTTCTGCCAGAACAACCAGTGGGCGATCTCCGAGCCGACCGAGAAGCAGACCCGTGTGCCGCTCTACCAGCGGGCGCAGGGCTTCGGCTTCCCGGGCGTGCGCGTGGACGGCAACGACGTCCTGGCCTGCCTCGCGGTCACGAAGTGGGCGTTGGAGCGGGCGCGCAACGGCGAGGGCCCGACCCTGGTCGAGGCGTTCACGTACCGCATGGGCGCGCACACGACCTCCGACGACCCCACCCGCTACCGTCACGACGACGAGCGGGCCGCCTGGGAGGCGAAGGACCCGATCGCCCGCCTGCGTGCCTATCTCCTGGCCTCAAACCACGCGGACGAGGGATTCTTCGCGGAACTCGAGGCGGAGAGCGAGGCGTTGGGAAGGCGAGTACGCGAAGCGGTCCGTGCCATGCCGGACCCGGACCACTTCGCCATCTTCGAGAACGTGTACGCGGACGGGCATGCGCTCGTCGATGAGGAGCGGGCCCGATTCGCCGCCTACCAGGCGTCGTTCGCGGACGTTGAAGGGGGCAAGTGACGTGGCCGAGAAGATGGCGCTCGCCAAGGCGATCAACGAGTCGCTGCGCAAGGCCCTGGAATCGGACCCCAAGGTCCTGGTGATGGGCGAGGACGTCGGCAAGCTCGGCGGCGTCTTCCGTGTCACCGACGGTCTCCAGAAGGACTTCGGCGACGAGCGGGTCATCGACACCCCGCTGGCCGAGTCGGGCATCGTCGGCACCGCGATCGGTCTGGCGCTGCGCGGGTACCGGCCGGTGGTCGAGATCCAGTTCGACGGCTTCGTCTTCCCCGCCTACGACCAGATCGTCACACAGCTGGCGAAGATGCATGCCAGGTCCCTGGGCAAGGTGAAGCTGCCGGTCGTCATCCGTATCCCCTACGGCGGCGGGATCGGCGCGGTCGAGCACCACAGCGAGTCCCCGGAGGCCCTGTTCGCGCACGTGGCCGGTCTCAAGGTGGTCTCTCCGTCGAACGCGTCGGACGCCTACTGGATGATGCAGCAGGCGATCCAGAGCGACGACCCGGTGATCTTCTTCGAGCCGAAGCGGCGGTACTGGGACAAGTCCGAGGTCGACGCGGAGGCGATCCCGTACCCCCTGCACAAGGCGCGGGTGGTGCGCGAGGGCGCGGATGTCACGCTGGCCGCCTACGGCCCGATGGTGAAGGTGTGCCAGGAGGCCGCCGTGGCCGCCCAGGAGGAGGGCCGGTCACTGGAGGTTGTGGACCTGCGTTCGGTCTCGCCGCTGGACTTCGACTCCCTTCAGGCGTCGGTGGAGAAGACCCGCCGCCTGGTGGTGGTGCACGAGGCGCCGGTGTTCTTCGGTTCGGGTGCGGAGATCGCGGCCCGGATCACGGAGCGGTGCTTCTACCACCTGGAGGCGCCGGTGCTGAGGGTCGGGGGCTACCACGCCCCGTACCCCCCGGCACGGCTGGAGGAGGAGTACCTGCCGGGCCTGGACCGGGTGCTGGATGCCGTCGACCGCGTCCTGGCGTACTGAGGAGAAGGTCGTGACGACGATGACTGACGCGTCCGTGCGCGAGTTCAAGATGCCCGACGTGGGCGAGGGCCTGACCGAGGCCGAGATCCTCAAGTGGTACGTCCAGCCCGGTGACACGGTCACCGACGGGCAGGTCGTGTGCGAGGTGGAGACCGCCAAGGCGGCCGTGGAACTGCCCATCCCGTACGACGGGGTGGTACGGGAACTGCGCTTCCCCGAGGGCACCACGGTGGACGTCGGCACCCCGATCATCGCGGTCGACGTGACGCCGGGTGCCCCCGCCGAGGAGGCACCGGCGCCGGCCGAGAGGACCCCTGCACCGCAGCCCCCGGCCGAGGAGCCCAAGCAGGAGGGCCGCAAGCCCGTCCTCGTCGGCTACGGCGTCGCCGAGTCCTCCACCAAGCGCCGCCCCCGCAAGACGACCGCGCCGGCCGCCGAGGACGCTCCCCCCGCGGCGACGGCGCCCCAGAGCGAGCTGAACGGGCACGGCGGGAAGAACCGCCCGCTGGCGAAGCCCCCGGTGCGCAAGCTCGCCAAGGACCTGGGTGTCGACCTCGCGACGGTCACCCCCTCCGGTCCGGACGGGATCATCACCCGCGAGGACGTGCACGCGGCTGCGGCCCCCGCTCCGGCGGCCCCCGCTCCGGCGGTGGAGCGTCCGGCCGCTCCGGCGCCCGTGGTGGCGTACGACACCGCGCGGGAGACCCGTATCCCCGTCAAGGGTGTCCGCAAGGCCACCGCGCAGGCGATGGTCGGCTCCGCGTTCACCGCGCCTCACGTCACGGAGTTCGTCACGGTCGACGTGACCCGCACGATGAAGCTGGTCGAGGAGCTCAAGCAGGACAAGGACCTCCAGGGCCTGCGCGTCAACCCGCTGCTGCTCATCGCCAAGGCCCTGCTGGTCGCGATCAAGCGGAACCCCGACGTCAACGCCTCCTGGGACGAGGCCAACCAGGAGATCGTGCGCAAGCACTACGTGAACCTGGGCATCGCGGCTGCCACCCCCCGCGGTCTGATCGTGCCGAACATCAAGGACGCGCAGGACAAGACGCTTCCGCAGCTGGCCGAGGCGCTCGGCG
Organism: Streptomyces sp. NPDC047079; assembly: GCF_040643755.1. NCBI lineage: Bacteria > Bacillati > Actinomycetota > Actinomycetes > Kitasatosporales > Streptomycetaceae > Streptomyces > Streptomyces sp. NPDC047079. Next base: position 284,506 of record NZ_JBEYUZ010000003.1, read on the forward strand.
AGCTGGTGACCACGGCCCGCGAGGGCAAGACGTCCCCGGCGGCGATGCAGGGCGGCACGGTCACCATCACGAACGTGGGAGTGTTCGGCGTCGACACGGGCACGCCGATCCTCAACCCGGGCGAGTCGGCGATCCTCGCGGTCGGTGCGATCAAGCTCCAGCCCTGGGTCCACAAGGGCAAGGTCAAGCCCCGCCAGGTCACGACCCTCGCTCTCAGCTTCGACCACCGCCTGGTGGACGGCGAGCTGGGCTCGAAGGTGCTCGCGGACGTGGCGGCCATCCTGGAGCAGCCGAAGCGGCTGATCACCTGGGCCTAGCGTCCGGGGAGCAGGGACGGCGAAGGGGCCGGCCGCGACGAGCGGCCGGCCCCTTCGCGCCGAGTGGGGATCAGACGGCGAAGCCGTAGTTCAGCAGCTTCTTCGCATCGGCGAGGCGGTTGTCGATCGTCGACGACGCCAGGACCGTACCGATGATCGTCTTGCCGTTGCGGGTCGCGGCGAAGACCAGGCAGTACTTGGCCTCCGGGCCCGAGCCCGTCTTCACACCGATGGCGCCGCTGTAGGTGCCGAGCAGCGGGTTGGTGTTCGTCCAGTTGTAGTAGCGGTAGCCGCCGCTCTTGGTGGTGACCTTCTGCTTGGTCGACTTGGTGTTCACGACCGAGCGGAAGGTGGAGTTCTTCATCGCGTTGCTAGCGAGCTTCGTCAGGTCACGCGGCGTCGAGTAGTTGTTGCCGTTGCCGATGCCGTCGAACGAGTCGAAGTGCGTGCGTGTCAGGCCGAGGCTGCGGGCAGTGCTGTTCATCTTGCCGAGGAACGACTTCACGCGTGCGTCGCGCGTCGAGCCGGAACCGAACTTGTCCGCGAGCGCGTAGGCCGCGTCACAGCCGGAGGGCAGCATCAGCCCGTACAGCAGCTGACGGACGGTGACCCTGTCGCCGACGATCAGGTGGGCCTGGGAGGCGTTGTTCCGGACGACGTAGTCGCTGTAGGCCTTCTGGATCGTGACCTTGGCGTCCAGGTTCAGGTTCGACTGGGACAGCACCACCTTGGCGGTCATGATCTTGGTGGTGGAGCCGGTGGACAGCTTCGTGTCGGCGGCCTTGGTGTACAGGCCCTTGCCGGTGCTGTTGTTCATCACGAACCCGCCCTTGGCGGTGATCGTGGGCTGTGTGACGGCTTGCGCGGGTGCCGCGGTGAGGGCGGCGGCGGTGAGCACGGCTCCGGTGGTGACCACTGCCGCGGCTGCTTTGCGAACTCGCGCGCCCTTAATGCCGGTAATCAAGTTGAACGCTCCGATTGCGTCTCTGATGCTCTTTCTGCATCCAAATGCCCCTGGAGGACGGCCAGATGGCAAGGCCGCCTTCTCGTGAGACTCGTAACTAGCACAAAAAGATGTGCGGTTGCCGGGATGGGCGTGGGAGGAATCTCTCCGGTCCACATCATGGACGCGCATCGGCTTGAACACGCGTTGTATCTATCATGTGCGCATGCCTTCAGCGCCATCCGCCGCCCCCGCTCAGGAGAATCCGACCGCCAAGCAGCCGCCCGCCGCCGACCGTGTCTACACGCATGTCAAACGGGGCGTCCTGGAGCGCCGTTACGAGGGCGGCACGCTGCTCACCGAGGGAGAGCTCGCCGAGGAGGTGGGGGTCTCGCGGACTCCGGTACGCGAGGCGCTGCTCCGGCTGGAGGTCGAAGGCCTGATCAAGCTCTACCCGAAGAAGGGGGCCCTGGTCCTGCCCGTCTCCGCGCAGGAGATCGCGGACGTGGTGGAGACGCGTCAGCTCGTCGAGGAACACGCGGCACGCAAGGCCGTGCCCGCCCCGCCCCTGCTGATCCACCGCCTCGAGGAACTGCTCGCACGCCAGAAGGAGCAGGCCGCCGCCGGGGATCTGGCCGGGGCGGCGGTCACCGACCGCACCTTCCACGCCGAGATCGTGCGCAGCGGCGGCAACGAGATCCTCTCCCGCCTGTACGACCAACTCCGCGACCGCCAGCTGCGGATGGGGGTCGCGGTCATGCACTCGCACCCCGACCGGATCGCCAAGACGCTCACCGAACACGAGGAGATCCTCGAGGCCCTGCGGTCAGGCGACGCCGAGGCGGCCGTCGACATCGTCCACCGGCACGTCAGCTGGTTCTCCCACCTGGCGCGGGGTGAGGTGCGATGAGTTCCCGTTCCCTGAACTCCCAAGCGGTCTCCCTGCCCGGGGACCCGCCGGGCGGCCCGCGTGCCGTCGCGGTGTGGGCCATCGGCGTCTCGGTCTACTTCGTCGCCGTCATCTTCCGCACGTCCCTGGGCGTGGCCGGGCTCGACGCCGCGGACCGCTTCCACGTGAACGCGTCCGCCCTGTCCACCTTCTCGATCCTCCAGCTCCTTGTGTACGCGGGGATGCAGATACCCGTCGGCCTGCTGGTGGACCGGCTCGGCACCAAGAAGGTGCTGGCCATGGGCGTCGTGCTCTTCACCGCAGGCCAGGTGGGATTCGCGTTCTCCACCTCGTACGGAATGGCCCTCGCCTCGCGGGCGCTGCTCGGCTGCGGTGACGCGCTGACGTTCATCAGCGTGCTGCGTCTCGGCACCCGCTGGTTCCCGGCCCGCCGCGGCCCGCTGGTCGCGCAGCTCGCCGGTCTGGCCGGCATGGCGGGCAACCTGGTCTCGACGCTCGTGCTGGCCCGGCTGCTGCACCGTATCGGCTGGACGGCCGCGTTCGGCGGCAGCGCCTTCGCAGGGGCCCTCGTCCTCCTGCTGCTCCTCCTCTTCCTGAAGGACCACCCCGAGGGGCACGAGCCGGAGCCGTTCCCGCATCACGGGTCCGCCTATGTGAGGCGGCAGATCGCGGCGTCCTGGCGGGAACCCGGCACCCGCCTCGGCATGTGGGTGCACTTCACGACGCAGTTCCCGGCGATGGTGTTCCTGCTGCTGTGGGGCCTGCCGTTCCTGGTGCAGGCGCAGGGGCTGTCGCGGGCGACGGCCGGGGAGCTGCTCACGCTCGTGGTGCTGTCGAACATGGTCGTCGGCCTGGTCTACGGGCAGATCGTCGCCAGGCATCACGCGGCACGGCTGCCGCTGGCGCTCGGGACGGTCGGGGCGACGGCGGTGATGTGGGCGGCCACGCTCCTCTACCCGGGTACGCACGCTCCGATGTGGCTGCTGGTCGTGCTGTGCACGGTGCTCGGGGCCTGCGGCCCCGCCTCGATGATCGGCTTCGACTTCGCGCGCCCGGCGAACCCACCGGAGCGTCAGGGCACCGCCTCCGGCATCACCAACATGGGCGGTTTCATCGCCTCCATGACGACGCTGCTGGCGATCGGCGTGCTGCTGGACGCCACCGGAGACGACTACGCGGTGGCCTTCTCCGCCGTGTTCCTCCTGCAGGCGCTGGGACTGAGCCAGATCCTGCGGCTGCGCAAGCAGGCGGCGCGCAGGGAGCGGGAGCGGCTGGTGGCCAGCCGTGTGGAGACGGTGCACGTGCCGGCGTAGGGCCTGCCGGCACGGCGGAGGGGTGTGGGCGCGGGGGCGGGTGCACTGCCCCCGCTGGGCGGACGAGGCAAGCGAGGGGCCACAGGGGCCAGGCCACGGCCCGCGTGGCCGACCTTCAGCGCCGCGGGGGCTCCAGGCCCAGCACCCGGTCCTTCAGCGCCGGGAACTGTTCCCGTGTGGCCGCGACCTTCTCCGGGTCGAACTCCACCGTGAGAACTTCCTCGCCGGCGCCGGCCTCCGCGAGGACCTCGCCCCATGGATCCACCACGATCGAGTGACCCGCCTGCGGAACTCCCGCATGCGTCCCGGCCGTTCCACAAGCAAGGACGTACGCCTGGTTCTCGACCGCCCGTGCCTGGGCCAGCAGCGTCCAGTGGGACCGGCGGCGCTCCGGCCAGCCCGCCGGGATCACGAGCGTCTCGGCCCCCGCGGTCACGAGCGAGCGGAACAGCTCGGGGAAGCGGAGGTCGTAGCAGGTGGCCACGCCGACGGTCGTCTCCGGCAGACGCACCGTCACCAGCTCGGTCCCCGCGCCCATCAGCACGGCCTCGCCCTTGTCGAAGCCGAAGCGGTGGATCTTGCGGTAGGCGGCGGCCAGTTCACCGGAGGGGGAGAAGATGAGAGACGTGTTGTAGAGAGGGCTCTCGCCCGCGGGGGAGCCGCCGTCGGATGCGGCACGTTCGGGGATCGAGCCGGCGTGCAGCCACACGCCCGCGTCGCTCGCCGCCTTCGCCATCGCCTCGTGCGTGGGCCCGTCCAGCGGTTCGGCCTCGGTCCCGAACCTCTCATAGGCGAACGCGCCGGTGGTCCACAGCTCGGGCAGCACCACGAGGTCGACTCCGGCTTGATCGCGTACCAGAGAGGCGGCTCGCCGACGGCGCGCCTCGACCGATTCGTCCTCTTCCACCCGCATCTGGATCAAGGAGGCGCGCACACTACCACCGTCCTGGCATTCGAGCCTTCAGTACAGGCCTACGATCGTCACACGAAAGCACTGCCGGGGTGCCTCACAGCAGCGTAACTTAACGTTCCGAGACACCCGCCGACAGTCGCCTCCCGTCGACACAGCTGTCAATCGCCCGTGCACCGACCGCCCGAGGGGTCCCGTTCCGTGAGTCTGCATCCCACCCTCCAGCCCTACGCCGACGCCTGGACCCACTCCATCGAAGCGATATCCGAGTTGGTGCAGCCCCTTGTGGAAGGGGAATGGAACCGGCGGACGCCCTGCCCCGGCTGGTCGGTGCGGGACGTGATCTCGCACGTCATCGGCATGGACTGCGAGATGCTCGGCGACCCCCGCCCCATCCACACCCTCCCGCGCGATCTCTTCCACGTCACGAACGAGCACCAGCGCTACATGGAGATGCAGGTCGACGTCCGTCGTCACCACACGGCGCCGGAGATGACGTCCGAGCTGGAGTACACGATCATCCGCCGCAACCGCCAGCTGCGGAACGAGTCTCGGGATCCGGGCACCAAGGTGCGGGGCCCGCTGGGGAGCGAGCAGACCCTCGAGGAGGCCATGCGGTACCGCGCGTTCGACGTGTGGGTGCACGAGCAGGACCTGCGGGCGGCCCTGGGGGTCCCGGGGAACCTGGACTCGCCGGGCGCGTACATCACCCGCGACGAGCTGCTGGCCGCGTTGCCGAAGGTGGTGGCCGAGGGCGCGGGGGCGCCGCCCGGTTCGGCGGTCGTCTTCGACGTGCACGGCCCCGTCGAGTTCCTGCGCACGGTCCGGGTGGACGCGGAGGGACGGGGCTCGATCGACGGCACGCCCTCGCTGGGCCCGGCGGTGTCGCTCACGCTGGACTGGGAGACGTATGTCCGCCTCGCCTGCGGCCGCGTGACGGCGGACGCCGTGGCGGACCGCATCAAGGCGGAGGGCGACCCCGAACTGACGGCGGCGATCCTGCTGGCGTTCGCGGTCACCAGGTAGCGGACGGGGCCGGAGGCCACCCGCGGGGCACGCGGGTGGCGGACAGGCCGCCGGGCGGGCTGCGGACCGCCGGCGTCGGGTCCCGGCTCGGGCGTCCGTGCCGTGGCGGGCCGCTCAGACCGTCATCCCCCCTCGGCGGTCCGTGCCGCGGCGGGGCCGCTCAGTCCTCTTCCCGCTCCTTGTCCGCCAGGTGGATCACGCACACGGCCACCGCGATCATCAGCGCCGGATCCGCGTCCTCGCGGACGATGTCGACGCCGTACGTCTCGCGGATGGTCAGCCAGCGGCGGGAGATCTGCGCCAGCAGCTCCTCCTCGTACTCGATGGCGAACTCGCGGTCGAGGATCTTGCCGCTGACGTCGAGTTCCGTGCCGTCCACCAGCGAGACGCGGTAGTGGTTGCGCAGCAGGGACAGGCGCTTGCGACGGATCCTGGCCAGTGGTTCGCCCTCGCGCTCGATGACCATCGTGTCGCGCAGGGCGAACATCTTCTGGTGGATGTCGATCAGGACGCGCCCCTGTGTGTCCTTCAACTCGAACGTGTCCCGCAGCCGCAGCGCCTTGCCGTCGACCAGGAACACCTTGTTGCCGTGCTGGTCCTCGATCCAGTAGTCGTCACCGATGCCGAGGAGCCGGTCTCGTACGAGGAATCTCATACGGTGAGGGCTTCCCCCGCGGCCGGTCCGAAACGCCGCCGGTAGGCCGACGGACTGAGTCCGGCCTCGCGGCGCGGCCGCGCCCGCGGAGGGGCGATGCGCCACCGGGGCCGACGCGCGCCGGCCACGGCCAGTGCGGTTCCCGGCGCTTGTCCGCCGCGCCCGGCGCCCGGCACGATAGCCGTATGGAATCTCCGGCAACTCCGCCCCGTAGGGAACCCGTCGCCCTCGCCGAGGCTCTCGCCTCCTTCGCCGAGCTGTGGAGCCCGCGCATCGTCACCACCGTCAACGACTACGACGTGCGCGTCGCGAGGGTCGAGGGCGAGCATGTATGGCACACGCACGACCACACCGACGAGTTCTTCCTCGTCCTGGACGGCGAACTGAGCATCGCGCTGCGGGAGCCGGAGGGTGAGCGCACGGTCACGCTGTCCAAGGGCTCGGTCTTCACGGTCCCGCGCGGCACCGAGCACAAGCCGTCCGCCCCGGCCGGAGCGTCGATCCTGCTGTTCGAACCCACCGGCACGATGTCGGTCGGCGACCGTCACGAGGAGGTCCCGGGCCACGTCGACGCGACGACGGGGCACGCGCTGTCCTGAGTGCGCGCCACGCGTCCGGCCCGGTACGGGGGCCGGACGCGGACGAGTCCCCCGCCGCCGGTGGGGGACTCGTCCACGGACCGCGCGGGGACGCGGGCGGTCGGGCTACCGGTAGCCGTCCCGCATGTCCCGCATATCCCGCCTGTCGCGCAGGTCCTCGTCGTCCTCGTCCCACGACGAACGGCGCTCGTCGCGCTCCCGGCGCAGGCCGGAGCCCTCCACATCGCCGTCCGCCAAGTCGGACCCGCTCATGTCGGGGTCGTGGTCCCGGTCACGCCTGTCCTCGCCGGTGATCTCCCCGTGCTCGCGCTCACGGTCCCGTCGGCGGATCTGGTCGTCGATGTCTCGTGGCATGGAACTGCTCCCTTGCAATGGCCCCCCTGTATGCGTCGAGCATCCCTCCGTGACGGCATGTGCGCATCCCGTACGCGTACGCACCGTCACCCGGTTATCCACAGGCTTCCCGGGCCACCGATCACAGATGGCACCCTTGAGCCATGAACGACTCCACACCGCGCCGCGTCCGTGTCCGCGCCCCCGAGCTGGTCGGCAGGGGTGGCTGGCTGAACACGGGCGGAGAGCAATACACCCTCGCCGACCTGCGAGGACGCATTGTCATCCTCGATTTCTGGACGTTTTGCTGCATCAACTGTCTGCATGTCCTGGACGAGCTGCGCGAGCTGGAGGAGAAGCACCGCGACACCGTGGTGATCATCGGCGTGCACTCTCCGAAGTTCGTCCACGAGGCGGAGCACCAGGCGGTGGTGGACGCCGTGGAGCGGTACGGGGTGGAGCACCCCGTCCTCGACGACCCGGAGCTCGCCACCTGGAAGCAGTACGCCGTCCGCGCCTGGCCGACGCTCGTCGTCATCGACCCCGAGGGGTACGTGGTCGCCCAGCACGCGGGCGAGGGCCATGCCCACGCGATAGCGCGGCTCGTCGAGGAGCTGGAGCGGGAGCACGCGGCGAAGGGCACCCTGCGCCGCGGCGACGGCCCCTACGTGGCGCCGGAGCCGGAGCCCACCACCCTTCGTTTCCCGGGCAAGGCGCTTGCGCTGCCGTCCGGCACCTTCCTGGTCAGCGACACCACCCGGCACCAGCTGGTGGAGCTGGCGGCGGACGGCGAGACGGTGGTGCGGCGCATCGGTTCGGGTGTGCGGGGCTTCTCGGACGGCCCGGCCGAGGCGGCGAGCTTCAGCGAGCCGCAGGGTCTGGCGCTGCTGGACGACGGCGCGGTGGTCGTCGCCGACACCGTGAACCACGCGCTGCGCCGTCTGGACCTGGCGACCGGGGAGGTCGGCACGCTCGCGGGCACCGGCACCCAGTGGTGGCAGGGGTCGCCCACGTCCGGTCCCGCGCGGGAGGTGGACCTCTCCTCACCGTGGGACGTCGCGGTCTTCGGTGGCCGGGTGTGGATCGCCATGGCGGGCGTGCATCAGCTGTGGACGTACGACCCGGGGACGGCCACGGTCGCGGTGGCCGCGGGTACCACCAACGAAGGGCTGGTGGACGGCCCGGGAGCTCAGGCGTGGTTCGCGCAGCCGTCGGGTCTTGCGGTGTCGGCAGACGGGGAGCGCCTGTGGCTCGCGGACTCCGAGACGAGCGCCCTGCGCTGGGTGGACCGGGACGGCGCGGTGCACACGGCGGTCGGCACGGGGCTCTTCGACTTCGGGCACCGGGACGGCGCGGCCGAACAGGCCCTGTTCCAGCATCCGTTGGGGGTGACCGCGCTGCCGGACGGCTCGGTGGCGGTCAGCGACACCTACAACCACGCGCTGCGGCGCTACGATCCGGCGACGGGCGAGGTGACCACGCTGGCGACGGACCTGCGGGAGCCGTCGGACGCGGTGCTCGTCGGCGAGGACATCGTGGTGGTGGAGTCCGCCCGTCACCGGCTGACCCGGCTGCGGCTGCCCGAGGAGGCGGTGCAGGTCGCGTCGGTCGCCCACCGCACCCAGCGCGCGGCGACCGAAGTGGCTCCGGGTGGGCTGCGCTTGGAGGTGGTCTTCCAGGCCCCGGACGGCCAGAAGCTGGACACGCGCTACGGCCCCTCGACCCGTCTGCTGGTCTCCTCCACCCCGCCCGAGCTGCTGCTCCAGGGCGAGGGAGCCGGCACGGATCTCGCGCGCGAGCTGGAGCTGAACCCGTCCATATCCGAGGGCGTTCTGCATGTCTCGGCGATGGCCGCGTCCTGCGACGACGATCCGGCGAACGAGTACCCGGCGTGCCACGTCCACCAGCAGGACTGGGGAGTCCCGGTCCGTGTCACGGAGAGCGGGGCTACCCGGCTTCCGCTGGTGCTGGCGGGCATGGACGCGGAGTAGGCCGACGGGGCGGCCGGGCCCGGGGTCAGACCCCGTACCCGCCGTATCCGTCGCCGGGACGGTGCCGTTCCTCCTCGACGACGGGGGTGGGTGGCACCACGACCCGCCGCCGGCGGTAGATGCTGCTGAAGGTGGCCACCCCGATCAGCCCGACGATCATGAATATGACGCCGACCAGGTGAAGGTTGACGCCCTGCATGTGCCAGTCGGTCGCGAACGCGAGGATGGCCCCCACGGCGATCAGGATGATGCATCCACCCAGGCCCATGAGTCCTGCCCTCCCTGTGGGTCCGGTCCTTCCGGCCCGCAACCCGGGTACCCGGGAGGGCGGTGGGCATGCCGAGGCGGTCGCACGGGCGCGCGAGTGGTGTACGGGGAGAGGCGGGGAGAAGCGGGCTGCCACGGAGGGCGCAGCGCCTCAGCCCTCCAGGAACGCCACCAGCGCGTTCGCCAGCAGATGCGGGTCGTCCGCGGCGCACAGTTCGCGGGCGCTGTGCATCGAGAGGATCGCCGCGCCGATGTCGATCGTCTTGATGCCGTGGCGGGCCGCCGTGATGGGGCCGATGGTCGTGCCGCAGGGCATCGCGTTGTTCGAGACGAAGGACTGGAAGGGAACGCCCGCCTTCTCGCAGGCGGCGGCGAAGATCGCGCGGCCCGAACCGTCGGTGGCGTAGCGGTTGTTGACGTTCACCTTGAGGATGGGGCCGCCGCCCGCACGCGGGTGGTGGGTCGGGTCGTGCCGCTCCGGGTAGTTGGGGTGGACGGCGTGCCCGGTGTCGGAGGACAGGCAGACGGAGCCGGCGAAGGCCCGGGCCCGGTCCTCGTAGGAACCGCCCCGGGCGAACACCGAGCGCTCCAGCACGGATCCGAGCAGCGGGCCGTCGGCGCCGGTGTCGGACTGGGAGCCGTTCTCCTCGTGGTCGAAGGCCGCGAGCACCGGGATGCAGGACGAGGCGGTGCCGGAGCCGGCGACGGCCGCGAGCGCCGCGGTGGCCGCGTGCACGGACAGCAGGTTGTCCATCCGCGGGGCCGCCATCAGCTCCTTGTCCCGGCCGAGATACGCGGGCGGCTCCACGGAGTGGGTCATCAGGTCCCAGCCCGTCACCTCGCCCGAGGCCAGTCCCAGCTCCTGCTCCAGGAACGCGATGAGGTCGCCGTCCCGCACATCGTCCCCCAGACCCCAGATGGGCTGGAGATGGCGCTGCTTGTCCAGCTTCAGTCCCTCTGTGGAGACCGAGCGGTCCAGGTGCACGGCCAGCTGCGGCACCCGCAGCAGCGGCCGGTCGACGTTCACGAGGCGGGTGGAGCCGTCGCGCAGGGACAGCCGGCCCGACAGGCCGAGGTCGCGGTCCAGCCAGGAGTTGAGCAGCGGGCCACCGTAGATCTCGACCGCGATCTGCCGCCAGCCGTGGCCGCCGCTGTCCGGCCGCGGCTTCACCCGCAGGTTCGGGGAGTCGGTGTGGGCGCCCACGACCCGGAACGGGGTGTGCGGATCGGCGCCCTCGGGGACGTACCAGGCGACGATCGCGCCCCCGCGGAGCACGAACTTGCCGCCGCTCGCCCCGTCCCACGCGTCCGTCTCCGCGACCTGCCGGAAGCCGGCCTTCTCCAGCCGCTCGGCGGCGTGTGCCACGGCGTGGTACGGCGACGGGCTGGCCGCAAGGAAGGACATGAGGTCGTCGGTGTGGCCGCGGTCGAAGCGAGGGCTTGTGCTCATGGGTTCACCTTAACGACGGGCGAGGGCCCGCTCCCGGTGATGGGGAGCGGGCCCTCGTAAGGAGGATGTGGAGGTTGGACGGGACCGGGCGGGATGCCGCGGGCGACGGCGCCCGCCAGGCCGGGGGTGTCCTAGAACGCGGCCTCGTCCAGCTCCATGAGGTCCAGGTCCACGCCCTCGGCGACCTTGCGGGCCAGGGTCACGCTCGGCAGGACGTTGGCCGCGAAGAACTTCGCCGCCGCGATCTTGCCGGTGTAGAAGGCCACATCCTTGGCAGAGGCCGTCTGGAGCTTCTCGGCGGCGACCGCGGCACCCTTCAGCAGCAGGTAGCCGACGATCACGTCACCGGAGGCCAGCAGCAGGCGGGTGGTGTTCAGGCCCACCTTGTAGATGTTCTTGACGTCCTGCTCGGTGGCCGCGAGGTCGGTCAGCATCAGGCCGACGATCGCCTCCAGCTCGACGGCCGCCTTTGCGAGGTGCTCGCGGGCCGTGGCCAGCTCCTCGCCGCCGGTGCCGATGGCCAGGAACTTCTTGATGTCCTCGGCGAGCGAGTTCAGCGCGGCGCCCTGGTTGCGGACGATCTTCCGGAAGAAGAAGTCCTGGCCCTGGATCGCGGTGGTGCCCTCGTAGAGGGTGTCGATCTTGGCGTCGCGGATGTACTGCTCGATCGGGTACTCCTGGAGGAAGCCGGAGCCGCCGAAGGTCTGGAGGGACTGCGCGAGCTGCTCGTAGCCCTTCTCGGAGCCGTAGCCCTTGACGATCGGCAGGAGCAGGTCGTTCAGGGCGTGCTCGGTGGAGGCGTCCTCGCCGTTCGCCTCCTTGACCGCGATCGCGTCCTGCACGGAGGCGGTGTAGAGGACCAGGGCGCGCATGCCCTCCGCGTACGCCTTCTGCGTCATCAGCGAGCGGCGCACGTCGGGGTGGTGGGTGATGGTGACCTTGGGCGCGGTCTTGTCCATGAAGTTGGCCAGGTCCGGACCCTGGACGCGCTCCTTGGCGTACTCCAGGGCGTTCAGGTAGCCGGTGGACAGTGTGGAGATCGCCTTCGTGCCGACCATCATGCGGGCGAACTCGATGATGCGGAACATCTGGCGGATGCCGTCGTGCTTGTCGCCGATCAGCCAGCCCTTGGCGGGGTGGCGGTCGCCGAAGGTCATCTCGCAGGTGTTGGAGGCCTTCAGGCCCATCTTGTGCTCGACGTTGGTGGCGTAGACGCCGTTGCGCTCGCCCAGCTCGCCGGTCTCGAAGTCGAAGAGGTACTTCGGGACCAGGAAGAGGGACAGGCCCTTGGTGCCGGGACCGGCGCCCTCGGGACGGGCGAGGACGTAGTGGAGGATGTTCTCCTCCATGTCGTGCTCACCGGAGGTGATGAAGCGCTTCACGCCCTCGATGTGCCAGGAGCCGTCCTCCTGCTGGATCGCCTTGGTGCGGCCGGCGCCGACGTCCGAGCCGGCGTCCGGCTCGGTGAGCACCATGGTGGAGCCCCAGGTCCTGTCGACGGCTATCTGAGCGATCTTCTTCTGGACCTCGTTGCCCTCCTCGAAGAGGATGCGGGCGAAGGCCGGGCCCGAGGAGTACATCCACACCGCCGGGTTGGCGCCGAGGATCAGCTCCGCGTACGCCCAGATCAGGGACGGCGGGGCGGTGGTGCCGCCGATCTCCTCGGGCAGGCCGAGGCGCCAGTACTCGGAGTCCATGAAGGCCTTGTAGCTCTTCTTGAAGGACGCGGGGACCGGCGCGGTGTTGGTCTCCGGGTCGAAGACCGGCGGGTTGCGGTCGGCGTCCGCGAAGGACTCCGCCAGCTCGTTCTCCGAGAGGCGGGTCAGCTCTTCGAGGACGCTTTTCGCGGTGTCGGTGTCCATCTCCGCGAACGGGCCGCTGCCGTACAGCTTGTCGCGGCCGAGCACCTCGAAGAGGTTGAACTCGATGTCGCGGAGATTCGACTTGTAGTGCCCCATGGCGACGGCTCCGTAGAGGGATCGGCGAGGCACTGTCTCCTCGCATCCAGTTCACGTACTGACAAGTAGCTCCGATGATGCTACCCGTCGGTAATAAGAATCAACCCCTCACGGCCTATATGTGGCCCACTACTCTTTGGGGCATGTACGGCTACCAGAACGCGGGTGCGCAGCAGCAGTACGCCTCACCGCAGCAGCAGATGCCCGGGCAGCAGATGCCGGGCGGGCAGATGCCCGGCGGATACGGCCAGCAGCCTCCGCTGTACCCCGAGCCGTCGCCGCCCTCCCTCGCGGACGCGGTCCGCGCGTTCACCACCGGGTCGATGTCCGCCGAGGACTTCCAGCAGATCTTCGCCACGTCCAAGGTGTACTGCCCGCGCGGTGACAACCCCGGGTTCCTGGCGCTGCACAACACCCAGCAGCCGGTGATCCCGATGTTCACCTCGCTGAAGGAGCTGCGCCGGTACGCGGGCAAGGAGTCGAAGTACTTCGTGATCACCGGGGCGGAGGTGATCGATCTGCTGCCGACGGGGTACGGGTTCGTGCTCGACATGGAGGGGGAGCACCGGATGGTGTTCGACGCGAAGGCGGTCGAGCAGATGGTGGAGTTCGCCATGCGGCGTATGTACGGCTAGAGGCCATCGCTGTCGCTTCACGGACGGCCGGGGGCGTTGCTCCCTGGACGGCTCTGGAGGTCGTCTGCGCGCGCGGCTGGAGGTCGTTGCTTCGCGGAAGACCGGACGGCCGGACGGCCGGACAGCCGGATGGCCGGACAGCCGGATGGCCGGACAGCCGGATGGCCGGACAGCCGGACGCCGTTGCCGCGCTGACGGCTGGACGCCCCTGCCGCGTCGACGCCGACCCTGCCCGGCCGCGCGGCGGCCCGTCGCCGCCGGGAATTCCCCAACCGTTGTCACGGCCATGCCATAGAGTTCCCCCGGCAGCCGCGCCCCGCACGCCACCGCTCTCACGCGGTCGCGTCCGGGTGCCGCGCGGCGCTTCTCATCTCCCGGCCATCCCGGGATCTCTTGTGGGGGTTCATCACTGTGCGCATGCGCAGCACCTCGGCCGCGACGGCGCTCGCGGTCCTCTTCAGCTCGGTCGCGCTGAGCCTTGCCGCGGCGGGCTCCGCCTCGGCCGAGCCGGCCGTACTCACCCAGCCCGTGGGCCTCGTCGCCGACGGCGCCCTCCAGCGTGTCTTCGTCGCCGACCAGGACAACGGACGGATCCTGGCCACCGACTACAGCGGCACCCTGGCCGGCCTGAACGTCGGCTTCGGCCGCCCCAGCGACCTCGCGCTCTCCGACGACGGCCTCACCCTGTACGCGGCCCTGCCGACCAGCCACGAGATCGTGGCTCTCGACGCGGCCACCCTTCAGGTCAGGACCCGCTACGACATCGGCGCCGGCGCCGAACCGCGCGAGGTCGCCTTCGCGGGCGGACGGCTCTGGTTCTCGTACCGGATCACGGGTGAGGACGGCTTCTTCCACGGCAACCTGGGATCCATCGATCCCGCCGCCACCGACGCCGCCGCAGCGGTGGCTCTCGGACAGCTCCCGGACACGGTCGCCCCGTACTACAACGCGGCGATCCTCGACGCCGACCCGTCCGCGCCCGGTCTGCTGTCCTTCGCCGACAGCGGCGACAGCCCGGGCGCGCTGAACGTGCTCGACGTCTCGGGAGCCACCCCCCAGGTGGTCGCCAAGAGCGGCGGCGAGCAGTACTTCGGCGACATCGACCTCGGACCCGGCGGCTCCCAGGTGCTGTGGAACGGCTCCCGGAAGCTCTCGTACGCCGACGGCACCTTCACGGAGGCCGGGAACCTCACGGAGACGGGCTGGTCCGGCGACGTCTCGCCGAGCGGTCTGGTCGCCCAGGCCTACGACCGTCACGTCTCCGTCTACAAGCCGGGCGCCGTCACCCCGGTGCGCCGCTTCGACACGGGGACGTCCAGCATCGGCGAGGTGGCGTGGGCCCCCGACTCCTCGCGGCTGTTCGCCCTGTCCGGTACAGGTGGCACCTACACCCTCAAGGCGTTCACCGGCCCGTCGCTCAGCGTGCCGACCCTCACGGTCGACGCGCCCGCCTCCGCGACCCGCGCCAAGCAGCTCACCGTCAAGGGCAGGATCACGGCGAACGTGCCGCTCCCGGCGGGCGCGAAGCTCGCGGTCACCCGCACCGACCTGGACAGCCCCAGCGGCAAGGCGCTCCCCGCCGTCGCGGTGAAGGCGGACGGCACCTACTCCTTCACGGACACCCCGCCGGCCGGCGGCACCGTGACGTACAAGGCCGGTTACGCGGGCGACGCCGAGCACACGGCGGCCACCGCCTCCGACAAGGTCCAGGTCTCCCGTACGGCGACCACGCTGACCCTGAACAACAACGGCAAGCTCTACAACTACGGCACCGACGTCACCTTCACCGCGCACCTCGGCTCGACGTACAAGAACCGCACGGTCGAGATCTGGGCGGACCCCTTCGGTGGCGACAAGCCGAAGAAGCTGCTGAAGACCGGGAGGGTGAACTCCAGCGGCAACCTCTCGGCGGTCGTGGACATGACGCGTGACACGGCCGTCACCGCGGTGTTCAAGGGTGACGCCCGCTTCGCGCCCAAGACGGTGAAGGCCACGGCCTACGCCAGGGTCAGGGTCTCCACCGCCGTCTCCCGGCACTACAAGACGGGCAAGATCGGCTCGACGACGTACTACTGGTTCCACAAGAGAACCGACCCGCTGCTCACGACGACCATGACCTACTACCCGGGTCGTCAGCAGCGCTTCGACCTGGAGGTCTACTACGACGGCAGGTGGTACTCGCTCGACTCCCAGTACTTCCGGCTGGGGACCAACGGCAAGTCGGCCGTGAGCCTGGAGGCGCCCGGCGAGGCCGGGATCAGGGCGCGGATGCGGTCGGTGTACGTCAACGGCTCGTCCGGCGACAGCGTGAACTCCACGACGTACGGCGACTGGAAGTACCTCTACTTCAGCAACTGAACCAGCACTCGCGCGGCGGCGGGAGCCCGGAGGGAATGCCCTCCGGGCTTTCCGCGTTGGGGTGGCAGAAAGTTCAACAGTCAACTAAAGTGGAAGCACAAGGAGGTACCGACATGCCTGCAGTGACCGTAGAGAACCCGCTGACCCTGCCCCGTGTGGTCGCGCCGGCCGACGCGGTGTCCCGTCCCGTGCTCGGTGTCACGACCGCACCCAGCGGCTACGAGGGCGAGGGCTTCCCGGTCCGACGCGCGTTCGCCGGGATCCACTACCGCCACCTCGACCCGTTCATCATGATGGACCAGATGGGTGAGGTGGAGTACGCGCCGGGCGAGCCCAAGGGCACCCCCTGGCACCCCCACCGCGGCTTCGAGACCGTCACCTACATCATCGACGGCGTCTTCGACCACCAGGACTCGCACGGCGGTGGCGGAACCATCACCAACGGCGACACCCAGTGGATGACCGCGGGCTCGGGCCTCCTGCACATCGAGGCTCCGCCGGAGGCGCTCGTCGTGTCCGGCGGCCTGTTCCACGGCATCCAGCTCTGGGTCAACCTGCCCGCCAAGGACAAGATGATGGCCCCGCGCTACCAGGACATCCGTGGTGGCCAGGTCCAGCTGCTGACGACCCCCGACGGCGGCGCGCTGCTCCGCGTCATCGCCGGTGAGCTGGACGGCCACAAGGGCCCCGGCATCACGCACACGCCGATCACCCTGATCCACGCCACCGTGGCACCGGGCGCGGAGATCACCTTGCCCTGGCGCGAGGACTTCAACGGCCTTGCGTATGTCCTGGCCGGCCGCGGCAGCGTCGGTTCGGAGCGCAGGCCGATCCACCTCGGCCAGACCGCGGTGTTCGGCGCGGGTTCCTCGATCACCGTCCGCGCGGACGAGAAGCAGGACTCCCACACGCCGGACTTCGAGGTCGTCCTGCTGGGCGGGCAGCCGATCCGTGAGCCCATGGCGCACTACGGTCCGTTCGTGATGAACACCCGCGAGGAGCTCCAGCAGGCCTTCGAGGACTTCCAGAAGGGGCGCCTCGGCACCATTCCGGCGGTGCACGGGATGACCGAGCAGGGCCCGCAGGAAGCCTGACCAGCGGCTCCGCGCCGAAGCCGGCCTGACACGGCGTCATCCGGAACGGGCCGCTGATACGGCGTCGCCCGGACGGGCGGCTGATACGGCGTCACCCGGGCGGGCTGTCCGCACAGGACAGCCCGCCCTTCGCGTGTTCGGCTGGGAGGGTGCAGCTCCTCCCCGACCCCGTACGCCGGCTCGCCGCGTGGTGTGCCGCCGTGCTGCTGGTCGCCGGGGTCGTCTGGATCGTGATCCGGTTGTGCGGGCAGTTCCGTACGGCCGTCGTGCCCGTGCTGCTCGCGCTGCTCGGCACCGCGCTGCTCGGGCCGCTGCACCGGTGGCTCGTGCGGGCCGGGGTCCACCGTTCGCTCGCGGCCGGGATCACCTGCGTCGCCGTGGTGGCCGTGGTGGGCGGGGCCGTGTACATCGTCGTCGCCGCGCTCGTCGACACCGGCGACCAGATCCTGGCCTCGCTCAAGCGGGCCGCGATGTCGATCGCGTCGCGTTTCGGGGCGGCCGGCACCTCACTGGACGACCTGGCCACCAAGTCCAAGGACCTGCTCTCCAAGTTCGGGGGGACCGCCGCCTCCAACGTGATCAGCGGGGTCAGCGTCGTGGCCGAGTACATCGCCATGGCCGTACTGGCACTGCTGCTCGTCTTCTTCTTCCTGCGCGACTCGCACCGGGTGGCGGACCAGCTGCGCTCGCTCTCCCCGCGCGGCACCGTCGGCACCGTCGAGGCCGTGGCGCGGCGCGCCTACGAGGCCGTCGAGGGGTTCATGCGCGGCACCACGGTCATCGCGCTCATCGACGCGACGCTGACCACCGTGGGGCTGCTGATCCTCCACGTTCCGGGCGCGATCGGGCTCGGCGCCCTCGTCTTCGTGGGCGCCTACATCCCCTACCTCGGGGCCTTCCTCTCCGGCGCGGTCGCGGTCCTGGTCGCCCTCGCGGACCGCGGAGTGGTAATCGCGCTGTGGGCGCTCGGTGTCGTCGTCGCCGTGCAGGTGCTAGACGGGCATGTGCTCCAGCCGGTCGTGCAGAGCCGGACCGTGCGGATGCACCCGGCGGCGGTGCTGCTCGCGCTCACCGCGGGGGCGTCGGTCGCCGGGATCCTCGGGATGCTGCTGGCGGTGCCGCTGACCGCGGCGGCGTTCGGCGTCGGCCACGAGCTGCGGGCGCGGTACGGAGGGGCCGGACCGGAAACAGCGGCGCCGGGCGCGCGAGGGGAGCCACCGGGCGCGTGACGCGCGCCATGGGGACGAGGGGGCCTCCGGCGGTGGGCCACGGGCGGCCACCGGACGCGGACAGCCCGCCGCCGGATCAGCGAAAGCTCCGCGCCCGATCAGCGAAAGCTTGCCGCCGGATCAGCGGAAAGCTCGCCGCGGGCTTTATGCGTCGCCGTCCTTCACAGGAGCCTCGTACAGCTCGAACCAGGTGCTCTTGCCCTCGCCCCGCGGCTCCACCCCCCAGCCGTCCGCGAGCAGTTCCGCGAGGACCAGGCCGCGTCCGGAGGAGGCGAGTTCGCCGGGCTGGCGCTTGTGCGGCAGGTCGTCGCTGCCGTCGGTGACCTCCACCCGCAGCCGGCGCCCGCCCGTGCCGCCGAAGCCGTCCCCGTCGCAGGAGATCTCCGCGAGGAGCAGGGCGTCCGCGTCGGTGTGCACGAGAACGTTCGTCAGCATCTCGGACACCAGGAGCACGGCCGAGTCGACCTGGTCCACCGAGGACCAGTCGTGCAGCAGCTCGCGCAGCTGCTGCCGGGCGCCCGCGACCCGCTGGGGATCGGCCTGCGCGACCGTCAGCATCGTGCGGCGCACGGTCGGCCGGCGGTCGGCGCCGGCACAGGCGAAGCCCTCGCCCGTCCGGCACAGCAGCACCATGGCTATATCGTCCTCGCGACGATCGGTGAGCGGCCCGGTGGCGTGGTGCGAGGAGGGCCCGTGGACGGCCTGCACCAGCGCGTCGGCCAGCGCCTCCATATCCCCGTCGTGCTCCTCCAGGATCCTCCGGATGCGCCGCCAGCCGGTGTCCAGGTCGTGCCCGCCGGTCTCGATCAGCCCGTCCGTGCACAGCAGCATGGTCTCGCCGGCGCCCAGGACGAGCCGGGTGGTCGGGTAGTCCGCGTCCGGGTCGATGCCGAGCGGCACCCCGCCCGCCGTCGGCCGCATCAGCACGGTGCCGTCGGCCATGCGGATGGCGGGGTCCGGGTGGCCGGCGCGAGCGATCTCCAGCGTGCCGGTCGCCGGGTCCACCTCGACGTAGAGGCAGGTCGCGAAGCGCAGGTCGGCGCCGTCGTCGCCGTAGGTCATCCCGTGCAGGAAGCGCGAGGCGCGGGAGAGGACCGCGTCCGGGCGGTGCCCCTCGGAGGCGTACGCGCGCAGCGCTATGCGCAGCTGGCCCATGAGGCCGGCCGCACGCACGTCGTGGCCCTGGACGTCGCCGATGGTGACCGCGAAGCGCCCGCCCCCGCGCTTCGTCCGGGAGGTTCCCCCGGGGAGCTGGATCATGTCGTACCAGTCGCCGCCGACCTGGAGCCCGCCGCCGGTCGGTATATAGCGCGCGGTCACGGTCATGCCGGGTATCTGCGGGCCCAGTGTGGGCAGCATCGAGCGCTGGAGCCCGTCCGTCAGCTCCCGTTCCGTCTCGGCGGCGCCCGCGCGGGAGAGGGCCTGGGCGAGCATGCGGGCGACCGTGGTGAGCACCGAGCGCTCGTCGGGCGTGAAGGTGACGGGGTACTTGAACGCCGCCATCCACGCGCCCATCGTGCGCCCCGCCGCGGTCAGCGGCAGGAACGCCCAGGAGTGGCGGTCGAAGGGCTCGGCGAGCGGCCAGGACACCGGGTAGCGGGCCCGGTACTCATCGGGCGAGGACAGATAGACGGCGCGGCCGGTGCGGACGACCTCGGCGGCCGGGTAGTCCGTGTCCAGCGACATCTGGGTGAAGGGTCCCTCGTCCCCAGGCTTCTGGCCGTAGTGGCCGATGACGGTCAGCCGGTCGCCCTCGGCTCCGAAGACCGCGAGCCCGTCCGGCGAGAAGCCGGGCATCGACAGCCCGGCCGCGACCCGCAGCACCTCCTCCGTGGATCCCGCCTCGGCCAGGGCGCGCCCCGCGTCCAGCAGGAACGCCTCACGCGAGCGGCGCCAGTCGCCGGTGACGGGGGAGCGCGCGGCTCCGGTCGGGGACTCGGTGACCTCCTGAAGAGTGCCGGCCAACCGGTATTCGCGGGTCTTCGGATCCAGCGACGGCTTGGAGCGGCTGCGGACGATGCGGATCACCCGCTGGTGCTCGTCCATGATCCGCATCCGGACCTCGGCGATGGTGCCTTCGGCGAGGGCGAGCTGGACGATCCCGTCGACCTCGTTCCAGTCCACCGGGTGGAACCGGGCCCGGATACCCGCCTCCGTGAGCGTGGTCGGCCGGGCAGGCAGTCCGACGAGCCGCGCGGCCTCGGCGTCCAGGGTGACGACTCCCGCGGCGGCGTCGTAGCGCCACAGACCGGTCGCGAGAGCGCCCAGGACGTCCCCCACGGCGGGCAGGGGCTCACCAGTGCGCATTGCCCCACTGTAAGAAAAGCTGATCGAAACATGCCACCGAAGGGCAAAGAGTGACGATCTCGGGCATGCCCGGCCTGACCCCAGGATCCGCCCAAAACCGCTCGGACCCGCCTGGAACCGCGTGGACCAGCACGAGCTTGCTCGGATCCGCCCGGACCTGACTGGATCCCCCCGTATGCCCCCGGATTCCCTCGGGAGGTCACCGTGTATGTCCCCGCGGAGCGTCGGCCCTCAATGAGGGGGAGTCGACGTCGGGGCGGCCGGTACCCTTGGGAGGTCCGGGCCGTGGCAGCCCGGAGGCGCCGGGGCGCTACCCCGGGAAGACCCGACCCGCGAAGACTGGATGAACGACGATGCATCGGTACAGGTCCCACACCTGCGGCGAGCTCCGCGCCTCTGACGTCGGCAGCGACGTCCGGCTGAGCGGCTGGCTGCACAATCGGCGCGACCTGGGCGGCATCCTCTTCATCGATCTGCGCGACCACTACGGCATCACGCAGCTCGTCGCCCGCCCCGGCACGCCCGCGTACGAGGCGCTGGACAAGGTCTCCAAGGAGTCGACCGTCCGCGTCGACGGCAAGGTCGTCTCGCGCGGCACGGAGAACGTGAACCCGGACCTGCCGACGGGCGAGATCGAGATCGAGGTGAGTGAGGTGGAGCTGCTCGGCGCGGCCGCCCCGCTCCCCTTCACGATCAACACCGAGGACGGGGTGAACGAGGAGCGGCGCCTGGAGTACCGCTTCCTGGACCTGCGCCGTGAGCGCATGCACCGCAACATCATGCTGCGCACGGCCGTGATCTCCGCCATCCGCCACAAGATGGCGGCGATGGGCTTCAACGAGATGGCGACCCCGATCCTCAGCGCCACCTCCCCGGAGGGTGCCCGTGACTTCGTCGTCCCCTCACGTCTGAACCCGGGCAAGTTCTACGCGCTGCCGCAGGCTCCGCAGCAGTTCAAGCAGCTGCTGATGATCTCCGGTTTCGACCGGTACTTCCAGATCGCGCCCTGCTTCCGTGACGAGGACGCCCGCGCGGACCGCTCGCCGGGCGAGTTCTACCAGCTCGACGTCGAGATGTCGTTCGTCGAGCAGGAGGACGTCTTCCAGCCGATCGAGAAGCTCATGACGGAGATCTTCGAGGAGTTCGGCGGTGGCCGTCATGTCACCTCGCCCTTCCCGCGGATCCCGTTCCGCGAGGCGATGCTGAAGTACGGCTCCGACAAGCCGGACCTGCGCGCCAAGCTGGAGCTCGTCGACATCACCGACGTCTTCGAGGGCTCGGAGTTCAAGGCCTTCGCGGGCAAGCACGTGCGCGCGCTGCCGGTGCCGGATGTCTCGTCGCAGCCCCGGAAGTTCTTCGACCAGCTCGGCGAGTACGCCGTGGAGCAGGGTGCGAAGGGCCTGGCGTGGGTGCGCGTCGGCGAGGACGGCTCGCTGACGGGCCCGATCGCGAAGTTCCTGACGGAGGAGAACGTCGCGGAGCTGACGAAGCGGCTCCAGCTGGCCCCTGGCCACGCCGTCTTCTTCGGCGCGGGCGAGTTCGACGAGGTCTCGAAGATCATGGGTGCGGTGCGGGTGGAAGCCGCCAAGCGGGCCGGCCACTTCGAGGAAGGCGTCTTCCGCTTCTGCTGGGTCGTCGACTTCCCGATGTACGAGAAGGACGAGGAGACCGGAAAGATCGACTTCTCGCACAACCCGTTCTCGATGCCGCAGGGCGGCCTGGAGGCGCTGGAGACCCAGGACCCGCTGGACATCCTGGGCTGGCAGTACGACATCGTCTGCAACGGTGTCGAGCTGTCCTCCGGCGCGATCCGGAACCACGAGCCGGAGATCATGCTCAAGGCCTTCGAGATCGCCGGCTACGACCGTGAGACCGTCGAGGAGCAGTTCGCCGGTATGCTGCGCGCCTTCCGCTTCGGCGCCCCGCCGCACGGCGGTATCGCCCCGGGCGTCGACCGCATCGTGATGCTGCTGGCCGACGAGCCGAACATCCGCGAGACGATCGCGTTCCCGCTCAACGGCAACGCGCAGGACCTGATGATGGGCGCCCCCACGGAGCTTCCGGAGGAGCGGCTGAGGGAGCTGCACCTGTCCATCCGGAAGCCGCAGCCGAAGTAGGACACAGCAGGTGCAGGTGGCCCGGAACCGACGGTCGGTTCCGGGCCGCTTTCACGTGGGCCACGGGAAACACGGCTCAGTCCCATGGTTTCGGCAGGCGCAGTGACCGGCGCCGGCATGCCGACCACATACCCGGGGCCGGAAAGCCTCGCGCTTTCCGGGCCCCGGGTACGTGCGGGCGGTGTTACTCCGTCTCGCCGCCGAAGCGCTCCTTGTACGCGGCCAGGTCCTCGTCCGTCAGCTTCGCGAACAGCACCGGGGGAACCGTGAAGGGCGTACCGGCCGGGATCGACGCGAGGGACTTCGCCTCCTCCCGCGTCACCCAGGTGGCCGTGTCGTCCTTCAGGTCGAAGGCCGCGCGCATGGCCGCCGAGGACGTCGGGATGAACGGTTCCGAGACCACCGCGTAGAGGTGGATCAGGTTCATCGCCGTGCGCAGGGTGAGAGCCGCGCCCTCCTTGTTGGTCTTGATCTCCAGCCAGGGAGCCTTCTCCTCCAGGTAGGAGTTGCCGGCCGACCACAGGGCGCGCAGCGCGGCCGCCGCCTTGCGGAACTGGATGGCCTCCATGTGCTCCTCGTACTCCGCGAGGAGGCGCGCGATCTCCTCACCGAGCCGCGCCTCGGCCTCGCCCGGCTCGCCGCCCTCCGGCACCGCGTCGCCGAAGCGCTTGCGGGAGAAGGACAGCACCCGGTTGACGAAGTTGCCCAGGGTGTCGGCGAGGTCCTTGTTCACCGTGGCCGTGAAGTGCTCCCAGGTGAAGGACGTGTCGTCCGACTCCGGGGCGTTCGCCATCATGAAGTAACGCCAGTAGTCGGCGGGCAGGATCTCCAGCGCGTCGTGGGTGAAGACACCGCGCTTCTGCGACGTGGAGAACTTGCCGCCGTAGTAGTTGAGCCAGTTGAAGGCCTTGATGACGTCGACCTTCTTCCACGGCGAGCGGGTGCCCAGCAGGGTCGCAGGGAACATCACGCTGTGGAAGGGCACGTTGTCCTTCCCCATGAACTGGGTGTAGTGGACGTCGGCGTCCGACTCCCACCACCACGAACGCCAGTCCCGGTTGTCCGGGTCCTGGTCCGCCCACTCCTTCGTCGCGCCGATGTACTCGATCGGGGCGTCGAACCAGACGTAGAAGACCTTGCCCTCGGCGGCCAGGTCGGGCCAGGTGTCGGCCGGGACCGGGACGCCCCAGTCCAGGTCACGGGTGATGGCACGGTCGTGCAGGCCCTCGGTGAGCCACTTGCGGGCGATGGAGGAGGCGAGCACCGGCCAGTTGTCGGCGCGCTCGTCGACCCACGCCTCGACCTCGTCGGCCAGCGCGGACTGGAGCAGGAAGAGGTGCTTGGTCTCGCGGATCTCCAGGTCGCTGCTGCCGCTGATCGCCGAGCGCGGGTTGATCAGGTCCGTGGGGTCGAGGACGCGCGTGCAGTTCTCGCACTGGTCGCCGCGGGCCTTGTCGTAGCCGCAGTGCGGACAGGTGCCGATGATGTACCGGTCGGGCAGGAAGCGGCCGTCGGCGTTCGAGTACACCTGGCGGATGGCCCGCTCCTCGATGAACCCGTTCGCCTTCAGCTCGCGGGCGATCTCCTGCGTGATGTCCCGGTTCTGCGGGGAGGAGCTGCGGCCGAAGTAGTCGAAGGCCAGGTTGAAGCCGTCGTACACCGCCTTCTGCGCGTCGTGGGCCTGGGCGCAGAACTCGTCGACCGGCAGGCCCAGCTCCTTGGCCGCCAGCTCGGCGGGGGTGCCGTGCTCGTCCGTCGCGCAGATGTAGAGCACGTCGTGGCCGCGCTGGCGCAGATAGCGGGAGTACACGTCCGCCGGGAGCATGGACCCCACCATGTTGCCCAGGTGCTTGATCCCGTTGATGTACGGAAGGGCGCTGGTGATGAGGTGTCGAGCCATCGCGGGCTGCTCCCAAGTCGCTACGTGGGGTGACGACCGTCGGTTTCCGCACCGTCTGTCATCGTCTACGAACCTTGAAATCGTAGCCGACATGGCTAGGCCGCCCGCCTCTCGTTTTACGGGGTGAGAAGCGGGCGGCGTCGGTGCACCGGGTGCTGCCTGCGGGGCTTACGGGCGCCAGTTCCCCAGTACGCCCTCGTAGACCTCCGTGTCCGTGAGCTCGCGCGGGGTCTCTCCGGCCAGGAAGTGGGCCGTGTTGTCCGTCTTCAGCTTGCGGAGGTAGTCGAAGGCCTTGTTCTCCGGGTCGCCGAAGGCGATGAAGGAGAAGAAGACGTCGGGGTGGCTCTTCGCGGCGTCCGTGAGGGCCTGGGTGGCGGGGGTCTTCGCGTCCGGCGCGCCGTCCGTCTGGAAGATCACCAGGGCGGGGAGGGCCGGGTCCGCGGACTTGTCGTGGTGCTCGGTGACCGCCTCCACCGCCGCGTGGTAGCTCGTACGGCCCATGCGGCCGAGACCCGCGTGGAGGTCGTCGATCTTGTTCTCGTGCTCCGCGAGGGTCAGTTCTCCGGTGCCGTCCAGCTCGGTGGAGAAGAAGACGACGTGCACCGTGGCGTCGGGGTCGAGGTGGGCGGCGAGGGCGAGGGCCTGCTCGCCGAGCGCCTGGGCCGAGCCGTCCTTGTAGTACGGGCGCATGGAGGCGGAGCGGTCCAGCACGAGGTAGACATTGGCGCGGGTGCCGGTGAGGCCGTGCGTGTCGAGGACGGTCGCGGCGGCCTTGTAGGCGGTGACGAGGCCGGGTGCGCGGGACTTCACGCCGGCGAGGGTCAGTACGGACGCCGCCCCGGCCTCGGCTTCGCCCTCGGACGATTCGGGGCTGGCGGCGACCGGCTCGGGGGCGGGGTCCACAGGCTCGGGTTCGGGGGCGGCGGCGACCGGTTTCGGCTCGTTCGCGGGTTCCGGCTCGGTGGCGGCGGCGAGCGGTTCGGGTTCGGGGGCGGCGGCGACCGGCTCCAGGGCCTTCGCGGGCTCGGGTTCGGGGGTCGTTCCGGCGATGGGTTCGGGCGTGGGCTCGGGGGTCGTTTCGGCGACCGGTTCCGGCTTCGGCTCGTTCGTGATCTCGGCGGGCGCCTCGGCGGCGGCGTGCGCAGCCTCCGGCTCCGGGGTGGCCTCCGGCTCCGGGGTGGCCTCCGGCTCCGGGGTGGCCTCCGGCTCCGGGGTGGCCTCCGGCTCCGGGGTGGCCTCCGGCTCCCCCTCCACGGCCGACTCCGGCTCCGCGGCAGCTTCCGGCTTCGTGGTCACCTCGGGGGCAGCCACGCCTTCGGGCTCCGCGCCCTCGGACCCGGGTTCCGGCGTCACCGCCGGCTCGGGCTTTGCCTCGGCCACGGGCTCGGGTTCCGGCGTGACCTTCGGCTCGGGTTCCGTCGCGGCTTCCGGTTCCGGCTTCTCTTCGGCTTCCGGTTCGGGCTTTGCCTCGGCCACGGGCTCGGGTTCCGGCGTGACCTTCGGCTCGGGTTCCGTCGCGGCTTCCGGTTCCGGCTTCTCCTCCGCTACCGGCTCGGGCTGCTCCTCCGCCACCGGTTCCGGCTGCTCCTCCGCAACCGCTTCCGACTCCTCGATGGCCGTCGGTTCCTGTTCCGTGGGTCCCGGTTGCGGTTCCGCCGTCTGGGCGGGCTCGTCCTGGGGGGTCGCCTGCCTGGGTACCGTCACGTTGTCGAACGCGGCCGACACCAGCTCGTGCTCGTCGTCCGGGCCCGACGGCTGTGCCGGGACCTCAGCCGACGTCGGCGGCTCGGCTGTGACCGTGGCGACCGATGCTGTTTCCGTGGCCTCCGCTGTCTCCCGCGAGGGCTCCCCCTCGGCGGTGCGACCCTTGCGTGAGCGGCCGAGCGCGTTCCGCAGGAGAGTGAGAATGCCCATGTGCGCAACCCTTCGCGTGAGTTGATGCCCGTCAATCCCTGGCCAGGACGGACACGTAAGGTTAGCCGCCGAAGGCGCCGATCTTGGGCAGGGTCCGGCCATCGGATGCGCCGTTGTCAATACCGCTATCTCGTCGTTACCGGCACCGTGCCCGGCCCTCGGGAGCCCGCTCTCCGTGCGCGCCCCCTCCCTATGCCCCAAATGCCGCACAGAACGGCCTGGTTCACCGGCCGTTCACCCGTCAGCCCAGCTCTCGCACATCCATCCCCTTACCGTCAAGCGCACGCCAAGAGATCGTATGGGGAGACTAAAGTGCGTAAAATGCTGCCGCTGCTCGGCACGCCGTCCGGCTCGCATCCCGGCGGTCGGTCCGCCCTGACCTGCCGCTTCCGGTGCGGCGACGCCTGTTTCCACGAGGTTCCCAACACCAGCTCCAACGAGTACGTCGGCGACGTCATCGCCGGTGCCCTCAGTCGCCGTTCCGCCCTCCGTGCCGCCGCCGTCGTGACCGTGGCCACCGCCACCGGTACGGCCGCCGTCACGGCCACCGCCCCCAAGGCCCAGGCCGCCATCCCCACCGCGGGCCCCTCTCGCACCGACGGCGCCCGCGGCCTCCGGTTCGCGCCGGTCGCACCCAACACCGACGACACCGTCACCGTCCCCGACGGCTACCGCCAGAACGTCGTCATCCGCTGGGGCGACCCGATCCTGCGCGGCGCGCCCGCCTTCGACCCCGAGAACCAGACCGCCGCCGCGCAGGCCATGCAGTTCGGGTACAACAACGACTTCCTCGCCCTCCTGCCGCTCCCCGGTGAGGGCCACCGGCAGCTCCTCGTCGCCAACCACGAGTACACCGACGAGGTGATCATGTTCCGGGGGTACGACCCCCAGAACCCGACCCGGCAGCAGGTCGAGGTGGCCTGGGCCGCCCACGGCCTGACCGCCGTCGTCGTGGAGGAGGACCGCAAGACGGGGCGCCTCACCGCCGTGCCCCGCCACCCCCTGAACCGGCGTGTCACCGCCACCAGCGAGTTCCGCATCACCGGCCCCGCCGCCGGTTCGGACCTGCTGAAGACCTCCGCCGACCCGACCG
The DNA here is from genome assembly GCF_040643755.1 of Streptomyces sp. NPDC047079. Classification (NCBI taxonomy): domain Bacteria; kingdom Bacillati; phylum Actinomycetota; class Actinomycetes; order Kitasatosporales; family Streptomycetaceae; genus Streptomyces; species Streptomyces sp. NPDC047079. The sequence goes on from NZ_JBEYUZ010000003.1 coordinate 311,825, forward strand.
GCCGCAAGGTTCTCGGCACCCTGAACAACTGCTCCGGCGGCACCACCCCGTGGGGCACCACGCTGCACGGAGAGGAGAACTTCAACCAGTACTTCGCGGGCGGGTTCCGCGACACCGACAAGCGGTACGGCATCGGCACCTCCGCCACCGAGCGCAAGTGGGAGCGGTTCGACCGCCGCTTCGACATCGCGCAGGAGCCCAACGAGGTCCACCGCTTCGGCTATGTCGTCGAGTTCGATCCGTACGACCCGACCTCCACGCCCCGCAAGCACACCGCGCTCGGCCGCTTCAAGCACGAGGCCGCGACGGTCAGGCTCACCGAGGACGGGCGGCCGGTCGTCTACTCCGGGGACGACGAGCGGTTCGACTACTTCTACAAGTTCGTCGGCAGCAAGCGCATGCGGCACGGGAACTCCCGGACCGTGCGCGAGCACAACCTCTCGCTCCTGGACGAGGGGACGCTGTACGTCGCCAAGCTCACCGGCGACTCCCCGGCATCCGACTTCGACGGCAGCGGCAGGCTTCCGGGCGACGGCGAGTTCGACGGTTCCGGTGTCTGGATCCCGCTGGCCACCGCGACCGCGCACGGGGCCGTCTCGCATGTCGAGGGAATGACCGCCGAGGAGGTCTTCGTCTTCACCCGGCTGGCGGGCGACAAGGTGGGCGCCACCAAGATGGACCGGCCCGAGGACATCCAGCCCTCCCCGCACACCGGCAAGGTGTACGTCGTCCTCACCAACAACACCAACCGCGGCAAGACCGGCAACGCGCCGGCCGACGAGGCCAACCCGCGCAACGCCAACAAGCACGGGCACATCCTGGAGCTCACCGAGCGCCACAACCGGCCCGAGAGCACCACGTTCGCCTGGTCGCTCTTCCTCGTCGCCGGTGACCCGGCCGATCCCGCCACCTACTTCGCCGGGTACCCCAAGGACCGGGTCAGCCCCATCTCCTGCCCGGACAACGTCGCCTTCGACCCGCACGGCAACCTGTGGATCTCCACCGACGGCAACCAGCTCGGCTCCCACGACGGCCTGTTCGGCGTCGCCACGCGCGGGGACCGGCGGGGTGAGCTCAAGCAGTTCCTGACCGTGCCGACCGGCGCCGAGACCTGCGGGCCGATCATCCAGGACCGGCGCGTGCTCGTGGCCGTGCAGCACCCGGGAGAGGTCGACGGCGCGACCGTCGAGAAGCCGGCCAGCACCTGGCCCGACGGCCCTGGCAAGATCGTCCGCCCCGCCGTGGTCGCGGTGTGGCGCACGGACGGCCACGACGTCGGAGTCTGACGAGTCCGACCACCCCGGCGAGTCCGACCGCTCCGATGAGGCCGACCACTCCGATGAGGCCGATCACTCCGACGAGTCCGACGGACACGGGCGGGGGCGGCGCCCGATGCGGCGCCGCCCCCGTTGCCGTACGTGGGACCCCGACCCCGTAGGCGGCACCCCGTTCCCGTACGAGCCGCCCCCGTCCCCCTGCCCGGTCCTCCGGTTCTCAGTGCGGGGACGCGACCGCCCTCGCTGCCGCCACCTCCTGGCGCAGCGGTTCCAGGATGCTGTCCGCCGGGCCGGTGAGGTCCGTGCGGACCGCGATCAGGACCTCGGTCTCCCGCAGGCTCTCCGCCAATTCCCGCAGTTGCAGGGCGACCTGGGCTATCTCGGCCGACGACGGGGACGGCGCGCCCTGCTTCACCCGCACCCGTGCCGCCGTCGTCGCGTCCACGATCCGTTCCACCGCGACGACCAGCGGCCACCAGGCGGCGGCCCGGCGCCCGGTCGGCGGCGGCTCGGTCAGCGCCCGCTGGAACTCCGTACGGATGGCGGACAGATCGCGGTACAGGCGGCGCCGCATCCGGGCGCGCGCCGCCGGGTCGGCGGTGTCGCCGAACGCGGTCTCCACGTACCGCGCGGTGTCGGCGACCGCGTCCGCGAGCCGGGCGCCGACCCGGGCGTGCCAGCTCTCCGGCCACAGCAGATAGCCGGCGACGAGCGCGATCGCGCAACCGATGAGCGAGTCGACCAGCCTGGGCACCAGCAGCCCGGTGCCCAGGTGGTTCAGGACGTCCGAGAGCAGCAGGATCACCGGCGTGATCGCGGCGGTCTGGTAGCCGAACCCGCGCGGGGTGAGCGCGGGGATGAGCGGGGCGAGGACCGCCAGGACCACCACGTCCCACCAGCCGAGCGGCACCCAGGCCAGGACCACGGCCGCCACCACCAGGCCCGCCACGGTGCCCAGCGCACGCAGCAGAGCCCGGGCGAAGACCGAGCCGAAGTCGGGTTTCATGACGAAGGTGACGGTGAGTGCGATCCAGTACGAGCGCTGGACCGGAACCAGCGACACCAGGGCCTGCGCGATGCCGATGCACAGGGCGAGGCGCAGGCCGTAGCGCCAGGAGGTCCCGGACAGCAGGACGTTGCGGGCCGCGCGGTAGGCGCGGACGCTCAGGGAGGCGGGCCGGCCGAGGCGGTCGACGATGGTGCGCGGGTCGACGTTCTGGGCCGTGACGACCTCGGCGGCGTGACGCAGCGCGTGGTCGAGGGCGCGTTGTGTCTCTCCGACCGGCTCGGGCAGGCGGAGGGGGAGGGGGCCCCGGTGACCTGCGTCGACGGCGTCGGCGAGGTGGCGTACGGCGTCGACCGACCCCTCCGGCAGCGGCTTGCCGTACCGGTGGGCGGCCGGGGCGGCCTCCACGATCGGGGTGAGGGCGTTCAACTGGGCGAGCAGGAAAACCAGTTCGGGGCTGCGGCCGTGCTGGCGGGCGCGCCGGGCGAGGACGAGGTCGTACGCGTCGTTGAGGGAACGGGTGACGTCGTACCGTGCGGCGTCGTACGCGTCCGTGCCGCAGGCCGCGAGCAGCCCGGCGACCGCCCGGTACGCGGCCGCGACCGAGGTCCGCTCCGGTACGCCCGAGCGCAGCGGCCAGGAGAGCAGCGCGAGGGCGAGGACGAGCAGTCCGCCGCCGGACATGAGCAGGGGTGGCAGCCACCAGTCGCCGGGCATCGGGAGGCCGGCCCCGATCACGGCGTTGAGCAGCAGCAGCAGTCCGGAGACGGAGGCGACCGCGCCGATCGAGGAGATCATCCCGGAGAGCAGCGCGACCCCGGTCAGGGCGGTGACCGCGAGCCAGCCCTGCTCGAACACCAGCGCGCCGACAGTGACACCGAGGGCGCCGAAGAGCTGGGGGACCGCGATGTTGAGGATGCGCATGCGGTAGGCGTCCGCGGTGTCCCCGATGACGCCGGACACGGCGCCCATGGAGGCGAGCGCGCCGTAGGCGGGCCGGCCCGCCGCGAGTCCCAGTGCCAGGGGGAGTGCCATGGCGATCACGGCGCGGGCGACGGCGGGTCGGTTGACGGGTGACCGCTGCGGTCGCAGGCTCCTGACCAGCCAGTCTGGAGGGATGAGGCCGATGGGGAACTCGCGGGACATGACCTCATTATGGCCATTCGTTCGAATGTTGCTGAGGAAGGAGGGTGGCCCCTGGGGCCGGGGCCCTAGCGGCGCCGGTGGAGGGTGACGTCGAGGACCAGGGCCCGGTGGTCGGTGTCCGCGAGGGCGAGGAAGTGCGCGGAGCGTGCCGAGAAGTCCCGGGAGACCAGAACGTGGTCGATCTGGGCGCCGATCAGCGGCGCGGTCCGCGCGGGCCACGAGGGCGTACGGGCGTCGTCGGCGAGGCGGGCGCCGTCGTGCAGGCCGGTGCCGAGGATGCGGCGGAAGGCGGCGTGGTCCTGGGAGGCGTTGAAGTCCCCGGCGAGAATCGTGGGGGTGTCGCCGCCGGCCGCCGCGTAGGCGCGCAACTCCCCCAGTTCGCGGCGCCAGACGGAGACCTGTCCGGGCAGCGGGGGCATGGGGTGGGCGAGTTGGAGGCGTACGGGGTGGCCGTGGACGTCGGCGACGGCGCCGGGCATGCCCATGGTGCCGGGCACGCCGGGTGCGGCCGTCAGCGGGAACCGGCTGAGGATGACCGATCCGTCGGAGCCGGCGCCGTCGACGGCCCGCCGGTAGGGGTAGGTGCCGTTCGTGCCGCCGAAGGCGCGCTCCAGGAGGGCTGAGCAGCGGGACTCGCACTCCTCGACGAACACGACGTCGGGTCGCTCCCGGCGGAGGGCCGGCACCAGGGAGGCGGTGCCGCGGCCGAACTGCACGTTGGAGGTCAGCACCCGGAACCCGGCGAGCGCGGTGCCGGTGGGTTCCCCCGCCCTGCCGTACGGCTCGGTGAACCAGGCGAGGGCGGCGAGCACGAGGAGGCCCCAGACCAGTCCGGTGCGCCAGCGGAGGAGCAGGGCGAGGAGGAGGGCGAGGACGGCGGGGGCGAGCAGCCAGGGCAGGAAGGCGAGCAGCTGGGGCACCGGAGTGAGGGCGTCGGTGTCCGCGGCACGGCAGCCGACGACGACACTGACCCCGGCGAGCAGCACCCCGGCGCACCACATGCCCGAGGTCCGCCGCCGGGACCGCGTGCGGGTGCGGGTCGGCCCGGTCGGCTCCACGGTCGCAGTCTCCACGGACCGGCCCCTCTTCCCCTCGATGCGCTGGATGCCCGAATCCTCCCCCAGGGAGAGGGGTGAGGGGGAGAGGTGTGCCGGATGCACTCGGCCGGCCGGTGCGCTGCCGGAGGGCGCCCCGCTTTCGTCACAGGGTGTCGCGGACGCCCCCGGAGGGCCCGGGCGGCCGTTCCGCGCGGCCCGCCGTGACCAGGGACCAGATCACGAAGGCTCCGATCGCGATGGCGATGACCGACCAGACCGGGGCGTACGGCAGGAACATGAAGTACTCGACCATGTACAGGGCCGCCAGGCCCACGCCGACCCCGCGGGCCCAGTCCCTGCCCTGGAGCACACCCCAGCCCGTGACCGCGACGAGAGCGCCGATGATCACGTGGATCCAGCCCCAGGCGGTGAGGCTGAAGCCGTACACGTAGTTGCCGACCCGGGCGTAGACGTCGTTCATGGCAATGCCCGCGATGCCGTTCAGCACGCCCAGGATGCCGCTGACCAGCATCAGGACACCGGCGAACGCGGTGCCGCCGGTGGCCCAGGCCGTGTGCCTCGGGGGTGGTGTCGCGGTGGTGCGTGCGGTGTGCTGGACCATGGGGGCCGCCTCCTCGGGACCTCGGGGTCTTCATCCGCAGGTTCGCCCGGCCGGCGGCGGTGCGCAGGGTGATGTAGGCCGAACGGGTGGCCGTGGCCTGTCGGTGGTCCTGCCCGCGGCTGTGCCCGTGGCCCGGCGCGGGTGCCAGGTGTCCGTCCGCGCGTCCCGGCCGGGCCGGGAACGCCTTCGGCACCTCGTCGGACTCCTCCGGCCGCTCCGGGTCCGGCGGGTACGCCGCGCAGGCCGCGCGGATCCGGGGCGATGACCCGGCGAGTACGGGGAAACCGGGTCAAGGGAGGCATGGGCATGGCCCCGACTCCTCAACTTCCCGGCGAAATAGGGAAATTGTTCTCGGTGCGATCCAAGGGGGGATGGTGGAGGACTACCGCAGCCTCGCCGACCGGATCGCCGCGGACATCAGCGCGGGTCGGCTGAAGCCGGGCCAACGACTGCCGCCGCAAAGGCAGTTCGCGCGCCGACGCGGCATCGCGGCGTCCACGGCGGGGAGGGTGTACGGCGAACTCGTGCGGCGGGGGCTGGTGGTGGGTGAGGTCGGGCGGGGCACCTTCGTACGGGCCTTTCCGGTCCCCTCGGGCCGCGCGCTCGCCGAGCCGGCGACGCGGGCGCCCGTCGACCTGGAAGTCGACCACCCTTCCGTGCCGGGCCAGTCGGAGCTGCTGGCGGCCGGGATCGAGCCGCTGCTGCGGCCCGATGTCCTCGAGGAGGCGACCCGCACGGCCCCCGCCGCGGGAACCCCCGCCGCCCGTGAGGCCGCCGCGGGTCTGCTCGCCACGGCGGGCTGGCGTCCCGCCCGGGACCGGCTGCTGTTCGCGGGCAACGCGCGGCAGGCCATCGCGGGCGCCCTCGCCACCCTGGTACGGCCCGGGGGTCGCGTCGGGGTGGAGCGGCTGACGTATCCGCCGGTCAAGGAGGTCGCCGCGCGTCTCGCCATCGTCCTGGTCCCGCTCGCCACGGACGAGCAGGGCCTGCGCCCGGACGCCCTGGCCGCCGCACACCGCTCCTCTCCGCTGTCCGCGGTCTATGTGCAGCCGACGCTGCACAATCCGACCTCGGTGACGACGGGGCAGGAGCGCAGACGCCGGCTGGCGGCCACCGCGCACGCGCTGAAGCTGCCCGTCATCGAGGACCGCGTCTGGTCGTTCCTGTGCGGGGCGGAGGACGGAGTTCCGCTGGCCGCGTACGCGCCGGAACGCACCTACGTTGTCGACGGACTGTCCAAGCGGGTCGCGCCCGGGCTCACCGTCGGGTTCCTCGTGGTGCCCGAAGGGCGCGGCGAGGACGCGGCCCGGGCGCTGCGGTCGGGCGGATGGACGGCGGGCCGGTTCGCGCTGGAAGCGGCGGTCCGGTGGATGGAGGACGGCATCGTGACACGGCTGGTGGAGGCCAAGCGGGCGGACGCGGCCGCGCGGCAGCGGCTGGTCGCCGAGCACCTCCACGGCCTCGCCGTACGGGCCGATCCGCGGGCCTGCTTCGCGTGGTGGCGGCTGCCCCGGCCCTGGCGCGCGGAGCGCTTCGCGGCGGCCGCGGCCGAGCGGGGCATCGCGGTGACGCCGGGGCCCGCCTTCGCGGCCGCCGGGCGCGCGGCGGAGGGTGCCGCCGCGGACTGCGTCAGGCTCGGACTTGCGTCCGTTCCTCTGCCGGAACTGGCGCGGGCGCTGCGGACCCTCGCCGGCGTCGCACGTACAGGCCCGTGAGCCAGGCGCCCAGGGCGACCGCCAGGCCGACGCCCATCAGCACCCAGGAGACCAGGCGGAGCGTCTCGGTGAGCGCGTCGTAGACCGCGCCGGCCGCCGGGTGCGAGACGCCCGGCGGGAGGTCCGCCAGCGTCATCCGGCGGCCCACCGCGATGGCCACGGCCAGCAGCGCGGCGCCCAGGGCCGTGCCGAGTCCGGTCGCGAGGACGGCCCGCCGGCGTGACACGGAGAAGAGGATCCCGGTCAGGGCGAAGCAGGCCGAGGCGACGGGAAGCCAGAAACCGGCGACTTCGAGCACGTGGAACCCCTTCCGGAGCTTCGTCAGGTCCTTCGACTGGAGGAGGGTGATCTCCATGTGGGCGACCGGGATGCGGCCCGCGAAGGGCACGTGGTCGTCGGCCAGTTGCCGTTTCATGCGCTCGGTGGCGGGGGCGAGGTCGAGGGTGACGGGGCTGTCGTCGTCCTCGCGCAGGGCGCGCATCACGGCGTCGTGGGCGTCGAGGTTCGCGGTGTCCCAGGCGCTGCGGAAGGCCGCGGTGGCGGTGAAGGAGCGGACCGCCTCATGGACGAAGGCGTGCACGGACCCCTGAAGGGGCGGGCCGACGTGCACCTCGCGCATGATGCCGTCGGTGACGGCGCTGGCGATGGCGTCCTGCACCTGGGCGTCGGAGGCGAGCGGGGCGGTGGTGGCGGCGTAGCGGGCGCTGTCCTCGATGCCGTACTTCGCCCACACGGCGAGGACGCCGAACGGTACGAGCAGGCAAGCGAGGCCGACCAGCACGACGGAGAGAGGGCTCCGGACACGTTGAGACACGCCATCAGCGAACCGCGCCTGTGCGCCCTGTGCGAGTAATATGCCTGCAAATGGGTGGATATGACAAGCCGATGGGTGAGTGCCGGGGACGAGGCCTTGTCCGTGCCGTGCTCTCTCCGGTGGAGGGTTCGCCCGAAGGGGTGTTACCTGGTGGGTGGGGAGAGGAACGGACGGCATCCGGCGGGGAGACGTCTGTGGGTGGGTCCGCCGTGTCCTCTCCGGCTTCAAGGGCTCCTCGACCGGCGCCCGGAGCGCATCGCGCCCCGGGTGGCGGGTGAGTGAGGGAGACGCACGAGGCCCCGGCACCCGGAGTGGGCCACCACACCGGGGTCTCGTGCGCCGAACGCGTCCCATCGCCCGAGGCCCGCCTACCGACCAGGCCGCCCCGCAGGTCAGGCGACTGCGCGGCTCAGGCGACCCTGCGGCCCGACGCGTCCTCGTGGGTGTAGTAACGGTAGAAGTCGAACGCGTACACGGCCACGGCGACCGCGAGTGCGATGCCCGTCGAGAGCAGCACCGTCTCGCCGGTCTGGCTGTACAGGAAGCCGAACGCGACCCCGGCGAACACCGCCCACAGCAGCGCATGCAGCTCGCGCCGCAGCCTGGGCGCCACGACGAACAGGCCCATGCACACCGCCGCGAACACGATCGCGCACACGAAGCCGAACAAAAGGTTCCAGCCGGTGATGGGACCGGCGTCGCGGCGGTTGGCGGCGGCCCAGTAGCCGTAGAGGAGCCCGAGGACGACGGGCACCGCCAGTCTCCCCATCGCGTGCGTGCGGCGATCGAAGAGGTCGGGCGGGCGGTAGCGCGTGACGGGGCCACGGGATGGGGTGACAGGCGTACGCGGAGTCCCTGACGCGGGTGTCGCATGAGCCATGGGAGCACTCCTCTCTCTTCTCGTCTTCTCCTCGTTTTCCTCTCGTCCTGGCCGTGTGTCCTCGCCCCGTACTCCAGGGCACACCTGGCCGGGGCGGCAGGCAAGTCGGGATGCGCGGGCCCCCGGGCCGTGTTTCGCTGGGGCTCATGAGGATCGTGCTGTTCGGCGCCACCGGCATGGTGGGCAGCCGGATCGCCGCGGAGGCGACGCAGCGCGGACACCGGGTCACCGCCGTGAGCCGTTCCGGCCGGTCGCCCGTTCCGGGAGTGACCGCCGCCGCGGCGGACGCCTCGGACCCGGCGAAGGTGGCCTCGCTGGCGGCAGGGGCGGACGTGGTCGCGAGCGCCTGCGTACCGCCGCGGGACGGCTCGGATCCGACGGAGCCGTTCCTCGTCCTGAACCGCGTACTCGTGCAGGGCGTACGGGACGCCGGGGTGCGGCGGCTCGCCGTGGTCGGCGGCGCCGGCAGCCTGGAGGTCGCCCCCGGCCGGGAACTCTGGGACCAGCCCGGCTTCCCCGAGGCGGTGCGGCCCGAGGCGCTCGCCCACCGCAGGGCCCTGGAGTGCTTCCGCACCGGACGTACATCTCGCCCCCCGGGCAGGGGACGTACCCCAGGGGCTTGCGGGGAGGGAGCTTCGACGTCTCGGGGTGGTCGCCTGGTGGGCACCGGCACCGCCCTTCCGCCTCGTCAGTACGCGACCGACATGCGGGCGCGCACATGGGCGCCCCGCTCCAGTTCGTCGACGAACGCGACCGCGCGACGACGACACGACGATCTTCGCGGTACGGCGGCGGTGTGCGCCCGGCGGCCCGTGAGCCGCCACCTCACCCCCTGCGGCACACCGCGGGCCGTGGAGGGGCGTTTGTCCGTCCTTCGTCGCAGCTTTGCAGGCGCAGCGGTTACCGTGCTGCCGTACGTGATCGATCGGGGAGGGAACGATGCCCGGAACCGTGCTGTTGCTCGCGGCCTCGCCGGCGGGCAGGGGGTGCCTGGTGGACGCGGCCTCCGTGCTCCCGGTGCTCGCGGCCGTCGCCCCGCCGGTGCTGTCCGGCACGGACACGGCGAACGTGGTCGAGCTCGCCGACCCGCTGGAGCCACAGGCCGTCCTCACCCGGCTACGGGCCGCCGCGGGCTCCCCCGGCCCGCTGACGGTCTTCCTGGTCGGACAGCTCCAGCTCGACCGCCGTGAGCGACTGCCCCATCTGGCGCTGGCCCGTACCACCCCTTCGACCGTGCGCTACACCGGCTTCCCCTGGCACTGGATCCGTGAGGAGCTGCGGCTGAGACCGCCCGGTGCGACGACGGTGTTCGCGGACCTGCACGCGGATCCGGAGACCTGGCAGCATCTGCGGACCCGGTCGCTGGACTGCGGCCCGTCCGTGCTTCTCTACGGCCGTGTCGCCCCGCCGCCACCGCGCCGCGCGCTGGCGGCTCCGGCGTACATGAAGGCCGTGGCGACGATCCTGCGCAGCGGCCACCGCCCGGACCCGGAGACCCTCCACCACCAGGCCCTCACGCGGTCGTCGGCCGAGACGGGGGCACCGGTGGGCGCGGCGGGGGACGTCATCCTGTCGCCGACCGTGAACTCCCCGGTCGCCTACCGGCCTTGGCGCACCCCGCCCGCCGGGTACACCCCGGCCGACACGCACACCGCGCACCCCGGGCCCGCGCGGCATCCCGGGCATTCCGCTCACTCCGCGCACCCTTCTCATCAGGAACATCACAGGCAACAGGCGGCTCCGGCTCAGGAGGAGCACTCCGTGCATCGGGCGGCTCCCGGTCAGGGGGAGCACTCCGTGCATCAGGCGGCTCCCGCCGGTGAACACCGGGCCGGTGCTGCTCCCCAGGCCCTCCATGCGCTTCCGCCCGCCGGCGGACCCCAGGCTGCCGGTGAGCCCCGGCGCGTCGGCGCGCCTCCGCCCGCCGCCGGCCCTCAGGCCCCCGGCAAACCCCAGCCCGTCGGTGCTCCCCAGCCCCTCGGAGTACCCGAGGCCCAGGCCGCCGTCCCCCCGCCGCCGGACCCGCACGCCGCGCTCACGGCCGCCGTGCAGGAGGGCAGGCATGCGGAGGCGGCGTCACTGGCCGCGCGGTGGGAGCAGGCCGCACTGCGGGAGCACGGTGCCGGCTCCGAGGAGGTGCTGCACTGGATGGAGGTCCGCGCCGACCTCGCGATGCTCGCGGGTGACCCCGGCCGCAGCTGTGAGACATGGCTGGCGGTCGCCGTCGCCCGGCTCTCCGCCGGGCAGGCCCCCGGGGACCCGGCGGTGGAGGCGGCCGTCGACCGCGCCCACCACCAGTGGGGCCGTATCAGCGACACGGCCCGGGCCCGCGAACTGGGCCCGGGGCTGGCCGAGTTGAGGGAGCGGGTCCCGGGACGCCGCGAAGGCGCCCTGCACCATGTCCGGGAGCACCTTCGCCGTCTCCAGGGCGGGCTTCAGACCCAGCCCTGACGAGGTCAGGCCGCCGACAAGTGGGCCAGCGCCCCCGACACCAGCGCCCGGACGCCGGGGGCGAGTGTGGACAGGTCGGGCGCGAAACGGGGGCTGTGGTTGCTCGGGACCTCCGCGAACTTCTCCATGAGGTCCGCGCCCGGTGCCGCCTCCCAGACGTCGGCCGGGGTGCTCGTCACGAACCAGTAGGCGTACGGGATCCCGTCCGCCGCCAGGTGCGGGAAGTCCTCGCTGCCCATCGCCGGGCCGGGGTCGAAGACCGTGGCGGCACCGAACACCTCCCCGTGGACGGCGGCCACGCGGCCTTCGGCGGCGGTGTCGTTGACCGTGACGGGGAAGTCGGCGCCGACGGTCACCTCGGGTTCGCGCGGGCAGCCCGCGGCCAGGCACTCGCCCGCCGCGATCCGCCGGACCGCGGCGATCATGCGGTCGCGCACCTCGGCCGACTGTGTGCGCAGGTTCAGGGCGATGTGTGCCTCGGACGGGATGATGTTGTGCCGGGTGCCCGCCTCGATCCGGCCCACCGTCAGCACCGCGGAGTCGCGTGGCGCGATCTCCCGGCTGACGACGGTCTGTAGACGCGTGACGAGGTAGGCGGCCGTCACCACGGGGTCCACGGTCGCCTCCGGGCGCGAGCCGTGGCCGCCCCGACCGTGCACGACGACGTCCACGTCCGTCGAGGCGGACAGGATCAGGCCCGGGCGGTGCGCGTAGAACCCGGCCGGGCCCGGTGCCGCGTGCTGGGCGAGCAGGACGCCGGGGCGCGGGAAGCGCTCGTACAGCCCGTCCGTGACCATCGCCCGCGCGCCCTCGCCGGTCTCCTCGGCGGGCTGCCCCACCACCAGCAGCGTCCCCGACCACGTGTCGCGCCCGGCGGCCAGTGCCCCCGCCGCGCCCGCCAGCCAGGTGACGTGCAGATCGTGCCCGCAGGCGTGCATCACGCCCGGTGTCGTCGAGGCGTACGGCAGTCCCGTCTCCTCGGCGACCGGCAGGGCGTCCAGGTCGGCGCGCAGCAGGACGGTGGGTCCGTCGCCGTTGCGCAGCACCCCGACGACCCCGGTGCCGCCGACGCCCTCGGTGGTCTCGTATCCGGCCGTGCGCAGCCGCTCCGCGAGCCTTCCCGCGGTCCGGTGCTCACGCAGGGACAGCTCGGGGTGGCGGTGCAGGTCCAGGTAACAGTTCTCCAGGTCGGCCACGGGGAGGTCGGCGGTGAGGTCCAGCGCGGTGCGTGCGGCGGCAGAGGTCACGGGGCCCAGGGTATGCGGCGCTGTGGTGAGCCGACCCGGCTATCGCGTGGAACCGTGGTGCGCGGGGACGCCCTGGACGTGGCGGACCGGCTCCTGCTGGGCGGCCCGCGCCGGGCCCGCGTTGGCCGCGGTGACCAGGGCGGCCACGGCGACGACGGCTGCGCCGAATCCTCTGACGTAACGCGCGGATATGCGTCCGTGGAGCACGGAAAGGCGTTCCAGCACGGCAACCCACCTCGCAACTACAGCGACGGATTAAGCACGCTTAACGTGACTTCCAACCTAGGGGGTGAGGTGACACCCTGGGAAGTACCCACCTGTTGACGTAAAGTCAGAAACCGGCCTTCTCGACTGCGCTTACTGAAATGATTGATGCATGGTGAAGCGGGACGACCCGGAGACCATCGGGCGCAGGGTGCAGCAGCTCCGCCGCGAGCGGGGCATGACCCAGCGGCAGTTGGCCGAACCCGCCTACACACCCGCGTACATCTCCACCCTGGAGGCAGGCCGGGTCCGTCCCTCCGACGAGGCGCTGCGGCACATCGCCGAACGGCTCGGCATCGCGTACGAGGAGCTGGTGACCGGCCGCCCGGCCCATCTCGCCACTGCCCTGCGGCTCCGGCTGACCGACGCCCAGCGCACCCTCGCCACCGGGGAGGCCGAGGTCGCGGCCGAGCAGTACGGCACGCTGCTGGCGGAGGCCGAAGCCCACGGCCTGGACGCCGAGCAGGCCGCCGCGCTGCTCGGGCTCGGCGAGAGCGCACTGGAGCTGGGTGACCTCGCGAGGGGCCGGCAGTACTTCGAGCGGGCCGAGAAGTGCCTGGCGGACGCACCGCTGCCGAGCCGGGTACCGGCGCTGCGCGGACGCGCCGTCTCCCACTACCTCGCCGGTGAACTGCGCTACGCCTGCTATCTGCTGGAGTCCACCATCGACGAGCTGAACCGCTCCGGACTGCACGACCCGGACGCGCTTCTGCTGCTCTACGCGAGCGCCATCGGCCCCTACATGGACATGGGCGCGCATGTGCGGGCGGCCCAGGCGGCCGAGGTCGCGCTGGCACTGGCGCCCCAGGTGCAGGACCCCGCGCTGGTGGCCCGTATGCACCGGTCGGTCGCCCGTACGCTCCTCGCGGAGGGACGCGTCGCCGAGGCGGACACCCACCTCGCCAAGGCGGCCGAACTGTACCGGCAACTGCGGATCCGCACCGAGCTGGCCAACTGCCACTGGATGCGCGGCTATCTGTACGCCCAGAACGGCGAACTGAAGCGCGCCGAGACCGAGTTGCGCGAAGCCCTCGCCATGCTCGCCGAGAAGCGGGCCGCCCTCTACAGCAGCCAGGTCGCGGTGGAGCTCGCGGACGTGCTGCACCGGCGCGGGAAGTCGGAGGAGGCCGCGGAGCTGCTGCACGGCGTCCTCGGTGACATAGGCCCCGAGCGGGGCGCGGTGCACTCGGCCGCCGCGCACCGCCTCCTCGGCATCATCGCGGAGGACGCCCGCGACACGGAGACCGCGGAGGAGCACTACGTCCGGGCGCTGAGTCTGCTGGAGCGGGCGGGCGCGGCGGGCGACCTGGCGGACCTGTGCCGTCTGCTGGGCGATCTGCTGCGGCGCACCGGCCGGGTGGAGGCGGCCCTGGACGCCTACCGCACGGGCCTTGGCCACCGCACCGCCCCGGGCACCACGACCCTGGGCCCGGCACCGGCACAGCCACCGCTGTGACCCCGCCTCATGGCGTGACGCCCTGCCCCCGCCTCACGGCGTGACGATCGCGAACTTCTCATCCGGCCGCGTCACATACGAGAACAGCCGCTTCAGCAACCCCCGGTCCCCCTCCGTCTCGATCCCCGCTAGTCCGCTGCCCGCCAGCAGCCCCTGGAGCTCGGGGCGGGTCAGGGTGAGGGTCAGGCCCGCGTGCGGCTTCGGTGTGCGGTGCAGCGGCATGCTGCGGTGCGTCAGGGCGCCGTGCTCCAGATTGAGCCGGTGCCGAAGCTGCTCGTCGATCACGACCAGGTCGATGATCAGGCGTTGCTCCTTCGCCGCGCGGGGCCCGTCGATACGGACCGCGATGGCGTCGAGCAGCATGCTCACGCTGAGCGCCGACGTCATTCCGGCCGGGTCGCCGGGGACGGCGGGGCCGCCCGCTCCCTCGCGCAGCTCCAGCGCGCCGGTCAGATAGATATTGCGCCAGGGACCGTTCTCCGCCCCGTGCCCGAGCCGCTCGTACACGCCCGCCAGCGTCTCCTTCGCCTCCTCGTCGTCCGGGTCGGCGAAGACCAGATGGTTGAGGAGGGTCGCGGCGAAGCGCAGGTCACCGGCGTCGGTGTAGCGGCGGGCCGCCGCGCGCATCGCCTCCGGACCGCCCGCCACCTCCACGTACCGCCGGGCGAGTGCGGCCGGCGGGTGCTCCCACAGATGCGCGGGATTGCCGTCGTACCAGCCCAGGTACCGCTGGTAGACGCCCTTGACATTGTGGTTCAGGGACCCGTGGTAGCCGCGCGCGTGCCAGGCGCCCTCCAGCGCGGGCGGCAGCCGCAGCTCCTCGGCGATCTCCGCGCCCGTCAGACCGCTGTTCAGCAGCCGCAGGGTCTGGTCGTGCAGGTACGCGTACAGGTCGCGCTGCTCGGCCAGCAGCCGGACCACGTTCTCGTGCCCCCAGGTCGGCCAGTGGTGCGAGGCGAAGGCCACGTCGTAGGCGTCCTTGAAGAAGTCGATGGCCTCGTCGAGGTAGCGGGACCACGCGCGGGCGTCGCGGACGGGGGCGCCGCGCGGCGTCAGGATGTTGTGCAGGGTGTGCGTGACGTTCTCGGCCAGGCACAGCGCGCGCCGCTCCGGGAAGAGGAAGTTCATCTCCGCCGGTGCCTCGGTGTCCGGGGTCGGCTGGAACACGATGGGCACGCCGTCGACGGTCTCCCGCTGCCCGGTGTGCGTGATGTCGACGGTCGGCGGGACGAGGGTGACCGTGCCGGTGGCCAGGGTGGTGCCGAGGCCCGTGCCGATGTGCCCGTCGGGGGCCTTCGGCAGCCGGGTGCCGTGCATGAACGCGGCCCGGCGGGCCATCGCGGGCCCCGCGTGCACGTTCTCGCTGACCGCGTGGTCCAGGAACCCGGCAGGCGCGAGCACCGGCACCCCCGCCTCGGCCTCGCGTGGCAGCACACCCCGGGCGCCCCCGAAGTGATCGACGTGGGAGTGGCTGTAGACGAGCCCGGTGACGGGCCGCTGCCCGCGGTGCCGCCGGTACAGGGCGAGGGCGGCCGCCGCGCACTCGGCGGAGACGAGCGGATCGACGACGATGACGCCGCTGCCGCCCTCGACGAGGGTCATATTGGCCGGGCCGAGCCCGCGCACCTGGTACACGCCCTCGGTCACCTCGTACAGGCCCTGCCGCGCGCACAGTTGCGACTGCCGCCACAGGCTCGGGTGCGCGGTGGCGGGACAGTCCCCGTCGAGGAAGCCGTACGCGTCCCCGTCCCACACCACCCGCCCCTCCCCGTCCGTCACCACACCCGGTACGAGGGCGGCGACGAACCCGCGGTCGGCGTTCTCGAAGTCGGTCCGGTCCTCGAAGGGCGGCAGACCGTCACGGGGCGCGGCGTCCATGGGGCCAGCTTCGGGGCGCAAGGCGGGGGAGGCCAGCGGTGGGGGCCCGTTCGAGGCGACCCACGCCACTCGCCCGCCCCCTGAGACCTGCTGTGCGGCCACGTTCGTCCGATCGACGCTTTCCTCAAGGACTGATCAACCGCATGTGCGCCGCCGGGCGCGGCCGACGGGGCCGGACACAGGCCGCTCCTGGGTGAGCGTGGACCGGATGGGTCAGTCGTCCCCGCTCTCGTCCTCCTCTCCTTCGAAGAAGTCCCCGATCTCGTCGACCACTTCGGCCGCGACCATCCCGCCGACGACCCCGACGGCCAGCCCCGCCGCGCCCGTGGCGACCGCCGTACCGATGCCGGGTCCCGAACGGTGCCCGCCGTGATGGTCCCCGTGGTGCCCGCCGTAGTGGCTTCCGTAGTGGTGGCCGTGGTCGCCGGTATAGGGGGCGGGGGTCCCGTACCCCGCTCCCGCTCCGTACGCGGCCCGGTGTTCGACCAGTTGTCCGACCCAGCCGTCGACTTCCGTGTTCCAGTCGCGGGTGTGGACCTCGTGGTGGCCGACCGCGAAGCGGGCGAGTGCGTCATGGCCCGAGGAGAAGAGGCCGCCGCGCTTGTCGGCCTCGAGGACGATCTCCACACCCTCGGGGGAGGGGAGGAAGGTCAGCTCGATCTCGTTCACCCCGTGCGCGTACCGCGGGGAGGGGGTCAGCTCGATCTCCTGGTAGAAGGGAAGCTGCTGGTAGGCGCCGCCGATGCGGCCGTACTCCAGGTCGGCCGAGCGGAAGCCGAAGCCGAGCTGTCCGAGGGCCTCCAGGACCGCCTCCTGCACCGGCAACGGGCGCACCGCCAGCTGGTCCAGGTCGCCCTTGTCCCTGGCGCCGGCCACCGCCAGTTCCGTCCGCACACCCAGGACGATGCCCAGCTGCTGCCCGTACAACTCGGTGATCGGCGTCTCCCATGGCAGGGTCACGCTGAACGGGACGCTGCGCTGCTCCTCCTCGCCGAGCCGGAAGCCGCCGCCGACCGTGAACCGGGCGAAAGGGACCACGCCCTCGCTCTCGCCCTCCTCGTGCTCCGCCTCCACGCGCGCGACCAGCTCGAGCGCGATGTGCTCGATCTCCACCGCCGCACCGCCGCCTCGCAGGCGCACCTGCCCGGACAGCGCCCCGCCGGGCAGCGTCGCGCCGCCGTCAAGGACCGTGTCCACCGAGGGGCCTCCCATGCCGATCGCCCCCAGCAGCCGTTTGAACACCATGCCCGTGCCGCTCCTTCACTGATCGCCTCTGTCGTCCGTCCGCACCGGCCGACGTCCGTAAACGGCCCGCGCCGACCCGCTGCCCGTTGAACCGACCGCGAAGGTAAAGAGGTTCCCAAGCTCCTTGGCTCCGCCCGCAATTCACCCGTACGCGCCACAGGTTCCGGCTCCTGGGGTCACGCGCGTTCCCCGCGGCAGGCGAAGCCTTTACTGCGACTTGATTGCAAGTGATAGATCTATGCAGCAAGGTGAGGATCGCGGTACCCGATGAGAGGCCCCATTCCATGCCTCCGTCCTCCTCCCGGACGCGGATGCCCATCCCATGGCAGGAGTGGGGCCTCACGGCGCGGGGGCGCATCAGTCCGCGGTCGGCTCTGAGGCTGCCTCGGCCGCCGCGTGATCCGGTCCGCCGCTGCCCTCTGGTCGGTGATGACGGGGATGTCTCTCGCTCGGCGACTGGAAGGTTCCGTTCCTGATGTGGCCGAATTGTGATGAGGCGGAGAACTCGTCGTCGTTTCAACAAGGTTGACAGCCCCGGCGCGTTGATCGACTATGTGCTCGAACCGCGGCTCAAGTGACCAGTGAGCCCACTGTTTCTCTTCGACCACTCTTTCCCGGGGCGCCGTGGCGCTCGTGGCGGCCGGTGCGGGTATCGCGGTCGCCGTCCGGCGCCGCACCTCACGCACCCGCGCATGACGCCTTCGGCGTCCCTTTGACCACCCTCCACGGGCCCGGCGCTCTTCTCCCCCGGTGAGCGCCGGGCCCACCTTTCGATCCGCCGATCCGCCGATCCGCCGATCCGCCGATCCGCCGATCCGCCGATCCGCCGATCCGCCGATCCGCCGATCCGCCGATCCGCCGATCCGCC
>NZ_JBEYUZ010000003.1:329825-477000 GCF_040643755.1 Streptomyces sp. NPDC047079
CGCCGATCCGCCGATCCGCCGATCCGCCGATCCGCCGATCCGCCGATCCGCCGATCCGCCGATCCGCCGATCCGCCGATCCGCCGATCCGCCGATCCGCCGATCCGTGAGTTCGTGAGTCCGTGGTCGTGACCCGGGGTCCGGACCGTCAGCCCGTCGTCGGCACCGGGGACGGGGTGGCCGACGGAGGCGGGGTGAAGCCCGCGGGCGGGGAGAGGATCACCGTGGGCTCGCCGGGCGCAGGGGCGGGCGGGGTCATGCTGCTCTTCGGGAGTTTCGGCGGTGTCGTCTCCTGGAACAGCACGGAGTCGAAGTTCACCAGGCCCGTCTGCTCCAACACCGTGATGTGGTCGAGGACCGTGTCGTTCGCCTGGTCGGCCAGCTGACGGACCAGCGTGTTCTTCGTGGTGGCGCGGATGTTGGCGATGACCGGGAAGATCTGGCCGTGCGTCACACGCAGGATGTTCGCGAGGTCCTGGTCGAACTGCTTGCCCTGGTCGGACGTCAGTGTCGCCACGAACCCCTGCTGCTGCGGGCTCGGCTGGTTCGGCAGCGTGATGTTCAGCTGCGTGGCCACCTTCCGGCAGGTGTCGTCGAGGTTGGCGTGTCCGTTGATCAGGTGCTGCCCGGCGGTGCGCACGGCCGGGATCGTCCCCTTCTTCACGGCCAGTTCCCCGGACGGGAACTCCCACAGACCGGCCGCCCGTACCTTGACGACGAAGTCGCGGTCCGCGTCGGTCAGCGGCCCCCACGAGGTGTTGGCGATCACACGCGAGGGAGCACTCGACACGGTCTGCACGCCCAGCATCGAGGGATAGACGAGAGCCGTCAGCGTCAGCGTCAGGGCGCCCGCCACAAAGACGGTTCCCGCAGCGTTCCGTGAAATGCGCATGGCACCTCCTGATGGTCCGAACGCCCGGGGGTACGCGCGTGGCGGGGCCCGGAACCTTTAGGACCGGCAAAATCCACGCCCGGCTCTGTGGGGGCCGTCACACCGGGCGGTCCACGCGCCCGCCGCGTCCTCCGGGGGGAAGAGGACGCGTGGCTGCCGGGGCGCGTGGCTCGACACCGGCTATGTTCGATCCGAACATCTGACATTCGGGGTTGCCATGCAGAAGACAGACGCAGTGGCCGCGGAGGCGGAGCCGGCCGTCGCGGTCCCCGTGGCGAGCGCCGACGCGCCCGTGCGCGGTCGGCGGCCCCTGCCCTGGCCGCTGCTGTTCGGACCGGCCGTCCTCGCCGGTCCCGTGCTGCTTCTGACCGTTCGATGGCTGGACGAGCCGGCCATGCAGGCGTGGCGGACCGTCTGCCTCGCCATCGTGGTGCAGGCGCTGCCCTTCCTGCTGCTAGGTACCGCCCTGTCCGGCGCGATCAACGCCTTCGTACCGGCCCAGGTGTTCGGCAGGGTGCTGCCCCGCCGGCCCGCGCTCGCCGTCCCGGTCGCCGGCGTCGCCGGTGCCGTGCTGCCCGGCTGTGAGTGCGCGTCGGTTCCGGTCGCGAACAGCCTGATCCGCCGTGGGGTGACTCCGGCCGCCGCCTTCGCGTTCCTGCTGTCGGCCCCCGCCATCAACCCGGTCGTGCTGACGGCGACCGCCGTCGCCTTCCCCGGCAGCCCCGCCATGGTCCTGGGCCGGCTGCTCGCCTCGCTCACCACCGCCGCCGTGATGGGCTGGCTCTGGCTCTGGCTGGGACGCGAGGAGTGGCTGCGGCCCGCCGTGCGGCACACCGGACACCAGCCGGGGCACAGCCGCTGGACGGAGTTCCGGCTCGGCTTCCAGCACGACTTCCTGCACGCGGGCGGATTCCTGGTGGTCGGCGCCATGGCGGCGGCCACCTTCAACGTGGCCGTTCCGCGCTCCGTACTCGACACCTTCTCCGGCTCACCCTGGCTGTCCGTGCTCTTCCTGGCCGGGCTCGCGATCGTCCTCGCGGTGTGCTCCGAGGCCGACGCGTTCGTGGCGGCGTCGCTGAGCGGGTTCTCGCCGACCGCCCGGCTGGCATTCATGGTGGTCGGACCAATGGTCGACCTGAAGCTGATCGCGCTTCAGGCGGGCACGTTCGGCCGGGCCTTCGCGGTCCGCTTCTCCACCGTGACGACCGTCGTCGCGGTCGTGTGCAGCTCGCTGATCGGAGGGGCACTGCTGTGAAACGACCCGTGCAGGTGATCCTGCTCGTCCTCAGCGGACTCGGCCTGCTGCACGCCTCGCTCTTCACCGACCTGTGCCTCAGGTACGTCAAGGAAGGGCTGCGGCCGATGCTGATCGCGTCGGGAGCGCTGCTGCTCGTCCTGGGCCTGGCGGACGCGGTGTGGGGCCGGGGCCGGGGCGATCACGGCCACAGCGGTCAGGGTCACAGTGGCCACGGCCATGACCACTCCGGCGCTCCCCGGATCGCCTGGCTGCTGTTCCTGCCCGTGCTCAGCCTGCTGTTCTACGCGCCGCCGGCCCTCGGCGCCTACACCGCTGCCCGCGAGGCGCCCCATGCCGTCAAGGAGCAGAGGCACTTCGATCCGCTGCCCACGACCTCGCCGGTCCCGATGACCCTCACGGACTTCACCACCCGTGTGCAGCAGGACCGCAAGCAGGCCATCAAGGGGCGCAGCGTGCGGATGACCGGTTTCGTCACGCCCGACAAGCAGGCCGGCAGCTGGTATCTGACCCGGATCATCTTCTCGTGCTGCGCCGCGGACGCGCAGTCCGTGAAGGTGCGGGTGTACGGGAAGCCGGCCCTGTCCGCCAACACCTGGGTGGCCGTCACGGGAACCTGGCATCCCGGCGGAACCCTGGGCACGAGTTCCGCGTCCGCCGCGCTCGACGCCCGTACCGTCGAGCGGATCGTACGACCGGTGAACGCGTACACGGACGACCTGCCGCTCGACCCGTCCCGCTGACCGCGGACGGCGGGACGAGCGGCCTCGGACCCGGGCTCGGCCTCGGGCTCTGCCTTGGCCTCAGGCGGACGCCGACCCAGGGGATCGCGGCGGCTCAGGCCATCCAGAAGAAGACGGCCGTCATGCGCTTGTCCTCCAGGTCGCTTCCCCAGTAACCCGTGGCGCTGTGCATGATGTTGGCCTTGTAGAGGAGCAGTCGGTTGTAGCGCTGCGGCACGCGTACGTCCTCGGTGAACGCGTCCGGTGGGACATAACGCGTGCCCAGCGCCTCGACCAGGTTGGTGTGCGGTGCCTGCACCATGTTGCCGCCGAGGACGCCGCCCGGCAGGTTCTGCCGGTAGAAACTCGTGCCGCAGTCCTTGGGGATGTCCGGGCTGAGGTAGAGCACCGCGGCGTAGCGGCACAGCGCCCGCGAGTCGGTGTGCGGACGCGGTTCGCCCTCGTCTTTGCCGACGACCTGGACGCAGTTGTGATTCAGGGTGCCCCCGCCGGGCGCGGTCCCGAGCCACAGCTTCTGCGCGCCGGTCTCCTTGCGTACGAGACGTTCGACGTGGGCGAGCTCGCCCGGTTCGAGCCCGGGCATCGTCCGCAGCCCCGGCCAGCTCTCCTGGGTGTACGGGTGCCCCTTGGTCCATTCGTCCTCGCCCTTGGCGAGACACCGGGCCCGGACCTCGTCCACGTTCGGCAGGACGCCGTCGAGGATCCAGTAGTCGCGGCCGCGCGTGGGCCTGCGGTACGGGAGCACGGGCAGGCGCGGGGGCTGTGGGGGCATGCGGGTGAACCTACAGTCGGTGTGCGCCACCGTTTCTCTTCGATTGGTCAACCTTGGGTCAACTCAATGTCCCGGAACGGCGAGGGCGTTGAAGGCGACCTGCGCGGTCCACGGTCAGGGCGTCGGTGTGGCCGGGACCGACTGAGTTCCCTGGGGGGTCTCCGCGGAACTGCTGTCCGGTGAGAACACCGCCATGCTCACGAACATCGCCGTGAGGAACAGCGCCGCCGCGGCGATCAGGCCCACGGCACCCGGCCGCCGGGTGAGGAGCGCACGCACCGAGCGCCGCGCCCGTCGCCCGCCGGACGCCGAGCGGTCGCGGTGACCCGCGGTCGGCGGGCGATCCCGGTGGCCGGCCGTGGCGGGGCGTTCCCGGTGGCCTCCCGACGGACGCTGGCGGTGGGCCGCCCGGTGGCCCGGGGCCGGGGTGGCGGTGGGGAGTTTGTACGTCGTCGCCGGGCCCGAGTCCGTGCGGGGGAGCGCCGGCGGTGCCACGGCGATCGCCGTGGCGCGCCCCGGTTCCACGACGACGGCCGGGAGCGGCTCGGGGCGGCCCCGCCAGGCGCCGGTCGCGAACCAGTCGGCGGCCTGCCGTGCGGTGGGCCGGTCCTCGGGGCGCTTGGCGAGGAGGCCCAGCAGGTAGTTCTCGAAGGCGGGCGGCAGCGAGACGCCCAGCTCCCGGGGCGGCGTGGGAGCGGTGTCCAGGTGGTGGTGGAGGATCGCGATCGCCGTGTCCGCGCGGAACGGGGTTCTTCCGGTGAGGAGTTGGTAGAGCACACAGCCCAGCGAGTACACGTCGCTGGGGGGTCCCGCGGGCTTGCCCAGGGCTCGCTCCGGCGCGATGTACAGGCTCGTGCCGACGATCTGCCCGGTCGCCGTGAGGGCACCCGAGGGGTCGTCCATGAAGCGGGCGATGCCGAAGTCGCCGATCTTGACCGTGCCACCCGCGTCGAGGAGCAGGTTGCCGGGCTTGATGTCCCGGTGCACGATGCCCTGTTCGTGTGCCACGGCGAGCCCGGCCGCGGCCTGCGCGGCGATGTCCGCGACGCGTTCGACGGGCAGGGGACCGTCGTCGGCCAGCAGCCGGGAGAGGCTGTCGCCCTCCACCAGCTCCATCACCAGGAACAGCCGGCCCTCGTGCTCGCCGAAATCGAGCACCCCGACCACATGGGGGTGGTGCAGCCGCCCCGCGGTCTGGGCCTCCAGCCGGAACCGGGAGTCGGCGGTGGGGTCGGCGTTCTGCGTGAGCAGGACCTTGACGGCGACGGGCCGGCCGAGCATCTGGTCGTACGCCCGCCAGACCTCCCCCATCGCGCCACGTCCGAGGGTGGTGTTCAGCTCGTACCGGCCCGCGATCAGCACCTGTTGTTACATCCTCATGCCGTGAGACGAATGCCGTGAGACCGCTCGACCGCCGCCGGCCATGACTCCGCCGGGGGCGGGTGATGGTGGGGAGCCGCAGCGGAGCACAGCCTATCGGCACCCTTCCTCGCTTCGATCACCGTCTCCCCTTTGTGGTGACCGAAGGGTGACGATCCGGTCGCGCAATCCCCGTGTTCAGACCGCTTCCTGACGCTCTGTCCATCAACTGGAGCTGTCGGCGCCGCGCGGGTC
This sequence comes from Streptomyces sp. NPDC047079, assembly GCF_040643755.1. NCBI lineage: Bacteria > Bacillati > Actinomycetota > Actinomycetes > Kitasatosporales > Streptomycetaceae > Streptomyces > Streptomyces sp. NPDC047079. Next base: position 335,101 of record NZ_JBEYUZ010000003.1, read on the forward strand.
TCCCCTTCGTTCAGTCGGCCGGAACGGGCCGACCGGGCTCGACGGCGGTGCGGCATCGGAACGAGCTTCCGGTGCGGCATCGGAACGCGCTTTCGGTGCGGTGGTGTGACCGGCGCGGCAGCCCGCCCCTCGGTCGGCGTGTGGAAGGGCGTCCGGTCGGCATGCGGAACGGCATCCCGTTCGTGGGCCGAACGGCATCCCGTCCGTGCGCGGAACGGCATCCCGTCCGTTGCGCGGAACGGCTACGGCCGGAAGTATGAATCGCGTAGCCCGGCCGCCGGACGGCCGCCCTTCCAAGGCGGGCGCCGCAATAGTGTCCCCGCATGACGGAAATCCTGAGCAGGCCCACCATCGGCGAACTTCAAGAGCGTGCCCACAGCGAGGGGCACGACTACGCCAAGGGTTCCCCGCACATCCGGCATCACCACATCCGCGAGCGGGTGATCTCGGGCCTGCACACCCTGGTCGGTGAGGTCACGGACCGCACCGGAAAGTGCCGGGTCCTCGAGGTCGGGGCCGGGCACGGGACCTTCACCGACCATCTGGTGGCGGCCGGGGCGAGGGTCGAGGTGACGGAGATGAGCGCGCCTAGCGCGGAGGTTCTCCGGCACCGCTTCCGCAACAATCCACGCGTCACGGTCACTCACGATCCGGAAGGAAAGGAAATCCTCCGCTCGGAGCCGCTCGACGCCGTGGTGTGCATTTCCGTACTGCACCACATTCCCGATTATCTGGGCGCCGTGGAACACCTCGTCCGCCGTATCGTCCCCGGCGGAGCCTTCTTCAGCGTTCAGGATCCCTTGTGGTACCCGCGCCGGTCCGGTGTCTCGATGAATCTGGACCGTGGCGCGTATCTGCTGTGGCGGCTGGGGCAGGGGGACCTGCGGCGCGGTCTGGCCACCCGGGTGCGCCGACTGAGAGGCCGCTACGACGAGACGAACGAGGCCGACATGGCGGAGTACCACGTCGTCCGGCAAGGAGTGGACGAGATGGCCCTCCAGGGGCTGCTGCGACCCGCCTTCCACCGGGTGGAGTTGCAGCGCTACTGGTCGACGCAGTCGGGTGTGCTCCAGTCGCTCGGGGAACGCTTCGGCCCCGCCACCACCTTCGGCCTCTTCGCCCGCGACCGCAGCGCCGACTGACACGGCGCCGCGCCTTCACCGAGGGGACACCCCTTCACTCCGGGCGCATTCCCACGACCTTCGCGCCGCGGTCGTGGCCGTCCGGACCGGGTTCGGCGATCACGCTCCGAGGCCGGATCCCAGCCCCAAGGGCATCCCGCCCGTGCACCGGCTCGATGGGCTGTCCGGACTCCGGCTCGCGCAGGCACCCCCGGGGGCTCCGGTTTCCGCTGTTGTCAGGACCGGACGTCCAGGACGTACTTGCCCGTGGACGCCCGCGTCTCCAGCAGTTCGTGCGCGTGCGCCACGTCCTTCAGCGGCAGCACCTTCACATCCACGCGGACGGCGCCCTGCGCGACCGACGCCAACGCCTGTTCCAGATGGGCACGGAGCAGGTGCGGGGCGCGGCCCGCGACACCGCCGAGGTTGTAGCCGGCGAGCGAACTGTTCGTGTACCAGGGGTGGTTGCCCTCGAAGGTGACGTCCTCGGCCGCCGCGTTGCCGAAGACGACATGGCGCCCGAACGCCGCCAGCAGGCCGGTCACGGACGACCGGAACGCGCCGCCGACGGAGTCCAGGACCAGGTCCGCGCCCGCCCCTCCGGTCCGCTCGGCGACCTCCCGCTCGATCTCGTCGTACGACACGACGCTGTCGTAGCCGTAGCCGCGCGCGTACTCCGCCTTGGCCGGGGAACTGGTCACGCCGATCACCGTGCCCGCGCCCAGGGACCTGGCCAGCTGCGCCGCGGCCGTACCGACCCCGCCCGCGGCGGCGAGGACGACCACGGTCTCGCCCTGTGCGAGGTGCCCTGCGGAGGTGAGCACGCCCAGCGCGGTGGTCACGTTGCACAGGGCGCCCGCCGCCAGGGCGCCGTCCAGCCCGGCGAGTTCGCCGTCCAGCCGTACCGTGTGCTCGGCGCCGACGGCGACCACCTCGGCGTTGCCGCCACCGCCCAGGGTGAGGGCGGCCACCCGCTCGCCGACGCGCACGCCGGTGACGCCCTCGCCGACGGCGCGTACCGTGCCGACCGCCTCCAGGCCGGGGAAGTGCGGCAGATCCACCGGGAACTGGCCGCGCCGGAACATCACTTCGGCGAAGTTCACACCCGCGTACTCGACGTCGAGCGTGATCTGCCCGGGCCCCGGCTCCGGTACGGCGACCTCCGCGACGGTCAGGACGGACGGGCCGCCGCAGGACTCGAACCGGACGGTACGCATACGGCTCCCGGAGGTGGTGGGGTTCGCGGAGGTCTCAGGGGTGTTCGTCATCGGATTCCTGTCTCGCTGAGGGTGGCGGTGGGGCCGTGTCCGGTGAGCAACCGTGTGTCGTCCGGACAGGTGGTGGCGACCAGGCGGAGCGAGGCCTCCAGGCCGGCCGGGCTCGCCCCGGGTGCGTCCGCGCGCCCCTTGCCGCCGGCGAGCAGGGTGTCCCCGGTCGCCAGCAGCGGGACCGCGTCGCCGTCGAAGCGGAACATGACGGAGCCGCCGGTGTGGCCGGGCGTGTGCAGCACGGTGACGGGGCCCGCCGCGAAGGCCAGTTCGCCGCCGTCCTCCGGGAGGTCGCGCACCTCGTCGGGTTCCCGGTCGGGATGGCCGACGAGGAGCTCGCGTGGGAACGTGTCCGGCAGCCCCTTGGCAGGGGCGCCGAACTGGTAGCGGTCGGCCGGGTGGATCCAGGCCGGGATGCCGTAGCGCCGGGCGAGCGGCACGGCGTCCCAGGTGTGGTCCATGTGGCCGTGCGTGATCAGGATGGCCTCGGGTTCCAGCCGGTGGGCGCGGACGGCCTCGGCGACCGCGTCGGCCGAGTCGTGCCCGGGATCGATGATCAGGCACGGATTGCCGGGTCCCGCGGCGACGAGATGGACGTTCGTGCCGAACTTGCCGGTTGCGGCGGACAGTACGAGCATGACGCGACTCTGTCGGAGTCTTCGTTCATATGTCAATTGCCGTTGTTGAAGCAGAACCCTGGCTCAAGTCTGGCTATAGTGGCGGGTGCCATCGCCCGGTGTGCGTACCGTCGTTGCTCCAGCAGGGGGTTGTAGTGAAGGCCATCGCCATCCAGCGCTACGGAGGGCCGGAGGTCCTGGAACTCATGGACCTCCCGGAGCCGCGGCTCGGGCCGGACGTCGTACTCGTCCGGGTCCGGTACGCGGGCGTCAACCCGGCCGACTGGAAGATCCGGGAAGGCTTCATCGACGACTGGTTCGAGTCGCACTTCCCCATGGTGATGGGCTGCGACCTGTCCGGCGTGGTCGAGCGCACCGGCCTCGGTGTCACCGAGTTCGCCCCGGGGGACGAGGTCGTCGGCTACGTGCGCGCCGACCACATGCAGCGCGGCACCTACGGCGAACTGGTCGCGGCCCCCGTCCGGACCCTGGCGCACAAGCCGCGCGCCCTCGACTGGCGCGCCGCGGCCGGGCTGCCGGCCGCCGGGCTCACCGCCTACCAGGCGCTCCGCCGCCATCTGCGGATCGTCCCCGGTGAGGTGCTGCTCGTGCACGCGGCGGCCGGCGGAGTCGGCTCCCTCGCCGTGCAGATCGGCCGCGCACTCGGCGCGCGCGTCATCGGCACGGCGAGCGAGCACAACCACGAGTTCCTGCGCTCACTCGGGGCCGAGCCGGTGACCTACGGTCCCGGGCTCGCCGACCGGGTGCACGCCCTGGCCCCGGGGGGTGTCGACGCGGTCTTCGACCTCATGGGCGGTGACACCCTGCTCGGCTCGCCCGCGCTGCTGCGTCCGGGCGGCCGTCTCGCCTCCGTCTCCGGTGACGTGACGGGTCTGGGCGGACGGTATGTGTTCGTCCGTCCCGACGCCGCCGACCTCGCCGGTCTGGTGGCGATGGCGGACCGCGGGGAGGTACGGGTCCACGTCAGCGCCGAGTTCCCGCTGGCCGACGCCGCACAGGCGCATGAACTCGTGGGTAGCGGCCATGTGCGGGGCAAGGTGGTCCTGGCGGTCGCGCCGTCCTGAGCCGAAGCGGACGGCGAAGGACGACAAGCAACACCGGCGAACGCCAGGGAACGAAGGCCTGGGACGCCGGGGAACGCGAAGGAACCGTAAGGAACCGTAGGTAACCAGAAGGAACGAGAAGAAGGGCCGTCCCTCATGGGGCGGCCCTTTTCGGCATGTCCGGCGGGCCCCGTCCGCCTCTTCAGTGAAACTCCAGCGGCTCTCGATCCGGACGCGCCGGAGCCGCCGGTCAATCCCTTCGGCGTTCTCAGCCGAACCCACAGAGGCGGCTGGGAGGCTCTTTTCAGGCGGTTGTGACGCCGCTTTCCCGCCCCCAGGGGCCGCCGTAACGAACCCACCGACGAACGGAATCGGGCATGACCATTGCTGAGCGGGAGCGGCCGGAGACCGCTCCGGCCGCGGCCGAACTCGCCTACCAGCGTTCGATGGACCGGGTGCTGGTGCACCGCCGGGCCCTCATGGAGGTCTTCGTCACGGACGCGGCACGGCTCGGCGAGGAGTCGTTCGCCGTGGCCGTCCAGGCGCCCCGCGCGCACAGCTACTACAACGACCACACGCAGCGACCCGAGCTGCTGGACCCGCTGTTCCTGCTGGAGGCCGCCCGCCAGGCGGTCACCGTCGTGGCACACCAGTGGCTGGGCGTCTCGTACGACACATCGTTCCTGATCAGCGACTGGACCACCGAGTTCACTGATCTGCGGGCGCTGCGGGCCCGTGGCGACGCACCGGACGAGCTGGTCGTGGAGGTCACCGCCCGTGACCTCAAGCGGCGCGGCAGCAGGCTGCTGGCCGCCACGCTGGAGTGCGTGTTCGTCGTCGCCGGGCAGCGGGCCGGTACGAGCACCATCGTGGCCGGATACCTCAGCCGCGACGGCTACGGTGCACACCGCGCGAAGAGCCGGGGCGACGTACCTCCGCTCTCCTCCGACATGCCGCCGAACCGTGCCGGCAAGCCCGTGGAGCCCGCGCTGGTGGGCCGGGAGCGGACCGCGAACGTGGTGCTGGTCGATGTGGAACACCCCGGCGGCGCGCTCGCGCTGCGTGCCGTGCTCGACGTTCCGGTGCGGCACCCGGCGATGTACGACCACCCCCTGGACCATGTGCCCGCGATGGCGCTCATGGAGGCGGCCCGCCAGGCCGCTGTCCTGGCCGCCGGGGCGCCCGCGCGGCGACGGTACGCGCACGCCTTCGGCACCACGTTCCGCCGCTTCGTGGAACTGGACAGCCCGGTGACGGTCTCCGTCACGCCCGACGGCGGCGACGGCTTCACCGTCGACTTCCTCCAGGACGGCACCTCCGTCTGCACGGCCACGGTCGGCGTCGCCGAACTTCCGGCGCCACCGGCCCCGGAAGCGGACGGCAGGTGACGGCCCGTGCGACTGGACTCACCGCTCGGGCTGATCGCCACCTCCTGGTATCCGGAGCAGCGGCAGACGGTCGAGGAGGCCGTGGCCGCCGGTGACATCGATGCCCGCACCGCCCGCGAGCTCGGCTACACCGCCCTTCCGGTCAGCGAGCACACGGCGCCCCCGGACATGGCCGTCGAGGCCGCCGCGCAGGCGCTGACGCTCTCCGGTGCCCGGCCCGACGCGCTCTCGCTGGTGCTGCACGCCAGCGTCCACCACCAGGGGCACGACGCCTGGTCGGCCCCGCACTACGTGGCCCGGCGGCTCGGCGCCCACCGTGCCGTACCGATCGGGCTGCTCCAGCAGTGCAACGGCGGCGCCATCGGCATCGAGCTGGCCGCGAGCCGCCTCCAGGGCGACCCGGCCGCCGGGCCCGCGCTGGTGACGACCGCCGACCGGTTCCTGATGCCGAGCTGGCACCGCTGGCGCAGCGACTACGGCATGGCGGCCGGCGACGCGGCCACGGCGGTCCTCGTCCACCGCGTCACCGGGTCGTCCGAGGGAGCGGGAGAGGCGCACGCGCTCGTCCCGGACCTGCTGCTGCACTCCCTGGCGACCAAGGCCGCGGCCGAACTCGAGGTGATGCACCGGGGCGACGACGAGCTCAACGCGACGCCCATGGGTCACAGTCCGATGATCGACGTACGGCGCACCAAGCGCGCCTTCATCAAGGCGTACGGCGTCGACTTCTTCCTCAAGACCGCGGCCGACCGTATCCGTGCCGTCGTCGAGGAGTGCCTGGCCGGTGCCGGGCTCGCCGCCGACGACCCGCGGCTGCGTCACGTCGTGATTCCCCGGCTGGGGAGCAAGGCGATGGCGGAGGCGTATCTCCCGCCGCTGACGGAGGTCACCTCGGCGGAGGTGCTCGACCTCGGGCGCGGCACCGGGCATGTGGGGGCCGGCGATCTCAACGCCTCCCTCGCCGACCTGGCCCGTACGGACCTGCTGGAGCCCGGCGGTTACGCCCTCGTGCTCAACGGCGGCGGCGGATTCACGTTCACCGCGGTGGCCGTCAGCAGAAGCTGACCGCCCGTCAGGCTCCGGCCGCTTTCGCCACCCGCTCCACTCCGGACCGTCCCTTTCAACCGTCCCTTTCCACCGTTTCTCAAGGAGATACCTTCATGTCCGCGCACCAGGACCGTCTCTTCGCCCTCGTCACCGACAAGCTCGGTGTCCTGCCCGAGGAGCTGAACACCACCGCCACCTTCGACAGCCTCGACCTGGACTCGCTCGCCCTGATCGAGCTGAGCGTGATCGTGCAGAAGGAGTTCGGCGTCCAGATCGACGAGACGGCGCTCACCCCCGACAACACCCTCGGCGACGTCCTCGCCACGATCGACGCCAAGGCCGCGGTGGCCTGATGACGGCCATACGCACCGAGCGCCCTCAGGGGCGCACGCAACGCTTCGACGTCGCCGTCACCGGCGTCGGCCTGGTCACCCCGGCCGGCCTGGGCGTCGAGGCCAACGTCGAGCGGGTCTGGTCCGGTGTGTCCACGGCGGCCACCGATCCGGACCTCGCGGGACTGCCCGTCGGCTTCGCCTGCCGCGTTCCCGGCTTCGACGCGGGAGCGCTGCTCGGGCGCCGTGCCGCAGTCCGCATGGACCCCGTCAGTCACTTCGGCGTGGTGGCGGCCCGGCAGGCGGTCGAGGACGCCGGGCTCGACCCGGCGTCCTGGGACGGCCCCCGGGTCGGTGTGGTCGTCGGCACGTCGCTGGGCGGCTGGTCCACGGTCGAGCGGGAGCACGGAAAGCACCTGGCCGACGGCCCGGACTTCGTCTCGCCGCTGCTGATGGTGATGGGGCCGGTCAACATGACCGCCGGCTACATCGCCATGGACCTCAAGGCGCTGGGCCCCAACCAGGTGGTGTCCACGGCCTGCGCGTCCGGCAACACGGCGATCGGGTACGCCCGCGCGCTGCTGGAGGCCGGGGTCTGCGACATCGTCCTCGCGGGCGGCGCGGAAGCGGCCATGTCCCCGACGGCGATGGCCAGCCTGGCCCGGGCCGGCGCGCTGTCCGCGCGCACCGAGGACCCGGCGTCCGCCTCGCGTCCCTTCGACGCCGACCGGGACGGCTTCGTCGCGGGCGAGGGCGCGGCGATCCTCGTGCTGGAGCGGGTCGAGGACGCCAGGGCACGCGGGGCCCGCATCCGGGCCCGGGTGTCCGGCTTCGGGGCGTCCGCCGACGGCCACCATGCGTCGGCGCCCGATCCGACGGGCGGCGGGGCCGAACGGGCCATCCGGGCGGCACTCGCCGACGCCGTGGTCGACCCGTCCGAGGTGGACCACGTCAACGCGCACGGCACCTCCACGCCGCTCAACGACATCACCGAGGCCGGGGTCGTCCGCCGGGTCTTCGGTGAGGGGCCCGCCGTGACCTCCACCAAGGGCGTCGTCGGCCATCTGCTGGGCGCGGCCGGAGCGGCCGAGGCGGTGTACACGGTGCTCGCCGTCGAGCGGCGCCTCGTCCCGCCGACCGCCAACCTCACCAGCCTGGACCCGGGCATCGGGGTGGACGTCGTGGCCAAGGAGGCCCGTCCGATGGAGATCGGCGCGGCCGTGAACAACTCCTTCGGCTTCGGCGGCCAGAACGCGGTGATCGTGGTGACTCCGGCGTGACATCCCATCCGGACACCACCATCGACGCGCCCGCCGGCGAGCCCGGGGGCCGCTCCGTCCTCGTCACCGGGGGCAACCGCGGCATCGGTCTGGCCGTCGCCCGCTCGCTCGCCGCACGCGGCGACCGGGTGGCGGTCACGTACCGTACCGGCGAGCCCCCGGCGGGGCTGTTCGCCGTGCGCTGCGACGTCACCGACGAGGCCCAGGTGGAGCGGGCCTTCAAAGAGGTCGCGGCCGCGCAGGGCGAGGTCGAGGTGCTGGTCGCGAACGCCGGGATCACCCGGGACGGGCTGCTGCTGGCTCTCGACGACGATGCGGTCGACGCTGTGCTCGACACCAACCTGCGGTCGGTGATCCGGGTCGCGCGGCACGCCGCCCGGGGCATGCTCGGCGGGCGCTGGGGCCGGATGGTCCTGATCTCCTCCGCCGTCGCGTTCACCGGCTCGCCCGGCCAGACCAACTACACCGCCGCCAAGGCCGGCCTCGTCGGGCTGGCCCGTTCCCTGGCCTGGGAGCTCGGCAGCCGCGGCATCACCGTCAACGTCGTGGCCCCCGGCCTCGTCGAGACGGACATGCTGCGCGAGGTGCGGCCCGCCCGCCTGGACCAGTACCTGGCGATGACGCCGCTCGGCCGGGCCGGAACCGCCGACGAAGTGGCCGCGGCGGTCGGGTTCCTCACCGGCGAGCAGGCCTCGTACATCACCGGCGCCGTGCTGCCGGTCAGCGGTGGGCTCGGCATGGGTCACTGACGCCCCCTGCCGCCCCCATCACCACGCAGAAAGCACAGGAAAGGGAAATCATGCCAGTCGGTGTCCTGTCGATCGGCTCCTACACCCCGGACAAGGTCGTCGACAACGAGCAGATCAGTGCCTGGACGGGGATGCCCGAGTCCTGGGTGAGCGAACGTACGGGGGTGCTCGAGCGGAGGTACGCCGAGCCGGGCACCACGACGTCCGACCTCGCCGTCCCCGCGGCCCGCGAAGCCCTGGAGGGCGTCGCCGAGGAAGCGCGCAGGCGGCTCGGCGCGCTGATCGTGGCGACCAGCACCCCGGACGTACCGCAGCCGTCCACGGCCGCGATCCTCCAGCACAAGCTGGGCCTGTCCACTCTGCCCGCCTTCGACATCAACGCCGTGTGCAGCGGTTTCCTGTACGGCCTCTCGGTCGCCGAGGGGCTCCTCAGGGCGGGGCGCCACGGCGACCATGTGCTGCTGGTCGGCGCCGACATGTTCTCCACGATCATGAACAGGGCCGACCGGCGTACGGTGAGCCTGTTCGGTGACGGCGCCGGCGCCGTCGTACTGGGCGAGGTGCCCGAGGGCTACGGACTCCAGTCGGTGCACCTGGTCACGGACGGGGAGTTCCACCACTACGTCGGCGTGGAAGCCGGCGGTACCCGCACGCCGTTGGACGCGCGGGCCCGGGAAGCGGGGGAGCACCTCTTCCGGATGGACGGACGCGCGGTGCGGGACTACGCGCTGGCCGTGCTGGCGAAGCTGACCGCCGCGACGCTCGACGACTGCGGGCTGGCCCTGGAGGACGTCGACCGGTTCGTCTTCCACCAGGCGAACACCAGGCTCCTGGAGACCTTCGTGGAAGAGGCGGGGATCGATCCGGAGCGCGTCGCCTACACCGCGCCGCGGCTCGGCAACACCGTCGCCGCCTCCGTGCCGCTCACCCTGCACGCCACGCACCGGGCGGAGCCGCTGCGCCGCGGCGAGCGGGTGCTGCTGGCGTCGGTGGGCGGCGGTATGACGGCCGGTGCGGCGCTGCTGACCTGGTACTGACGCCCGTGCCGCACCCCTCGCGCCCGCTTGCCCACCGGCACACCGATCGGACACGTACACCACACGCAGCAGATGGAGGAGCCATGAGGCTCGACGGACAGACCGCCGTCATCACCGGCGGCACGCGGGGCCTCGGCAGGGCGATCGCCGAGGCCTACCTCGCGGAGGGTGCCTCGGTGGTGGTCGCCGCGCGCAACCCGTACGACATCAAGGAGCTGGCCGACGACCACGGCGACCGGCTGCTCTACCACCACACCGACGTCACCGACGAGGGGTCGGTGGAGGCACTGATGGCCGCCGCCGTCGAGGCGTACGGGGGCGTCGACGTCCTGGTCAACAACGCGGGCGTCAGCCGCGACGGCAAGATCTCGCGGCTCTCGGTGGCCGACTGGAACACCACGCTGGCAACCAACCTGACCGGCGTCTTCCTGTGCACGCGCGCCGTGATCGCCCCGATGACCGCCCCGGGCAAGGCGACGGGCCCCGGCGGCCGCATCATCAACGTCTCGTCCTGCGTGGCCGGACGGGCCGCGATCGGGGCCGCCGCGTACAGCGCGAGCAAGGCGGCCGTGGAGATGTTCACCCGTACGTCGGCGGCCGAGCTGGCGTCCAAGGGCATCACCGTCAACTGCCTCTCCCCGGGCTACATCGACGAGGGCATGGGCAAGGAACTGGCTGCCAACGAGCGAGCCTGGGAGAGCTACCGGGGCCGGCTGCTCTCCGGGCGGCTCGGCCGGCCCGAAGAGGTCGGTGCCACCGCCGTGTTCCTCGCCTCGCGCGACAGCTCCTACGTCAACGGCAGCGTCGTCGAGGTCAACGGGGGCCTGATGTGGGCGGCGTGAGCGAACTGCGGAAGCAGTCGTCCGTGCTGGTCGTCGGGGCCGGGCCGGTCGGTCTGGTCGTCGCGTGCGAGCTGCTCCAGCGCGGTGTCGAGGTACGGGTGGTGGACGCGGGGCGCGGGCACTCGGCGCACTCCCGGGCGAACGTCGTCTGGCCGCGCAACCTCGAGCTGCTCGACCGCATCGGGGTGACCGACGACCTGCTGGGCACCGGCCACCGGCTGGCCGGGACGGCGTTCTACTCGCGTGGCCGACGCCTGGCCACGGCCTGGATGAGCAAGCTGCCGGACTCGCCCTACCCGTTCGCGCTCACCATCTCGCAGAACGACACGGAGCGGGTGCTGCGCCGGCGGCTGGCGGCCCTCGGCGGCACCGTCGAGGAGGGGGTGCGCCTCACCTCCCTGGACAACACGGAGGGCATGCCCGCCGTCAAGCTGGAGCACGACGGCGGCCGGATCGAGGAGCTCCAACCCGGCTGGCTCGTCGGCGCGGACGGAGCGCACAGCACCGTCCGCAAGGAACTGGGCATCGCGTACGACGGCCCGCCGGTCGACGTGTCGTTCGCCATCACCGACGCCCGGCTGACCACCAGTCTCTCCGAGGACCTGTCGCACTACTGCTACGCGCCGAGCGGCGCCATCGTGCTCGGCCCGATGGGCGACGGCGTGCACCGCATCGCCCTGAATGTGCCGCACGACGTCTACGACGAGCACAATCCGCCGCCGCGAGAGATGTTCCAGCAGGTCGTCGACGACCGGGCGGCCGGCCGCAGCCGGGTCGAGGAGCTGCTGTGGAGCGGTTCCTTCCGGGTGCGGGTGAGGATCGCCTCGGCCTTCCGCACCGGCCGCTGCTTCCTGGCGGGCGACGCCGCGCACGTGATCAGCCCGGCCGGCGGCCAGGGCATGAACACCGGCATGCAGGATGCGTTCAACCTGGCCTGGAAGCTGTCCGGGGTCATCCTCGGGGAGTTCGCGGAGTCGATCCTCGACTCGTACGACACCGAGCGCCGGGCCGTCTCGCACGACGTGGCGCGCTCGACCGAGCTGCTCACCAAGGCGGGCCTGGTCAACACGCCCGCGAAGGTGGCGCTGCGCGACGCGGCGTTCATGGCCGCCGACCGGACGGGACTGTTCCAGCGCAAGGTCGCCCCGCAGCTCGGCCAGACGGCCGTCAGCTACGGCGGGGACCGCCACCCCCGGCTGCCGCTGAAGGTGTCCGGTACGAAGGGCGCGCGCGATACGTCGCCCCCCGGCAGCGGCAGCTGGCCGGTGATCGACCGGGACCGGCACACCGTGCTGCTGTGGCCCGGCACGCGTACGCCGCCGTCCGACTGGCAGCGCACACGCGACCGGGCACGCCGGGCGCTGCCCGAGGGCACGCCCGTGCTCGATCTGACCCGTGCGGTCCCGCGGGGCCTGGCCAGGGCGCTGGGCCCGGGGCCGGCCCTGGCGGTGGTCCGCCCGGACGGCCATCTGCTGGCCCGGCTCGAGCCCGGGCGACCGCAGGAGGCCGCGCACCTGCTCGCCCGAGCGGCACACAAGAGGAGCCGGCCATGACCAAGACCCCCGCCCCCGAGCACGTCACCACCGACCACTCCCGCCCGGTGGTGGCCTTCTTCGACGCCGACGAGACGCTCATCGCCATGAAGAGCCCGTTCTCGTTGCTGCGTTACCGGATGCGCCGCCAGGGGGACATCACGGGCGCCGCGTACGAACGGACGGTGGAGCCGCTGCGGCGACTGGCGGCGATGGGCGTCACACCGGTCGAGGTGGTGTCCAAGTTCTACGAGCTGCACGCCGGTCTCCGGTGGGACGACCTGGTCGCCGAGGCCCGCGCCTGGTACGCCGAACTGCGCGAGCGGGGTGCGCCGTTCATCGAGCCGACGGTCGCCAGGCTGCGCCGCCACCAGGAGGCGGGCCACCACACGGTGGTCGTCTCCGGCTCGTGGGCCGCGACGCTGCACCCGATCACCGACGACCTGGGTGTGGACCTGGTGCTGTGCACCGAGCCGGAGCTGGACGCGGACCGGTGCATGACCGGCGGTATCCGGCACGCGATGTTCGGTGCCGCGAAGGCCGTTGCGGTCCAGCAGGCACTGGAGAAGTTCGGCGCCGATCCGGCCGACTGCTATGCGTACGGGGACGACCCGGGCGATCTGACCATGCTGCGCATGGTGGGCCGTCCGACGGTGGTCGGCGCGAACCCGGTGATGACGGCGTACGCCGCCGAACACGGGTGGTCCGTCCTCCCGGCGACGCTCATGGCCGGCACCCAGCGCCAGCCGGTGTGACGTCCTGAAGGACAAAGGTGGGCGGCTTCCCCTCTCCGGCGGGGCCGCCCACCTCCGTACGCCGTCCGCGGCCTCAGCGCGCGCCGACCGCCTCGGGCAGCGCGGCCAGTTCGGCCAGCGCCTCGGAGGACAGCGTCAGCGATCCGGCCGCGACGTTGTCCTCCAGATAGCGGCGGGTCTTCGTGCCGGGGATGACCCCCACGTGCTCGCCCTGGGCCAGCACCCACGCGATCGCCACCTGCGCCACGGTCGCGCCGAGTCCGTCGGCCACGGCCCGCACCCGGTCGACGATGGCCCGGTTCGCGGCGATGGCCTCGGGCTGGAACCGCGGGATCCGGTGCCGTCCGTCCACCTTCGGCAGATCCTGCGGGCCGCTGATCAGCCCGGACAGGAAACCCCTGCCCAGCGGTGCGAACGCGATGAACGCGATGCCCTCGCGCCCGCAGTACTCCACCACCCCGTCCGTCAGGGATTCCCGGCTCCACAGGGACAGTTCACTCTGCACGGAGGCGACCGGGTGGATCGCGTGCGCCCGGCCGATCTCGTCCGCCGACGCCTCCGACAGCCCGAGCGCGCCGAGCTTGCCCTCCTTCACCAACTCCGCGAGCGCGCCCCAGCTCTCCTCCACGGGCACGGCGGGGTCGATGCGGTGCAGCTGGTAGAGGTCCACATGGTCCACCCCGAGCCGCTTCAGGCTCGCGTCCACGGCGGCCCGCAGATACTCCGGCCGGCCGTCCCGGTGGCTGCGGTAGGTGGCCGGGTCGTCCACGACGAGTCCGCCCTTGGTGGCGAGCAGCACCCTGTCGCGGTATCCCTTCAGCGCCTTGCCGACCAGTGTCTCGTTGGTGAACGGGCCGTACTGATCCGCCGTGTCGATCAGGTCCACGCCGAGTTCGACGGCGTGCCGGATGACCGCGACGGACTCGTTCTCGTCCCGGCCCAGCTCGTCATAGCCCCACGACATCCCCATGCAGCCGAGGCCGACGGCCGCGAAGGTCCGCTGCGAGCCGCCCAGTTGGATCCTGCGCATCGCCGTGCGCACCGCCTTTCCCGCTTCGCTGTCCGCTGCGCCTGCCGCCGAGTGACAGGCCATCATCTTTACACAGAACTCTGCCATACGACATTGACACCGGAGGTACTCAGGTCACTAATCTATGCCAGAACCCTGATTCATAGCTGACTACGAACAGACAGAGGTGATCCTCCGTGTCCACCGGCAACCCGCGGGCCACGCTCGCCGCGGCGTGCGTCGTCGGCCCCCTCATGACCCTGGTGGTGACCGGCCCGTCCGTGGCCGTCCCCGACATCGGCGCCGATCTGCACAGCTCACTCGCCGCCGCCCAGTGGGTGGTCGACGGCTACATGCTGACCGCGTCCAGCAGCCTCGCGGCCATGGGCTCGCTGGCCGACCGCATCGGCCACCGCCGGATGTTCACCTGGGGCATGGCCTTCTTCGCCTTCTGGATGGCCGTCTCGGGTCTGGCCAACAGCATCCTGCTGCTCGACCTGGCGCGCGCGATCGCCGGCTTCGGCAGCGGCGCGGCGCTCGCCTCCATCACCGCGATCCTCGCGCAGGCCTTCGACGGCACCGCACGCGCCAAGGCGTTCGGCCTCTTCGGCACGTTCCTGGGCGCCGGTCTGGCCTTCGGACCGATGTTCGGCGGCGTCCTGGTCAACCTGTGGGGCTGGCGCTCGGTCTTCCTCGTCCTCGCCGCGGTCTCCGCGCTGGTGCTGCTGAGCGCGCCGCTGCTGCCCCGTACGGAGCCCAACCGGGGGCCGCGCTTCGACTGGTCCGGCACCTTCGCCTTCGGCTTCGGCGTCGCGCTGTTCGTCCTCGCGCTGGTGGAGGGCCCGGGCCGCGGCTGGTCCGACCCGCTCGTACTCGCCTCGGCCGTCGGCTGCCTGGTGCTGATGGTGGCGTTCGTGGTGGTGGAACGCCGCACCGAGCACCCCATGTTCGACCTCGGCCTGTTCGCCCGCCCGCAGTTCCTCGCCGTATGCCTGGTGCCCCTGGTGCTGGCCTTCAGCTTCGTCGCGCTCGTGATCGTCCTTCCGCCGTACCTGACCTCCACGAGTGGAATGTCGGCGTTCCGTATCGGTCTCGTGCTGCTGCTGCTGACGGGCCCGTCGCTGGTGATGCCCGCCCTCACCGGCATGGTCGCCCAGAAGCTCTCCCAGCGCGTCCTGTTCGTCGTGCTGCTGAGCTTCTCCGGCGTCGGCGCCGCCTGGCTGACCCTGGTGGAGCCCGGCGCCTCGACGGCCGCGCTGGTCGGCCCGCTGCTCTTCCTGGGCATCGGCTACGGCATCTCGCTGGGCATCCTGGACGGCGCGGCGGTCTCCGCCGTCGAGCCGGAGCGGATGGGCATGGCCGCGGGCATGTTCAACACGGTGCGCCTCGCCTCCGACGCGGTCTCCATGGCCGGTCTCGGCACCCTCGTCACGGCGATCACCAAGAGCGCCCTCGACAAGGGCGCGGTCTCCGCCTTCCCGGGCGGCGCCGACGCGCTGACCTCCCGCGCGCTCCAGGGCGGGCTGCCCGAGGCCGCCAAGTCGCTGCCCGCGGGCGCGGTGCGGGACCGGGTCGTGAACGCGATGGCCGACGCCTACGCCACCGGTCTGCACACCACGATGTGGATCGTCGCGGCGGCGTGTGTGGTCAGCGCGGTGGTCGTCGGCAGCCTGCTCTCCGGCAGGAAGCCGTCCGGCGAGGCGTCCGCCGAGGTCCCCGGCGACACGGCGGCGACATCGCCCGAGCCCGCCTCCGCGCACTGAGGGGCCTGCCATGACTCAGACCGCTCTGGGCCCCATCGAGGTCCTGCCCCCCTATGTCGACCAGCAGTTGGTGGAGCGCCTCGGTATCGAGATCGCCGTCTGCGAGCCCGACCTGGTGGTCGGCACCATGCCGGTGGACGGCAACCGGCAGCCCATCGGGCTGCTGCACGGCGGGGCCAACGCGGTTCTCGCCGAGACGCTCGGGTCGCTCGCGGCCTGGGTGCACGCGGGTGCCGACCGGATCATCGTCGGCCAGGAGCTGTCCTGCACCCACCACGCCGGGGCGCGCTCGGGGAAGGTCACCGGCGTCTGCCGTCCGCTGCACCTGGGCACGCACACCGCCACGTACGAGATCGTCATCAGCGACGAGCAGGACCGGCGTACCTGTACGGCCAGGCTCACGTGCGCCATCCCGCCGACCCGGCGCCGGAAGACGCGGTGACGGCCCCCCGGCAGGGGCCGCCGACGGCGGCCGGTACGGCTACGCCATGGCACGTCTACTGCTTCGTCCTCTGTCGTATGCGAGACTATTGATATGGCGAACACGACGGAGACGGTCGCCGCCGGCCGGCTCGGGCACACGATCAAGAGGGCGGAGCAGGCCCTCATCGCGCGCAAGACCCACGTGCTGCGGGAATTCGACCTGACGGTGCCCCAGTACTCGGTCCTGCTGCTGCTGTCGGTCTCCGACGGCATGTCCGCGGCACAGCTCGCACGGGAGTGCATGGTCACACCGCAGACGATGGCCACGGTTCTGACCAACCTGGAAAAGGCCGGTCTGGTCGTGCGCGAGCCCTCGGAGCTCCACCAGAAGGTCGTGGTCAACCGGGCGACCCGCGCGGGCCGCGCCGTCGCGAAGAAGGCCGACAAGGCGGCACTCTTCGTGGAGGGCTCATTGAGTGCTGAATTCACTCCGGAAGAGCTGGCCAGATTCGAGGAGTATCTCGAGCGGGCGATCGCGGTTCTGGGGTCTTTGCACTGATCATTCGGGCGGGTTTTCGTAATTCGGGAACGGCCTGCACATCGGTGAAAGCCACGGCGAGTACGTCCATGGGACGGGTCGCCGTGGCTTTCCTTTTTCCGCCTGCCGTGAGATCGGTAACACCCAACGTTCTCGCAGGTAAACATTGGTGACGTCGTCAAACAAAAGAACGGATTCGAGCCAGGACCCTGATATGGTTGGCTGGTCACTCAGGGTGAGGCTCATGTCGTCACCCTGGGGGCAGAGGTTAGAGCATCCCGCCACTTGCGGGGTGAATGTACCAATAAGGGGGAATGGTGCAGATTCATGTCCTCGGCCCGATGACGGTCTTCGACGAAGAGTCGGAGCCGGTCGTCCTGGCACCGAAGCCACGTCGGCTTCTCGCATTGCTGGCGGTCAACGCGGACCGTGCAGTATCAGTCAATTCGCTCATGCAGGAGTTGTGGGGGAGCAATCCACCCCGGACGGCCACCGCCACGATTCAGACATATATCGGCCAGGTGCGTCGCACGCTCGCAGAGGCGCTCAGGACGAGCGTCGCGGAAGTGGCCGACGAAATTCTGATAACCGAGGGCAGCAGCTATGTGTTGTCCACTTCGCGGGTCGCGCTCGACATCGCGGAGTACGAGCTGCTGGCCGCGGCGGGCAGCACGGCGGTCCAGTGCGGTGATTTCGTGCGGGGATCCGACCTGCTCGGCCAGGCGGTGGCACTGTGGCGGGGCCCGGTGCTCGTCAACGTGGAGGCCGGTGAGCTGCTCAGCGCTCGCATCGTCCATCTGGACGAGTCCCTGCTGTGCGCGGAGGAGCACCGGATCTACGCCGATCTCCAGCGCGGCGCGCACCACACGCTGGTTCCCGAGCTCACCGAGCTGACCGCCCGCCATCCGCTGCACGAGAACTTCCACCGGCATCTCATGCTCGCGCTGTACCGATGCGGCCGGCGCGCGGAGTCGCTCGCCGTCATGCGGCGGCTGCGCACCCGGCTGGTGGAGGAGCTGGGCCTTGAGCCCTCGCCGTTCCTGATCCAGATGGAACAGGACATCCTGCGCGGCGAGCCGTCCTTGGACGGGCCGCGGCTCGGGGCGCCCGACCGGGGTTCGGCGCGGCACCGGGAGAGGAGCGCCGTGCAGAGCCTGGTGCACCGGCTGCCCAGGTCGGCGATGCAGCCGACCGGCTGAACCGTCCGCCCCGTGCACACGCGGGGCAGGTCCACGGGTCCACGGGTCCGCGGGGCACGCCGCCCCGCGGACCCCTTGTGTGGGGTCAGCCTCCGCTCACCAGCAGACACGACCAGGTGAAACCGGCGCCGGCGCTCACCACCAGCGCGTACTGGCCGGGGCCGAGCATCCGCCGGGTGTGCAGCTCCGCCAGGCTGGCCGCCGCGTCCCCGGCGCCGAGGTGCCCGGTGTCGGCGCCGGGCCGCAGCAGCTCCGCCCCGGTCAGCTTCTCCAGCAGCGGCGCATAGGCCAGGTCGACCGTCTTGCGGCCCAGCCGTGGGGCCACCACGTAACGCAGCGGCAGATCGCCCGTGGCCGACATTCCCGCGCCCTCGAGGCACGACTCCACCGCCGACCGCAGTGCCGCGGCACTGGCCGCGGTGAAGGCCTCCAGGCCTTCCGCCTGGAGGAACGCCTTTTTGGTACGGCGGATGTCGACCCGCGGTCCGAGTGAGCGGGCGGCCGGGCTGAACGGGTCGTCCCCGCGGTGCATCCGCTCCAGCCGTGGCGCGGCCACCGTGGAGAGGGAGTGCAGCACCAGGTCGGCGGGCCGTCCGCCCTCGGCGTCTTCCAGCCGGTGCAGCACGAGGGCGGTGGCCCCGTCGCCGTACGCGATGCCGTAGTCCCCGCTCCAGCGGTCGAAGCCGGGCTCGAGGAACGCGTCGGAGGTGGTCACCAGGGCGTGGCCGAGGCCCGGTTCGACGAACAGCCGGGCGGCGGCCAGTTCCACGGCCGCCGCGCCGCCGTTGCACACCTGCTGGATGCCGACCGGCACGGCGGCACCGGCGCCCAGCCGGTCGGCGATGAAGTGGGCCGGGGACCACAGGTCGTGGCCCTGGTAGTGGATCCACGCGTGCAGGACCAGGCCGACGGCGCCGGCGTCCACGCCCGCCGTGGTCAGTGCGTGGCGGCCCGCCTCGACCGCCATCTCGGGCGGGGCCAGGTCGGCCACCGGTAGCTGGGCATAGCCCAGTTCCCCGGCGGTCTCGGAGTCGACCAGCCCCCGCTCGACGGCCTCCCGCGCGCTCTGCCGGCCGGCGGGCAGCCAGAGGGAGGGGCCTGAGATGCCCAGGGGGTGAGGCAGCCGCATCACTTGCCCCGGCCGCCCGTCGTGAGCCCGTTCGTGGCGCAGCCCGGGTCCGGCGCGGGCACGGTCGGCGCGGTGGCGTCCGTGGGCAGGACGTCGACGACGTACAACTCGACGGGCTCGGTGCCGTTGTTGATGCCCATGTGGACGGTGTCGGGGCCGATGGGCTCCACCAGCGCGTCGCCCGGCCCATATTTCTTCACCGAGCAGTCCGAGCCGTCGATCCGGGTGAACGTGCCGGAGTTGATGACCGCGATCTCCTCGCCCAGGTGGTAGTGCCAGCCCGTGGACGCGCCCGGCTGTACCACCGCCTTGCGGTAGAGGACCTTGCGGTTGCCGTTCGCCCTGATCTTGAAGGGGGCCGATGTGACGCCCTGGGTCAGCATCACCGAGCTCACCGGAGCGACCTCCGCCGTGGCGATGGGAGGGGTGGCGAACACGACGCCGAGCGTCGCCGCGGCGACGGCACCGGCTACTGCGACCTTGCTCTTGTTGACCACGGGTCTTCCTCTGCTCACGGGAACGGGGGCGCGGCGGACAGCAGGACGCGGTTCGCGTCCCGTCCGTGGCACATATGTATCAGAGCATTGTCATTCAAGCGAGCCCTGTCGTGACACCCTGTTCTGCCTCTTGCGGGTCTTCAGTCGTTCTCGAGCAGGGCCTCCCGCCCGCCTGCGCCACCCCCGCGGTCCGGCCGTCCGGCCACGCCCCGGCCACCCCGCTGCCCGGCCTTCCACCACCCCGCCGCTGGGTCGCCCAGAGGCGCGTCAGCCTGCCTCGACCAGCGACATCCGCCCCTTCCGCTCGTCCCGCCCCAGCAGTTCCATGACCTTCTCGCGCGTGTCCGTGCCGGCCCGCGCCGTGTGCAGCATCAGCCGGACACCCGGACGGTCCGGGATCTCCAGCACCGAGTGGTCGAAGATCAGGCACCCTGCCCTCGGGTGGTCGATCGCCTTCACGCCCTGGTGGGTCGCCGTGATCTCGTAGCGCGCCCACAGCTCCGCGAACTCCGCGCTCTCCTCGCCGAGTCGGCGCGAGATCCGGGTGAACTCCTCGTCGTCGGGGTAGCGGGCGGCATCCCTGCGGAACTCGGACACCAGACCCGGTGCGACCTGTTCCCAGTAGCGGTGGCGTGCCCGGAACGCCGGGTTGGTGAAGAAGGCCACCAGGCAGTTGGCGTCCCCCTCGCGGAACCCGAAGACCAGCCGGGCCGCCCGGTTGGTCCCCGCGATGTTCCAGCACCGGTCGATCACATACGCCGGACTCGGCATCCAGCCTTCCAGCAGCGCCGTCAGCTGAGCGGTGTCGGACACGTCGTCCGCCGCGCGCTGCGGCGGGTTCATGCCCACCAGCTGGTAGAGGTGGTCCCGTTCCACGGGATCGAGCAGCAGCGTCCTGCTGATGGCGTCCAGGACCTGCCCGGACACCTTGATGTCCCGGCCCTGTTCGAGCCAGGTGTACCAGGAGGCCCCGATGCCGGCCAGCATCGCGACCTCCTCCCTGCGAAGGCCGGGAGTGCGCCTGCGCGTTCCCGGGGGAAGGCCCACGTCCTCCGGGGTCAGACGCTCCCGGCGCGTGCGCAGGAAGTGTTTGAGTTCCTCGCGTCGACGGGGCTCCCGTACTGCGTTGAGGCTGGGTGTCATAAACCCAGGATAAATTCAGGCTCCCCGCCGCAAGGCGCCAACTGCCAGCTTGGCGGCATGACTTACGATCCCGTCGACTCGCCGGCCAAGGTGCGTTTCACCACGCGTCAGTGGCTCATCATCGCCCTCCTGTGCGGCGCGCAGTTCATGCTCGCACTGGACTTCTCCATCCTCAGCGTCGCGCTCCCCGTCATAGGCAAGGACCTCGGGTTCGCGCTCAGCGACCTCCAGTGGGTGGTCACCGCGTTCGCCCTGCCGTCCGGCGGTCTTCTGCTGCTGTTCGGCCGGGCCGCCGACCTCTACGGCCGCCGCAACTGGTTCATCGTCGGCATGGCCCTGTTCACGGTCGCCTCCCTGGCCGGCGGACTCGCTCCGAGCCCCGGCTTCCTGCTCGCGGCGCGCGCGGCCCAGGGCGTCGCCGCCGCCATGCTGACCCCGGCGGCGATGTCCTTGCTGACCACCAACTTCGCCGAGGGCGCGCAGCGCGACCGGGCGCTGGGCATCAACGGCGCCCTGCTGTCGCTCGGCTTCCTGTCCGGCGTGGTGCTGGGCGGTGTCATCACCGATCTGACCAGCTGGCGCGTGACCCTGTTCATCAGCGTCCCGGTCGGCCTCGTGGCCTCCATCGCCGCCCCGATCCTGATCAAGGAGAGCCGCAGCGAGGTCACCCCGAGGCTGGACGTGCTCGGCGCGGTCACCGTCACCGGCGGCCTGCTGTCGATCATCTACGGCATCACCTCGGCCGAGCGCAACGGCTGGAGCGCCGGTACGACCCTGCTCGCACTCGCGGCCGGCGTGGTGCTGCTGATCGCCTTCTTCGCCGTGGAGTCGCGCGTGGCCTCCCCGCTCGTCGACCTGCGGGTGCTGAGCCGTCGTACGGTCAGCTGGGGCAACACCACCGGTCTGGTCACCTTCGCGATGATGACCGGCATGGTCTTCCTGCTCACGCTGTACATGCAGCGGGTCCGCGGGATGAGCCCGCTCAACGCGGGCTTCACCTTCTCCGCGCTCGGCGTCGCCGCCGTGCTCGGCGGCGCGTTCGCGGCCCGGATCATCGGAAAGATCGGCGTGCACCGGGCGCTCGTCTACGGTCTGCTCCTTCAGGCGGCGAGCACGGCCGTGCTGTTCCTCCTCGACACCGAGGGCGGCATGCCGCTGCTTCTCGTGGCAACCGCCGCGGGCGGCTTCGGCCACCTCCTCGCGGTCGTCGGCTACATGATCACCGCCACCTCGGGCCTGCCGGACCACGAGCAGGGCCTGGCCACCGGTCTCGCCTACACGGGCCAGCAGCTCGGCGTCACCGTCGGCACCCCGGTGCTGGCCACGGTCGCCGCCGCCGGTATCGCCTCCTCCGGCGGCAGCGGACCCGCCGCGGTCCTCCACGGTGTGCAGAACGGCCTGCTGACCGCGGCGGCCGCGCTGCTCGCCGCCGGCCTCGCCGCCATCGCGTTCCTGCGGCCGGGGCAGACCGCCGTGGCCGGGGCCCCGGTGGCCGACGAGCCCGTCGTGGCCGACGCGCACTGAGACCGGAAGGGCGGCGATCCCCATGCGTATGCGCTATCTGGGCCGTACCGGCCTACAGGTCTCCGAGATCTGCCTCGGCACCATGACGTTCGGGGGCCGGCACGGCTTCCAGCACATGGGCCAGCTCACCACCATCGAGGCCCGGCGGCTCGTCCACCTGAGCATGGACGCGGGCGTCAACTTCTTCGACACGGCCGACATGTACTCCGCCGGACAGGCGGAGGAGGTCCTCGGCGCGGCCCTCGCCGGCCGGCGCGACGACGCGATCATCGCGACGAAGGTGCGCTGGCAGATGCCGGACGGCAGCAGCGGCCCGAACGACCGGGGGCTGTCCCGGCACCACATCGTGCGTTCGGTCGAGGCCAGTCTGCGCCGTCTGGGCACCGACTACATCGACCTCTACCAGACGCACGGCTGGGACGGCCGCACACCGTGGGAGGAGACCCTGCGGGCGCTGGACGACCTCGTACGGTCCGGCAAGGTGCGCTACGTGGGAGCGTCGAACCTGACGTCCTGGCAGCTCACCCGGGCCCTGGCCACCAGCGAGCGGCAAGGCCTGGAGCGGTTCGCCTCGCACCAGATCCAGTACAGCCTGGCCGCTCGCGAGGTCGAGTGGGAGCTGCTGCCCATGGCCGAGGCCGAGGGCGTGGGCGTGATGGTGTGGAGTCCGCTGGCGGGCGGCCTGCTCAGCGGTCACCAGGAGCGGGGCGCCGCGCCGCCGACGGGTACGCGGCGGGCGGTGGGCTGGTTCGAGCCGGTCGATCCTGAGCGTACGTTCGACACCATCGACGTCCTGCGGAAGATCGCGGACGAGCGGCGGGTGTCCCCGGCCCAGGTGGCGCTGAGCTGGGTGCTGGAGGGGCGCGGTGTCACGTCGGTCGTCATCGGTGCCCGCAACGAGCGGCAGCTCTCCGACAACCTGGCCGCGACGACCTGGTCGCTCGCGCCCGAGGAGCGGGCCGCCCTGGACGCGGTCAGCAGGCCGCCGCTGCCGTATCCCTACTGGCACCAGGACTACTGCGATGCCGACCGGCTCAGGGAGACGGACCGGGACTGACCGTCCCGGCCCGCGTCCCGCCGGGTTCCCCCACCGGCCACCACGGCGAGAAGGGGGAACGGCGTCGTCCGTCGGCTCGGGGTGAGCTGACGGACGACGCCGTACGGGGACGCCTCAGGCGCCGCGACCAGCCGAGCCGTGCCCCGGCGGTAGCCCGCCCGTACGGGCGGACTCGGCATGATCTGCCCGGCGGTCACCGGGTCACGGAACGTACCGGGCGATCCCGGTCACCCCGCTCATCAGCCGTTCGAGGGGCCCTCGCCGGAAGAAGCGGGACCAGACGGTGGCGAAGGCGCCGACGGCCACGATGAAGGCGAGCAGGACGAACAGCGGCGGGCCGGGCAGTTCGTCGATGTCGATGTCCAGGAGCTGGATGGCGACGATGTGGGCGACGTACGCCGTCAGCGACATCGAGCCGACCGCGATGGCGGGACGG
The DNA here is from genome assembly GCF_040643755.1 of Streptomyces sp. NPDC047079. Taxonomy (NCBI): domain Bacteria; kingdom Bacillati; phylum Actinomycetota; class Actinomycetes; order Kitasatosporales; family Streptomycetaceae; genus Streptomyces; species Streptomyces sp. NPDC047079. The sequence continues at coordinate 358,851 of NZ_JBEYUZ010000003.1, forward strand.
GCCAGACGGCGCAGGCGGGGAAGGGCGTCCATGGCGGCGAGGCAGGCGGCCAGGACGGTGATCGCCACACCCGTGTTGGCGATGATCGACAGGGTCGTCTCGCTGTGCGGTGAGGCGGCCAGCAGCCAGGCCGGGGTGCTTCCGTCCGGATAGCCCGCGTTGTCGGACCACCAGGCCGACAGGGCCGCACCGCCCGACCCGGAGGCCGCGATCGCGTCGGTGGCCCCGGGGACGAGGTGCAGTGCCAGCCACGAGCCCCCGTAGCCGACGACCGCGAGCGCTATACCGGTCAGGGCCATACGCGTACGGACGGCGGCCGAGGCCAGGTCGAGGCGGGCGACGGCCATGCCGGCCAGGACGAACGGGATCCAGCTCAGGGCCGGGTAACTGCCGGTGAACAGCAGGGAGACGAGGCCGTCGGGCTCGCCGTCGGAGGGGGACGCGCCGGCGCCGACCAGCGGCGTGAGGACGTAGAGCAGCTGCGGGAACACCAGGGCCGTACCGGCCGCGAGCGCCGCGAGCGGCCCCGAACCGAGCCGGTAGAGCGGCAGCACGAGCAGGAAGAACAGCCCGTAGAAGGCCAGGATCACGTCGATCGGCGTGCCCCACATGGTCAGGGCGCTGCCCAGGGCCAGCAGGACCAGGGCCCGGATGATCACCTTGGCGACGGCCTGGCGGCCGGCCCGCCCGGTCTTCGGTTCCCGGCGCCCGGTGATGAGCACGACCGCGAAGCCGGCCAGGAAGGCGAACAGGGCGGAGGACCTGCCGTGCGCCAGCTCCATCAGGAAGCCGACGACACCGCCCTGGCTCGGGTCGGCGCCGACATGGGCCGCGAACATACCGAACACGGCCAGGCCGCGGGCGAGGTCCACGCCGATCAGGCGGCCCGTCGAGGGCCTGGCGCTCCCGCGTGCTCCGCTCTCCTGTATTCCGTTGGTGCTCTCCCCTGCTCCGGTCGCGCTCTGCGGCATTCGGGGCGCGGGCACCACGAGAACTGCGTCGTGTGTCATGACTCCAGACTGGAAAAGCACTGGTCAGCGGGGTACCCGGCGGGAGTCCTCGGCATCCCCGCCGACCGGCGGTCATCCACCCCCCGATCGGCTGGAGGCGGGGCTCACGACACCACGCCGGGCGGCGGCGCACTAGGGTCGACAGGAGCGGGGATTCGAGCGGCAGGGTGGTGCGCACGTGATCCGGGTGGCGGTGGTGGACGACGAGGCACTGGTCCGGTCCGGCTTCAGCCTCATCCTGAACGCGGCGGACGACATCGAGGTCGTCGCGACCTCTACGGGCGCGGACGCCCTGGCCGCCGTCCAGGAGCACCGGCCGGACATCGTCCTGCTCGACATCCGGATGCCGGACGTGGACGGGCTCACCGTTCTGCGGCAGCTGCGCGGGCTGCCGGAGCCGCCCGTCGTGGCGATGCTCACGACCTTCGACACCGACGAGTACGTCCTGACGGCCCTCCACTCCGGCGCGGCCGGCTTCCTGCTCAAGGACACCGAGCCGGACCAGCTGGCCCAGCTGGTCCGCACGCTGGCCGCGGGCGGAGTGGTGATGTCCCCGAAGGCGTCCCGGACCCTGCTGCACACCTACCCCGGCACCGCCCCCGCTCCCGTCGACGAGGAGGCGGCCCGCGTCGAGTTGCTGACCGACCGGGAGCGCAACGTGCTCGTACTGCTGGCGGAGGGCCTGTCCAACGCCGAGATCGGAGCCCGCTTGCACCTGGGCACCGGCACGGTCAAGGATCACGTCAGCGCCATCCTCACCAAGCTGCGCGTGGCCGGCCGGGTACAGGCCGCTCTGCTCGCCCAGCGGGCCGGGCTGCTGGACGCCGACGGGGAAGGGCGGTGACCGAGATGACCGGGACCACCGGGACTGCCAGGACGACCGCGAGGCTCGAGGGCAGGCAGCTCTGGGAACGCGTACCTGCGCCCCTGATCGACGCCGGCCTGGTCGCCCTCGCCGCCCTCGACCTGTTGCTCAACCTCTCCGACGACACACCGCCCGGCCTGGCGCTGGCCGCCGTCGCCTGCGCCGCCCTCGCGGTGCGCCGGCGGTTCCCGCTGGTGGTCTTTCTGCTCACCCTCCCGGCCACCCTCGTCCAGGACACCCTCGTCGCCCCGATCACCGCCCTGTACACCCTGGCCGAGCGGTCCCGGGACCGCCGTCTGCTCGCCGTGTGCGCGATCCTGTCGGCGCTCGCCACGGCGATCCCCTGGCCGCCGGACCGCGGCGGGTGGCTCGGCCGGACCTGGACCCTGCTCGACTTCGTCTACACCCTGGCGACCGCCGCCGCCCCCGTCCTGCTCGGCCAGCTCGTCCAGGCCCGGCGGGACCTGTCGCAACGCCTGGTGGAGATCGAGGAGGCCAGGGAGCACGAGCGCGCCCTGCACGCGCAGGCCGTCCTCGCCCGCGAACGCGCCCAACTGGCGCGGGAGATGCACGACGTCGTCTCCCACCAGGTCAGCCTGATCGCCGTCCAGGCCGGAGCCGTCCAGATCGCCGCCAAGGACGCGGAGACCCGGGAGGCCGCGCGCACCATCCGCTCCCTGAGCGTCGGCACGCTCGACGAGCTGCGCAGCATGGTCACGCTGCTGCGCGCCTCCGGCGGCGACGTCACCGAGCTGACCCCGCAACCCACCCTGGCCGACCTGCGGAAGCTGGTGGCGTCCAGCGGGATCGAGGCGGAGCTGAAGGGCGAGCTCTCGCCCACCGTGGGCACGCCCGCGCAGCGGGCGCTCTACCGCACGGTCCAGGAGGCACTGACCAACGTCCGCAAGCACGCCCCAGGAGCCCGGGCGACCGTGGAGCTGTGGCACGGCGGCCCCGAGGTCGGGGTGACGGTCACCAACACCGCGCCGACCCGCCCGGCCCTCCCCCTCCCGGGCGCCCACCAGGGCCTGGTGGGGCTGAAGGAACGCGCGGACATCCTGCACGGCACCTTCGAGTCCGGCCCGACGAGCGACGGGGGCTACCGGGTGCGGATGCGGATCCCGGCCCACGCGGAGTGACTCGCCCGCACCGGCCCGGGCCGAGGCGGGGCCCCGCGGGTGAAGCCGTGTCAGGCACGGCCGCTATTGTCCGGCTTGCTTGTTCACTCTTTCCCCGGGAGCTTCATGCGCCTCAAACAGGTCTCCCTCACGGCGGCGATATCGCTCGTCGCGGGGCTGACCACTGCCACCGTCGGCCTCAGCGGCTCCGCCGCCTGGGCCGACAGCACGGCGGCGCTGCCGCTGTCCCATTACTCCCACATGCTGGTGGACTCCGCTCACCAGCACATCTTCTTCAGCCAGGGCGCCGGCTCGACCGGCATCGTGGTCACCGACCTGTCCGGTGACCCCGTCACCACCATCGAGGGCGAGCAGGGCGCCACCGGTCTGGCGCTGTCCGCCGACGGGGGGACGCTCTACGCGGCGCTGGCGGACGGTGACGCGGTCGCCTCCGTCGACACGGCGGCGCTCACCGAGTCCACCCGCTGGCCGACCGGGACGGGCAGCGCCCCGGCTTCCGTCGCCGTGGCGGGCGGCAGGGTCTGGTACGGCTACACGGCCGACGGCATGGGTGCCATCGGCTCGGTGGATCCGTCCGCCGCCGACCCGGCGGCCACCCCTCAGCCCGCGATGTCGCACTGGTCGGCCGCGCCGCTGCTCACGACGGGCGGCGGTGTCCTCGCGGCCGCGGAGCCGCAGCAGAGCCTCAGCCATGTGGCCACCTTCGACGTCTCCTCCGGGACGGCGTCGGCCAAGGCCGACACCCTGGTCGGCGGCGGCACGGCGACCGGGTTCCAGGTCACCGGCGACGGCACGACGGTGCTTGTCGCCGCGCCCCAGCAGGCCGCCCTCCAGGCCTACCGCACCTCGGACCTCGCCGGCGCGAGCCCCTCCGTGTACTACACCGGCGGGTCCAACTCCGGGCCGAACTCGCTGGCCGTGGACGCCGACGGGACGATCGCGGTCGGCAGTACCTCCGGACCGGCCGCCGGCGTCCACCTCTACGCCGGCTCGCACACGCTCGCGGAGAACCACGTCGGATTCCCGTCCGGAACCGTGGCCCCGGACGGCCTGGAGTGGGGAGCCGACGGCCTGACGCTCTACGCCGTCACCAGGGACTCCTCGGGGGCCTACACCCTCGACGTGCTGAGCGATCCCAAGCTCAGCGACACCCAACTGACCCTGGACCCCCCGAAGTACGCGGTCCCCACCCAGCAGTACGGGGTCACCGGATCGCTGAGCACCAGGGGCCTCCTCCCGGCCGGCGCGTCGCTCCAGGTCACCCGCGACGGCACGGCACTGCCCGACGCCACCGCTGGCAACGACGGCTCGTTCACCATCAGCGACACCCGCCAGGACGCGGGCGCGTACACCTACCAGGTGACATACGCCGGTGATGCGACGCACCGGGCCGCGACGGCCTCGCTGACGGTGTATGTGGCGAGGCTCCAGACCACCCTCGTGCCGCCGGAGGTCAGCTCGGCGAAGCCCGGTTCGGTGGTCTTCACCGGCTCGCTCATGAGCCAGCTGGGTCTCGGCAGCCTGCCGCAGGGCACCACGGTCCAGGTGTCCAGGACCAACGAGGACACCCAGGAGACGACGCAGCTCCCGTCGGTCGGCGTCGACCCGGCCACCACCGAGTTCACCGTCACCGATGCCCCAGGCGTGGCCGGACGGTTCACCTACCACCTGTCCTACGCGGGTGACGCCACGCACGAGCCGACGGTCTCCGACCCGAGCATGCAGGTCTCCCCGTACGCCCCGGCCCTGACCCTGAAGGCCCCGACGACCGCCACGCGCGGCGCCGCGCTGACCTTCACCGGAACGCTGGGCGACGCGCCGTACGGCAGCGGGGAGACGGTCACCGTGTCCCGCGCGGACGGCGCGCACACGACGACGCCCGTGAAGTGGACCGTGCCCGTGGGAGCCGACGGCACGATCACCGTCAAGGACACGCCGTCCATCGGCGGCGCCAACACCTACACGGTCAGCTACCCGGGCGACGCCGCCCACCAGCCGGCCACCGCGTCCGCGATCGTCCAGGTGTCCCGTACCGCGACGGCCGTGTCCGTCACCACCAACGCGTCCTCGTACGCGTACGGCGCGACGGCCACCGTCACCGCCCACCTCGGCACGACGTACAACAGCCGTACGGTCTCGCTCTACGCGCAGCCCTACGGCGGCAACAAGACGCTGGTCAAGACCGGAACCGTGGACAGCCACGGCAACCTGTCGGCCACGTACAAGCCGACCCGCAACACGACGTTCACCGCGGCCTTCGCGGGCGACTACCGCTACGCCCCGGCCACGGCGAGCCGCACCGCCTACGACCAGGTGAAGATCGCCCAGACGCTGGGCGGCTACTACACGAGCACCACGTACGGCGGCACCACCTACCGCGTCTACCACCACACCGCGAAGCCGCGGGTCACCGCCACCGTGACGCCGAACAAGTCCGGTCAGTGCGAGCACTTCCAGATCCAGGAGTACTACGGCGGCGCCTGGCACACGCTCAGCACCTCGGGTTGCCTCTCCCTCGACCGGAACAGCACCGCGGCGGCGCAGCTGACCCTCAGCCACGCGGTCGACCAGCGGTTCCGGGTGCGCTCGGAGTACGTGCACAGCACGAAGGACAACACCAACCTGAGCACGTGGAGCGGCTGGCTCTACTTCACGGTCAGGACCTGAGCCCCTTCGACGGCGGCCGGGCCGGACACCCGCGGCGGTGTCCGGCCCCTGCGAACTGTCACGGGAGCCCGGCGCCGTGGCGGGGATCGAGGGCGATCCACAACACGAGGAAGGCGATCCAGATGATGAGTGCGGCGAACACCACGTAGGTCGCGTACTTCTTCATCGGGGGACTCCTCTAAGCGTGGCCGTGACGCACGCTCGGTACGAAGGTTGCCCCGTCGACCGGTTGCTCCGTCACCGTAGGACTTGCGGGAAAGCCTGATCCGCCCGGCGGATCGCGGGTACCCATTCGACGTGGCTGCAAGTGTGGACGCGTTGCGTGCCTTGCCGGGGCGCTTGGCCCGGACAACTCCCCTGGGCGAGGCGCGCGGGGCCCTGACTGCGGTGACCTCCGCGGGGATCACCGGTGCGCGGACCCTGGGCAGGGTGGGCGCCCTCACGGCCGGAGTCGCGGGGCTGGCGGCGGTCAGGACGGGCGGCGGTGCGACGACCGGGGTGACCAGGGCGGGACTGCGCGCCGCCGGCTGGGCGGGGCGTGCCGGGATGTCGGCCGCCCGGCACGGGGTCTTCGCGGCAGCCGGGACGCCCGGAGGGTTCATCCGCCTGGGACGTGCTCTGGTCGATCTCCATCCGCGGCGGCACCGCCGTCGTGTCTGGACCGGTCACGGACGGGCGCACATCGAGATACGCGGGCTGGAGCACGGTGGACTTCGACGGGAGCGGCTGGTCCGTGCCGTGACCGGGTCGCTGCGCGAGCTGAGCGGGGTGCGGTGGGCCGAGGTCAACGCCGTGACCGGTGCGGTGCTGCTGGCGTTCGACGAGAGCGACGTCGGCATCGAGCGGATTCTGGACGTGATCAGGGCGGTCGAGGAGGCCGAGGGCGTACAGGACGAGGCCTTCGCCTGGGCCCTGCCGGTGACGCCGGGCGACGATGTGCCGGTTGCGGCCGTGGCGAGCGAACTGCTCGTCGACGGCGCCGCGGTGACCGCCGCCGCCGTCCAGAAGATCTTCTGTCTCCCGCCGCTGCCCCGGCCGGTCTCCGCCGCCGTGGCCGCGCTGGAGCTGGAGCGGCAACTGCGCAGGCCCCTGGTTCGGCGCATCGGGCCGTTCGAGACCGATCTGCTGCTGTCGTTGGTCAGCGCCACCGTCAACGGGCTGCGCGACGGCATGGCCATGCCGTTGGTGGACGCCGCGAGCAGGATGCTCCTGCTCGGCGAGATCCGCGCCCGGCGCCAGGTCTGGGAGCGGCGCGAGAGGGACCTGTGCCCCGGCCCGTCCTGTGTGCCCGGCACACGGCCGGCACGGCATCTGCGCGCCAGGGATCCGCGGCCCGGGCCGGTCGAGCGGTGGGAAGAGCGGCTGGCGCCGTTCGCTCCCGTCGCCGCGGCCTCGGTGCTCGCGCTGACGGGCAGCCCGGGCCGGGCGGCGGACGCGCTGCTCGCCACCGTGCCCAGGGCCGCCCGCTACGGGCGGGAGGGTTTCGCGGCGGCGGTCGGACGCGATCTGGCCAGGCGTGGCGTCGTACCGCTCGACCCCGCGGCACTGCGTCTGTTCGACCGGGTCTCCGCCGTGGTGATCGACGCGTCGGTGCTGGTGGACGACAGCCAGGAGCCGGAGGGCGGCCCGGATCCTCTGGCCGCACCGGTGCTGGCCGCGGCCCGCGGTCGCGGAGCGAGTGTCTGGCTCTCCGATGACGAGCGTGTCCGCGAGCTGCTGTCCCCCTCCGACCAGGTCCTCGGCGCGGGCGAACGCCTCGCCGACCGGGTGAGCGCTCTCCAGAGGCACGGCGAAGGGGTTCTGGCGGTCTCGGGCACCGACGCGGAGGCGCTGGCCGCCGCCGACATCGCGGTCGCGGTTCCTCGCGGACCGGGTGCCCGGGCGTCCTGGTCGGCGGACCTGGTCTGCGCGAACGGTCTGGAGGACGCGTGGCGCATCCTGCGTGCGGTGACCGCGGCCCGCGCGGTCTCCACGCGCTCCGTACGGCTGGCACTGGCGGGCTCCGCGCTCGGCATCCTGTTCGCCGTCGTCGGATGGAGGCGCGGCGTCCACGCCCTCACCCCCGTGCACGCGGCGAGCCTGGCAGCCCTTGTGTGGGCCGCCGCAGCCGCTCGCGGCGCTACCCGCGCCCCCGTCGGCGCAGGCTCGAACGGCGGAAGGGCGTGAGGCGCCGGCTCGAACGGCGGGAAGGCGTGGGGCCGGCGGCCGACCGTGCGGGCCGACCGTCGGCCGAACGGTCAGCCGAGGCACACCACCAGCAGACAGAGGTGCGCCGGCGAGGTGGCCGCCGGTGACGAGGGGTTCGCCTGCGGGGCTCCCGGGTCGGTCCCGCCGGTGGCCGGGGGCGTGGACGCGGGCGGGGGCGGGGGCGGCGGCGTCGAGGGCTGCTGCGCCGCCGTACCGGTGCCGCTGGACGCCGTACCACCGGTGACGGCCGAGGCGGTCTGCTGTCGACCGGATGAGGTCGTTACGGGACGGGAAGTGGCCGCGGCGTCCGGCCGGGTGTCCGGCGTCGCGGTACGGGGCGCGGTGACGACGCCCTGCCGGCGCGGGGCACCGGTGGCGGACGGCTGGGCGGGGGAGGCGGTGTGCGGGGACCGCGGCGACGGCGAGTACCGGTGCCTGCCGGGCGGTGCCGACGCCGGGTCGCTCGGACGGACGTCCTCAGCGGTCTGTTCCCCCGCGGCGCCCATGGTCCGGTCGTCCGGTGCCGTGGCCGCCTGCGCCCGGTCGCCGGACTGCCGGTCCAGCGCGGTCATGGTCAGACCGCCGCCGACGAGTGCGACGGCGGTCGCGACCGCGGCCCGCCGCTTGTTCTTCTTCCAGCGGGCCAGCTGGCGGCGCCGCGCCGCCCGGCCCTGCGATGCCGTGGGAGGGCCGTCCACGTCGCCGGACGGGTGGAAGGGCGGGGCCGCGTCCGAATCGGGCCGGGTCGCCTCCTCGCCGCGGGGGTCGCCGGGGTGCCGCGTACCGGGGAAGGAGGTGAACTCCCGTGCCTCCGCCGTGGTCATGGCCGCGCGCGGTCCCGGTGCGACGGCGCTCGAGGTCGTTCGGGGAGCGATGTCCGGGGCGTAGGCGCCGCACCCAGGACACACCAGGGCGCCATTGAGATGCCGACGGCACGAGGAGCAGTAGTCCATTTCGGGTCTTCCTGAGTCGACTGCGCCTGCGGCCTCGGCCGCGGCCTGGCCACGTTCGCACGTGGGATCGAGCGGCCAGCAACGCTAACGCGGCTTTCCGAAGACCGTGTGCGGCCTGTGTGTCACTCGTGGGTGAGTTTTCTGTGGGTTCTCTGTGGTTCGTGGGTGTTGTGTGACGGCCCTCACCGCCACTCAGGGCCGCCTCCACCCACTTGGCACGCCACTCCGCCTGCTTGGCGCGCCGCTTCCGCCCACGCGGCAACCGGCGCCCCTTTCGCCCCGAGGGGTGGTGGGGCCTGGTGAGCCGTCCGCGGCTCACGGCATCCAAGTCCCGGCGCCGAGAGGGACGTCGGCAGTGGACGGGTTGATACTCAAAAGTGTGAGTGGTTGAGTACTCACATGAGGAACGACCGTCCCGCCAGCTGTCCACCGCTGAGGAGCGCCGCGAGACGGTGCTGCGCACCGCGATCGGCGCCTTCGCCGCCCGGGGTTACCGGGGCACCACCACGGCCGAGGTGGCGAAGGCGGCCGGCATCTCGCAGGCGTACGTCTACCGCCTGTTCCCGAGCAAGGAGTCGCTGTTCACGGCGGTGGTCGAGGCGCCGCCACCCGAACCCGCTGCTGCCGCCCCGCCTGTTCCGCACCGGACGGCCCCCGGCAACGTGCTGATGGCCCTGCTGGGTTCAGTGTGGATCGCGCTGTTCTTCTTCCTGCCTCTCTACCAGCAGCAGGTCCTCGGCTCCAGCCCGCAGGTAACCGGAGTCGGCCAACTCCCCCTGGCCTTCGCCAACATGCTCGGCTCCACGCTGGCGCCGCGGATCCCCCGCCGTATCGGCTCCACCGCGACCGTCATCGGCGCGCTGCTGACGGAGTCGGCCGGACTGCTGTGGCTGTCCCGGATCAGCCCCGACGGCAGCTATCTCGCCGACGTCCTCGGCCCCAGCATCCTGATCGGCCTGGGCCTGAGCATCGCCTTCGTCCAGCTGACCACGCTGTCCGTCGAGGGCGTCCCCCAGCAGGACGCCGGTCTGGCCGGCGGCCTGGTCAACACCACTCGGCAGGTCGGCGGCGCGATCGGACTGGCGGTACTTGCCACCCTCGCCGGCACCACCACCGCCCACGCAGCCGGCCACCGGCCGCACCTGGAAGCGCTCACCGCCGGCTACCGCACCGCCTTCGGCGCCTCCGCCGCCGCCCTCGCGGCCGCCGCCGCCCTCGCCCTGCTCCTCACTCGCCGCACTGCGGCGCCTACGCGTGGCACACGCCGTGGTTGACCATCTGGATGTGGCGTGCGACCACCGGACGCGCGCTCTTGGCCAGGGACTTCACGAGCGGGTTGGTGCCCGAGCCGATCTCCTTGTCGATGAGCGCGAGGGTGTCCACGTGGGCGGGGTACTGGGCCTTGAGCCACGCGGCATCGTACGCGGGCGTCCCGGCAAGGGACTTGAGGGCGGCGGTCTGCCTCAGCTGCTCGGCCGTTTGCCCGGACGGCAGTGCCACGCCGAGTTTTCCCGCGGTCTTGACGACACCGGCATCAAGGGCGGTGTGGTCGTGGACGAGGTGGGCGCCGACCCGCTTGACGCAGGCGGTGGTCGCGGCGCTCTGGGCTTGCTGACCGGTCGCGATCTCCCACAGGTTTCCCTGGTGGGCCGCGGTCAGGAGCTGCCTGTCCAGGGCGGAGAGCGCCGACGGCGACGACGAAGCGAGGGCCGGGAGCGATGTGGCACCCATGACGCACAGGGTGGTGGCGCAGACGGCGGCGAAACGGGCACGGGATCGAGTCGTGTACATGAGTCCTCCACAGGTCGCACGTGCAAGCCTCGACGAAACGCCCCTCATTGCTCGAAGCGTGAGGAAACGCACCTATGTCATGGTCAACCCAGTTGGGTCCCTCGGCAACCGAGGACCCGGGCGCCCCTATCAGCTTCGGTGGGTGCAGGGCGTCGATCCTCGGCGGCCGCACTTGGCGGGGTCCTCGTGATCCGGGCCCCCAGCAGTCCGCCGACCATGGTGTTCCCCGACCGGCTGATCCCGGCGAACAGGGCCGGAGGCTGCAACAGGCCGTTGACGCCGGCCTCGCGGTAACTCAGCGTTTCCAGCCGCCGGTTCCAGCGGAGCCGCCGGCGGAGCCACCGGTGCCTGGCGGAGCGCTCAGCCGGCGCCGGCGGTCTTCAGCAGGAGGTGGAGGTCGTGGGCGGCCTCGGCGGTGGCGAGCGTCGCGGCGGTCAGGACGGCCGCGGTTGCCGCGGTGAGGGCCGGGTGACGTCCCAGCGGCGGCGCGAGGAGGGCGGCCACGCGGCGGGGGACCGGGCCGGCGCCGGCGGATCGGCCACGCCGGCCGAGGATGCCGAGGGCGGCACCCGCGGTGCGGGCGAGGGCCGTGGTGCGGTGGGCGGCGAGGGCGGCCTTGCCGACGGTGCGGGCGACCTGCTTGCGGTCACCGGTCGAGGCGGCCGCGTTCTCGTCGGCCCAGCGTTCGATGGTGTAGGTGACGGCGGTGGCAAGGGGGCGCAGCAGGGGGTTGGCGGCCGCGCCGAGCTGCGCGAGGGCGACGAAGGCGTAGTGGTGGGCGGTCAGGTGGGCACGCTCGTGGGCGAGCAGGACGTCGTGCTCGGTCTCGTCCAGGGTGTGCAGCATGCCGGTGGAGACGACGACCCGGCCGGGCAGTCCGGGGATGGCGTAGGCGTCCGGGGCGTCGTCGTCGACGACGACCAGGCCGTCGCGCGCGGGCATGCAGGCGGCCTCCCATGCGGCGGCGGCCAGTGAGCGAGCACGTCGCCACAGCATCCGGGCGGCCATGAGCACGGCGCCGCCGAGCAGCAGTCCGGCCACCAGCGAAACGGACAGCGCCGCGGGGTCGTCGTGCTGCGCGGTGTGTGCCGACCAGTGGCCCAGGGCGGCGAGTTGGGGGATGCGGATCAGACCCGCCACGGCCAGCAGGCCCAGTGAGATCGTGCTCGCCGTGCCCAGGACCAGGGCCGAGGCGGTGAGCAGCCAGGTGGCGAGGCGGGGTTCGCAGCGTTCGGCCAGCGGGCGGGCGCCCAGCGGGGCGATGAGTGAGAGCAGCAGCGGCAGGTAGACGGCGACGTGCATCCGAGCGGCTCCCTTTCCTACTGGCCGGGGTGTGGGTCGGGGTCCAGCAGCTGGCGCAGCAGCTCGGCGTCCGTGTCGGACAGGCCGTCGGCGAAGCGGGCGAGGACGGCCTCGCGATCGGGCCGCTCCTCCAGGACGGTGCGCATACGGCGGGCGGCGAAGCCGGCCTCGTCGGTGACGGGGGCGTAGGCGTAGGCCCGGCCGCGGGGGGTGCGGGTGAGCAGCCCCTTGGTGTGCATGCGGGTGAGGATCGTCACCACGCTGCTGTACGACAGGTCGTCGCCGAGCCGCTCGGCGACCTCCCCGGGGGTCAGCGCGCCGTCGGCCCGCTGCAGCAGACCGAGAATCTCGGCTTCACGCACGCCGTTGGCCCGCTTGGGGCCGCGTCCCTGTGTGTGGGCGCCCATGGGTTTGTCGTTCTCCCGCCCGTCTTCTACAGTCGTGTAGAACTTCTACGACCGTGTAAATGCTGTCGTCGTCCGAGTGTGCCATGCGTCCGGGCCCGAGGACAGCAGAGGCAGGCTTCACCCCACCCGCCGCAGAAAAGGACCCCTATGAGCGCCATCAGCCTCGGTCAGGCCGTCGTCCTCGGAATCGTCGAGGGGGTGACCGAGTTCCTGCCCGTCTCCTCCACCGGGCATCTGAAGATCACCGAGGGGCTGATGGGCATCCCGGTCGACGACACCTCCGTGGTCGGCTTCACCGCCGTCATCCAGGTAGGCGCCATCGCCGCCGTGCTCTGCTACTTCTTCAAGGACATCGTGCGGATCGTCTCCGCCTGGGGCCGCGGCATCGTCAACCGCGAGGAGCGGTACCACCACGACTACAAGTTCGCCTGGTGGGTCATATACGCCACCATCCCGATCGTGGTCGTCGGCCTGGCCGCCAAGAAGCTGGTCGAGGGGCCGCTGGGCTCGCTGTGGGTGGTGGCTGGTTCGCTCATCGTCGGCTCCGGTGTGATGTGGGTGGCCGACCAGATGGGCCGGCACAAGCGCGGCGAGGACGACACCACGCTCAAGGACGCGATGCTGGTGGGCAGTTCGCAGATCCTCGCCCTGCTCTTCCCGGGCTTCTCCCGCTCCGGCGCCACGATGTCCACCGCGCTGATCCTGGACCTGGACCGGGTGGCGGCCACGCGCCTGTCGTTCTTCCTCGGCATCCCCGCCCTGACCGGCGCCGGCCTGTACGAGCTGAAGGATGCCGTGGGTGCCGGGGTCGGTGCCGTACCGCTGGCCGTCGGCACCGCCGTCTCCTTCGTCGTCGCCTACGCCTCCATCGCCTGGCTGCTGAAGTTCGTGGCGCGGCACTCCTTCAACGCCTTCGTGATCTACCGCATCGTCATCGGCGTGGCGCTGCTCGGCCTGCTGACCACCGGGGTGCTGAGCGCCTGACGCCGCCGACCGCCACCACGCACCCGTCACCGTACGGCCCGGACACCGGGCCGCGTTCCCGGGCCGGGGCTGGTGGCGGTCGCCTGCGCCGGGGTCCATGTTGGATCACCGGTCGGACGGTCGGCGGCATCGCCCGTCTTCGTCCAGGTAGTGGCTGACGACGGTGAAGCGGGCGGGCGCATCGGTGTAGGCGTAGGCAAGCGGGGCGGCGACGCCCGGCGAGACGGTGACCGCCGCCGTGGCGGCCGTCTGACCGAGCCGCCGCCGGACCGGGCGGCGCGCCGCGGTGGACCGTGCGGGCGGTGTGAGCTCTGCTTCGGTTCGGGCGGCGATGGCAGGCACGGGGCCGGGGGCGGTGCGGTGCAGGGCGAGCCCTGCCGCACGCTGTGCCTGGCCGCGCGGTCCGTGGAGCAGTTCGGCGAGCACCGGGCCGAGCAGCGCGGTGTCCATGGAGCGGGTGGCTCGGCGACGAGCGTCGGACCTTGCCTGCGGGCGCAGAGCAACGCCGCCAAAACACGTCCGTCGGCGGGGAACTCATCGCCCTCCTCTTCCGACTCCTCTCCGAGAACGGACAGGAGGTGGGATGGACGGTCTGGATGTGCGCATGCGCCAGGTCGCCTGTCGGCACGGCCGACTCGAGGCCGTGCGCGATGTGGATCTCGACATCGCGGCGGGCGAGCGGGTGGCGCTGACCGGCACCAACGGGTCGGGCAAGACCACGCTGATACGTGCCGTGCTGGGCCTGCACCGCCAGGCGGACGGGCAGATCCTGGTCGGCGGCCGGGGCACCGGCACGGCGGCCGAGTGGGCGTGGCGGCGCCGGGCGTGTGCCTGGATTCCGCAGAAACCCGCGGTGGGTCGGTTCCCCTTGCTGGCGGGCGAGCTGCTGGCCAGCAGCGGGGCACCCCGCGCGGCGGAGGAGGCGGCGGAGAAGCTCGGCGTCGGGCCGCTGACCGGACGCCCGCTGCACACGTTGTCCGGAGGTCAGCTGCAGCGCATGTATCTGGCCCGTGCGGTCGGCTGTGTCGCGGCCGGGGCGGGTGTGCTGCTGGCCGATGAGCCCACCGCCGCTCTCGACTTCGCCGGGCAGGAGGAGGCCGCCGACGTCTTGCTGTCGCTGCCGGTGACCGTCGTGGTGGTCACGCACGACCGGGCACTGGCCGACCGCTGCGACCGGGTACTGGAGATGGCCGCCGGTCGGCTGAGGGAGGTCGCGTGAACAGCCTTGCCGCTGCCGACCTCGGGCAGATGCTCCAGCTCGTGCCTGTCCAGCGGGCCGGTTTCGCCCTGCTGTTGGCGGCTGCCGGCCTTCCGGTGATCGGTGTCGTGATCGTCGGGCTCGACATCATGCCGGTGCGGTTCGCGATGATGCACGTGGCGCTGCTCGGTATCGCGGTCGGGCTTCTGACCGGGCTGGATCCGATGCTGTGCGCGCTGGTCGCCTGCGCCCTGGCGGGCGCCGGTGTCGCGCCACTGGCCCGCACCCCGGACGGTCTCTCCGGCGCGATGGGCCTGCTGATGAGCCTGGCGATAGCCGCCGCGCTGTTGGTCCTGGCCGTGTCCGGGGTCAACGCGCAGGGCGCGTTCGCGCTGCTGTGGGGCTCGATCCTGTCGGTGGGCACGTCCGACCTGTGGCTGCTGGGCGTGCTCGCCGTCGTCGTACCGGCCCTGTTCTGGTGGCGCCGCCGCGATCTGGCCCTCCTCCTCTACGACCGCGAACTCGCCCTCTCCTCCGGGGTGCGCGTCGATCTGCTCACCGTCCTGCTGCTCGGCCTGGTCGCGGTGTCCGTCGCCGGGGCCCTCAAGCTGACCGGCGCGCTGCTCGTCGACGCGCTGACCTTGCTGCCCGCGCTCGCCGCCCGGCGGCTGGGCACGTCCCTGAAGTCCATCACCGTCTGGGCGGTCGGTATCGGCGTCGCCGTGAACCTCACGGGGTTCCTGGTCGCGCTGAAGCTCGACTGGCCGCCCGGGCCCGTGCTCGTCCTCACCGCCGGGGCCCTCGTCCTGGTCGTCCATCTCATCCCCGAACGGAGAATCCGCTCATGGCGCGCACCAGCGTCCGCATCGTCCGTGTCCCTCCCGTCCTCGCACTGAGCCTGAGCACCGCCCTCGCGCTGACCGCCACCGCCTGCGGCTTTGACAAGGCCGACAGCGGCGACAAGAGCCCGAACAAGGACGGCAGTGCTCCCGTCGTCGTGGCCACCACCACCTGGGAGGGCGCCCTCGCCAAGGCCGCCGGCGCCAAGGACGTGAAGGTCATCGTGCCGTCGTCCGTGCAGCACGCCCCGGACTACGACCCCAAGCCGTCCGACCTCGCGGCGGTCGCGGACGCCGACTTCGTGCTGTACGCCTCCTTCGAGCCGTACGCGAAGAAGATCAAGGACGCCGCCGGGTCGAGCGCGAAAATGGTCGAGGTCAACCTCGACAACGACACGGACAAGGCGAGTGCCGAAGTCACCCGGCTGGGCAAGCTGTTCGGTACCCAGAGCGCCGCCACGAAGTGGGACACGTCCTTCAAGAGCGAGTACGGCATGCTGCAGAAGGAGCTGAAGGCCGCGTGGCCGGGCGGCAAGGCGCCGGCCGTCGTCGCGCAGCTCTTCTCCGTCTGGTCGGCGAAGATGGCGGGCGCGGAGCTGCGCGGCACGTACGGCCCTCAGGCCGTGACCGCCAAGCAGCTGTCGGACCTGGAGAAGAAGAAGCCCGCGTACGTGCTCGACAACGTGCACATGACGTCGGGCACGGTATTGCCCGACTCGGGGGCCAAGCAGGTGGAGATCGTCAACTATCCGGGCAAGGACCTGGACCTGCTGGCGGTCTACAAGAACGCCGCGGAGACCATCAAGAAGGCGATGGCCTCCTCCTGACGCGCTTGTCGTGACGTGAGTGCGGGCCGCCCGGGGATTCCGGGCGGCCCGCACTCGTACGGTCAGACGGCCTGTGTGAGGGACTCCTGCGTCTGTGCGGTGCACCGCCCACGCAGTAGCGCCCGGTCCGGCTTGCCCGCCGGAGTGAGTGGCAACTCCGAAAGCAGCAGCAGGCGTTCGGGGTGCTTGCGGCGCTCCAGGCCGCGCGCGTCCAGGTGTGCGCACAACTCCTTGAGCGAGGGGGCCTGCCCGCGCGGTACGACGCAGGCGGCCAGCCGCTCGCCCATCAGCGGATCGGGTACGCTGACGCACACCACGTCCCGTACGAGCGGATGTGCCGCCAGCTCGATCTCCACCTCGGCCGGGCTGATGTTGGCCCCGCCCCGGATGACGACGTCCTTCAGGCGCCCGACGATCCGCAGGCTTCCGTCCTCCTCGATGAGCCCGAGGTCGCCGGTGCGCACCCAGCCGTCGGCCGTGCGGTAGCGGGCGTCGAGGTCGGGGGCGGCGACGTAGCACAGCGGGGTCATCGGGCCACGGGCGACGATCTCACCGACGGAGCCGCGCGGCGCCTCCTCCAGTTCGGATGTGCCGGGGACGGCGATGCGGATGTCGGCGACGTGCGGGTCGGGATGGCCGGCGAGGACGCCCGGCCCCCTTCCGCGCAGGGGCTCGTCGGACAGTCCGGTGTGGCAGTTGACGCCGTCGGCCGAGCCGTAGAGGTTCACGACCGGGCAGCCGAAGACCTGGCGGGCTTCCTCGGCCGTGGCTTCGTCCAGCGGCGAGCCGCCGACGATGACAGCCGTCGGGGGACTGAAGGTAGGATGGTGCCCGTCTGCGATCCGGTCCAGCATCATCCGGATCATGGTCGGCACGCCCAGGATGTGGGTGGGCTCGTGCGCGGCGAGGGCGTCCAGGGCGGCCTCGGGCGTGAAGTGGTCGAGCAGGATGAGCGTTCCGCCGTGTCTGGCGAGCGTGACGGCGGTGCCGTTGCTGCCGAAGGCGGAGGCCAGCGGCACGAGGAAGAGGCAGCGCGGCGGCTGCTCGTCCGGCATGAGCGAGGCGAGGAAGTTGCCGCGGCCGCCGGCCAGTGCGTTGTGGGAGTACGCCACCATCTTCGGCTCGGCTTCGGAGCCGGAGGAGACGAGGATGCGGGCGGCGGAGTCGGGGTCGGGGCGGGCCGGGACGAACGACTTGGGATCGGTGCGCAGCAGTGCGGAGAAGGAGACCGCCCTTTCCGGGGCGCCGGGCCCGGCGGCGATCACCGTGCGCAGTGCGGGGAGCTCGGCGGCAAGCGTGAGCAGGTCGGCTGCGTGGTGGTTGCCGCGGTGCTCGGTGGCGGCGATCACCGCGACCGCTTCCGACCGGCGCAGCAGCGAGGCCGCCTCGCGCCCGCCACGGCCGACCGGGAAGGGGAGCGCGATGGCGCCCAGGGCGGCCAGGGCGAGGTCGGCGATGACGGCGCCTCGTCCGCTGGGGAGTTGTATGCCGACCACGTCACCGGCGCGTATGCCGAGCCCGGACAGCCCTGCGGCCAGACATCGCGCCTTGCGGTCGAGGGCGGTGTAACAGAGGTTTCCCTTGGCGTCGATGACCGCGGTGCGGTGCAGGTCGGCGATCTGGCGGGCGCGGTAGAGGCTGTAGAGGTCCAGGTCGGGGCAGGTGCCGTCGACGGCCCAGGTGCGGCGCAGCTCGGCGGGCAGCAGGTCGTGCAGGTCCACGGTCATGCGAAGCTCCAGGGGTCCGGGACGGCGGGGGCGCCGTGCGCGTCGCGGCTGATCGGGCCGGAGGAGAGCAGGTCGGCGAGGTCGGTGACGACTGGGACGGCGGCCAGGCCGCGGTCGCGCAGCCGTTCCAGCGCCTGCTCGGTGGACAGGTCGTGCACGTCGTACGGGATTGCGGAGTGGTCGGCGAGGGCGATCCAGCCGTCGGCAGTGGGGAGGGGGCGGCGGAATCCGGCTGGTCGGCGCGGGTCGAGCCCCTGCGAGGCCCGGGCCCGGTTGGGTGCGGTGAGCACGTCGGCAGCGCCGAGCAGCGACGAGTCGACGCGTACGCCGTGCCCCGTTCGCTCCCGCAGCAGCAGCCCGGCCAGGATCGCCTCGGCGCCGAGCAGGCCGCCGAGCACGTCGAGCAGCGTCATCAGGGACGGTGCGGGTTCCTCGTCGGCCGGTCGTACGGCCTCGCCCACCCCGGTCCGGGCCTGGACCATGAAGTCGGTGCCCATGGGGGCGCCGGGCAGCCGGTCGGCCCAGCCGCTGGTGTACGCGTAGACGAGCGCCGGGTTGGCGGCCGTCAGGTGCTCGTGGTCGAGGCCGAGCTGGGCGGCCTTGCCCGGCGCCCAGTTGTGCAGGAACACGTCCGCGTCGGCGGCCATTCCGCGCAGCAGTTCCCGGTCCGCTGCGGACTTGATGTCCACCTCTACGGCCTTCTTGCCCCGGTTCAAGGCCAGCCAGCGCGCCGAGACGCCCGAGCACGCGGGCGGCATCCCGCGCAACGGGTCGCCGCCCGGCGGTTCGATCCGGATCACCCCGGCGCCCAGCAGGCCGAGGAGGTGGGCGGCGAGCGGAGCCTGGATGCGCCGCCCGGCTTCCAGGACGGTGAATCCGGCGAGGGGCAGGTCGACGGCGGTGGCTCCGCCGGGGGTGTACGCCGCCGTGGTGTGCGGGGTCAGCTCCCAGGGCGCCGCGCCGTCGTACTCGGCGGCGCGCTCGGTGAGCGAGCGCAAGGGGCACAGATCGGCGCCGGACACCTCGGCGGCGTACCGGATCCGCTCCCAGGAGTGCGCCCGCACCGTCTCGTGCAGCGCCTGTGGGAAGGGCGCGCAGGCCGTGGCGTACCGGAACTGGAAGGGACGCCACCCTCGGCGTATCGATTCTTCGGGAGCGTCCAGGGTGCGCCAGAACGCCGCCCACACGCCCGGGTCGAGCGTCTCCAGCTCGAAGACGACCCCGTCGGCCGATGTGAACGGCGGCCCGCCGGGGGCGAGTTCGGCCGCCTCGTCCTCCTCCGCCCCGGCAGCGGCCAGGTACTGGGAGACGGTGAGCAGCCCGGCCCGCTCCGCGCTGACCTCGACCTCGGCGACGTTCCGGCCGCGCGCCCGCGCCAGCAGGCCGGCCAGCAGACCCTGCACCGTCAGGACACCGGTGGCGGTGGCGGCGTAGTCGACGGCGAGGCCGCGTGGGGTGCCGTCGCGGCGGCCGTGCACGGCCATGATGCCGGCGGCCGCCTGGGCGGTGGCCTCGTCGGCTGCGGTCTCGCCCCACGTGGTGCGGGCGGTGAAGCCGCCGATGTCGCGTCCGGTGACGGTGAGCCGGCCGCCGGAGCCGCCGTCGGTCTCGGCACCCAGCAGTCGCAGATGCTCCGCGACGAGGCCGTCTGCCGGGCCCGGCGGACCGGAGCGCTCCAGACGAAGGCCGTCGAGTGGGCCGGCCGTCCGCGCGACGGCCGGTATGGCGGGAGTTGCCATGCCTCTCCTTTCCTGACGCGCGGGAACCCGGGGACGGTCGCCCCCGACCTGTTCCACGGAAGAGGGAGTCGGACGGCGTGCGGCCCGGGTTCCCGCGGACTTCGAGGAAAGTGACGGACACCCGCATGGAGGCCATCACCGGAATGCCCCAGTGCCCGGCGGAGACGGCAGAGGTGAGGGATCGCGTCGCGGAGTTCGTGCGCGGGCGGGTGGTGCCTTGCGAATCCGTTCTGGACGCCGGCGGCGCGGAGGCCGCCGCCGTGATGCGCAGGCTCCAGGACGAGGCGAAGGCCGAGGGGCTGTGGGCGCTGCCGCTTCCCTCGGAGCTCGGCGGACAGGGTTTGCCGTTGCGCTCCTACGCTCATGTCGCCGAAGCCGAGGGAGCCAGTGACCACGGCCCGGCCGCTCTCGGCTCGGCCCCCCTCCTCGACGTGCTGATGCTGCGGCGGCACGGCAGCCCGGCCGTCCGTGAGCAGTACGCCGAGCGCCTGGTCGCCGGGGACATACGGGCCTGCTACGCCATGACCGAGCCCGAGACGCCCGGCACCGACCCCTTCCTCACCACCACGCGTGCCGTACCCGGAGACGACGGCACATGGCGCGTGAGCGGCCGCAAGTGGTTCACCAGCGGGGCGGCCGACGCCGACCTCGTCACGGTACTCGCCCGCACGGACGGCACACCGCCGGACCGCGAAGGGATGTCGCTGTTCCTGGTGCCCAGCTGCTCGCCGGGCTTCCGCGTCGTCCGTGAGCTGCCGGTGCTCGGCGCGGGCGGGCAGTGGGAGATCGAGCTGGACGAGGTCGCCGTCGACGGCGACCATCTCATCGGCGAGCGCGGCAAGGCCCTGGCTGTCGCGGGCGAGCGGCTGCAACTCGGCCGCACTCTGCGGTGTCTGCGCTGGCTGGGGCAGGCGGGGAGGGCGTTCGAGCTGATGCGCTCGCGCGCGATGACCCGTACCCGCTCGCGCGGCCCGCTCGGGGACCTCCAGCTCGTCCAGCGCCACGTCTTCGAGTCGCTGCTCGCCCTGCGCACGACCCGCCCGCTTGTGTACGAGGCCGTGGCACGGCTGGACGCCGGTCTCGACGCCCCTGTGGAGGTGGGCCTCGCCAAGGTGGCCGCCGCCCGCACGCTCCAGCAGGTGGCCGACGCGGCGATCCAGGTGCACGGCGCCGCGGGCCTCGGCCCGGACACCGCCCTGCCCTCCCTGTTCCGCACCGGCAGGGCGGCCCGGATCCTCGACGGCCCGGACGAACTGCACATCACCTCGGTCGCGCGACGGGTGCTCCGAAGCACCTAGGCTTCGTGCGGGCCGATCAGGCCGGTGACCGCGGCAAGGGCCTGAGCGAGGAAGAAGTTCCCCCAGATCAGCTCGTGTCGAGTCGCCGTACCGGAGGCGAGGTCGTAGCAGCCGTCCAGGAGACCGCCGTCGGCCGAGAGATGGGCGTGGACCAACTCGTCGAGCAGTGCGACGGCCCTGTCCGTGTGGCCGAGCTTGAGCAGGGCAACGGCGGTGATGGCGGCGGCAGAGGTGTCGAGTGGGCTCTCCGGGTGCCCTTCGTCTGCCGGTGGTACGGCACGCATGTCCGCGAGGTGGCGTACGGCGTCCTTGAGATCGTCGGCCTCAAGGTGGTGTACGGCGTCGGCCACGGCCAGCAGCAGCCAGGCCGGGCCCCGGCTCCAGCCGGGCGGTGGATCGTCACAGGGCGTCCAACTCCCCGGGCGCTCGTACCGCCAGGACCAGCTGATGGCGTCTTCGTCGAGGCAGAGTTCGAGGTGGCGGCGTAGGTGGGATTCGGCCGCCCGCGCGTCCACCGTGGCCAGCAGGGGCACCACGCCGGGTACGCCGTCCACGCGGGCCAGGAGGCGGGGGCCGCCGAACGCCGAGCCCCAGGGGACCAGGCCGAGTTCACCGTCGTACGCGTGCCGGCAGGCGTGAGCCGCCCGGCCTTGCAGGACGGCGGCCTCCGAGGTGTCGGCGAGTGCGGTGCCGTACCAGAGGATCAGTCCGCGCGTGGCTGTGTCGGCGTCCACCCAGTCCGTGAGCCGGTCGGTGCAGCGCACCGCGGCCTCGCGGTCGCCCGTGTCCCCGGTATATCGGGCGCGCAGCCACAGCAGCCCTGCCCAGAAGCCGCCCGTCCACGAGCCCCGGCCCGTCGTTGTCCACCGGCCGGTGCCGGGATCCGCGAACAGCGGGAAGCGATCCGCGACTTGGGCGCTCGTGACCGCGGCCCGTTCGAGGACGGACTCCAGCGCGGTCCGGGTCCAGCGCGGAACGCCGACTTCGCTGCATGGCTGCGACGCGCTCATCGCCGTACGTCCGAACGCCGGTCCCGCACCGCCCACACCAGCGCCACCGCACACGCGCCCATGAACTCGCCCGCGACCAGCAGCCACCCCGTTCCGTACCGCCCGGCGTCCGCCAGCAGCCCGAACAGGGGCGGGCCGGTCGCGAACCCCGCGAAGAACCCGGCCGAGACCAGCGCCGAGTCCTGTCCGGCCCGGCCGGGCGCCGCACGCTGCATCACCAGGACCATCGAGACCGCGTTGGCGGACACAGCGAAGGTGCCGACGGCCACCGCGGCCACCCAAGCGAGCGGGTGCGCGTACGCCGAAGCCGCCAGCAGCAGCGCGGCTCCCACCGCACCGGCGGCCAGGCCGCCCGGCAGCCACACCGCCCGGCCCGGCTGCCCCGCCACCTTCGACCAGCCCACCCGTCCGGCGATGCCCGCGATGCCCAGCACCGCCACCAGCCCGGCGGCCGTCGTCGCCCCGAGCCCGAGCCTCCGCGTGCCGTACAGCGCCATATACGTGTTAACCGACGCGATGCCGCAGCCCAACAGCAGAGAGAAGACGGCCAGCCAGGCGATCATGCCGCGCGGGACCCACACGGCCGGCGCGGCCTTCGGTGGCGGGTCGGCGGGCAGGGTGCGAGCCGCCCAGACCGCCGCCACCACGGCCGCCGCAGCCGCCGTCCACACCGCACCCCGCCAGCCGGCCGCCCCGGCCAGCGCCGCCAGGGGCAGCCCGGCCGCGAACGCGCCCAGCTGCACCCCGGACTGCTTCATCCCGGTCACCGAGCCGCGGCGCTCCGCCGGTACGGCGGCCAGGATCGCCTTGTTCGTGGCGGGGTTCGCCAGTGCCTGCGGGAGTCCGCCCAGCGCGACCGCCGCCAGCAGGAACGCGGCGCCCGGCGCCGACCCGATCAGCGCCAGCGCCACCGCCGACACCAGCAGCAACGCGACGAGGCAGCGGCGTGGACCCAGCCGGTCCACCACACGGCCGCCCACCGGCGAGAGCACCGCCGCGGTGCCGAAGCCGACGGTGGTCGTCAGCCCCAGCACGGTCGGTGACACCTTCAGGTCGCCCACGAGCCTCGGCCCGAGCGCGCCAAGCAGGAAGAGCTGCATCATCGAGAAGGCCATCGCGCAGGTCAGGAGTGCGGTCATGGCGCCGGTGGCTCGCGGCGGGCCGCTGCCGGCCGCCGTCCGGACCGGGCTCTGGGGCTGACTCTGATCAGCGGCCACCGTTCCTCCTCCTGCCCGGAAAGCATCGGGGCTTCGAGAGAGGTCGGGCCCAACCACGGGCGAGTTCCAGGCTGTTGCTGTGGCCTGGATCACATGGCAGGGTGTGAGGGCGCATCAGATCGGTTTTCGTACCCACCGGTGACCATGGAAGCGCGGATGCGAGGATGGGGCCGCCATGACGACAGGGTGGTGTTCTCGCACGGTACGGGCCGCGGTGTTCGCGGCCACCTGTGTGCTGCTCGCCGCCCTGGGCCACATCGTGATGTCGGGAACCGCGGTGCCCTGGTGGGCCATGGCCGCGGGTGCCGTGGCGACCGGCGGTACGGCCTGGCGGCTGTCCGACCGGGAACGCGGACCGCTGCCCGTCGTCTGCGTCATGGTGGCCGCCCAGGCCGTACTCCACTCGTCGTTCGCTCTCGCCCAGGCCGTCGTACACCCGGCACCGCCCGGTGGGGCATCGCTGGCCCGGCAGTGGGCCACCTACCTCCTGTGCGGCCCGATGCCGTCGGGATCGGGCGCGGGGTATCACGCCATGTCGGGGCCGATGGGCTCGATGAACCACGGAATGCAGGCCCCGCACTCCATGGCTTCCATGCGCTCCACCGGCTCGATCGATCACATGGGCGCGATGGACCACATGGGCGCGATGGACCACATGGGGTCCACAGCCTCCCTTGGTCATGACATGGGCGGAACGTCCGCGACCGGCATGCTCGCCGCCCACCTGCTGGCCGCGCTGCTGTGCGGCCTGTGGCTGGCCCACGGCGAACGCGCCGCCTTCCGGATCCTGCGGGCCTTCGCCGGCTGGCTCTTCGCACCGCTGAGCCTGCTGTTCCGGTTGCCCGTGCCGCCGCACCGGCCGCGCATCCGCGCCCGCCGAGCGAGGTCGGATCGGGCGCCGCTCCGCCTTCTCCTCTCCCACGCGATCACTTCTCGGGGTCCGCCCGCCGGGGTCGCTGTCGCCTGACGACAGCCGGTTCCCCGAGGCCCCTGTACCCACAGCCGTCGAGCTGTCGGCTTTCCGCCTCGGGCACCGGCCATGCGCTCCCGCGCTCGGCCGTCCACCCCTTCACCGGTTCCGCCGTGCTGCCCGCTGCCCTGCGGCGCGCGCCGGCCGGACACCGGCTACCTGATTCCCGAGAAGGACAGACACCAGGTGATCACTCCTGCCCTGGCTCCATCGCGCGAACAGTCGAGAACGGACTTGAGAGAAGAATCGATCACGGCATGGGCGCTCGCCGCCCGCAACGGTGACCCCGACGCCGTCGATCACTTCGTACGCGCCCTGCACCGAGACGTCCGCCACTACGTGACGTACCTCGGAGCCGACCCCCAGAGCGCCGAGGACCTGACCCAGGACACCTTCCTGCGGGCCCTGGGCAGCCTGCACCGGTTCGAAGGCCGCTCCTCGGCCCGCACCTGGCTGCTCTCCATCGCGCGCCGCGCGTTCATCGACAGCATCCGCTACAGCTCCTCCCGCCCCCGTCTGTCGGACACGGACGACTGGGAGTCGGCCGCCGAACGCACCCAGCCGCGCGGCCTGCCCGGCTTCGACGACGGCGTCGCCCTCACCGAACTGCTGGACACGCTCCCCGACGACCGCCGTGAGGCGTTCGTCCTCACCCAGATGGTGGGCCTCCCCTACGCGGAGGCGGCCCTCGTCAGCGACTGCCCGGTGGGCACCGTGCGCTCGCGCGTGGCCCGTGCCCGCACCTCGCTGATCGCATGGCTGGACGAGGCCGAGCATCTGGCCCCGGTGGCCGCCGCGGCAATGCGGGCAGCCCGGCCCGTATCGCGGTCACCGAGAGCCGGGTGCTCCTGCCCTACGGCGACAACCGGGACACGGCGGCCTTCTTCCGGATCACCAACAGCGGGGGCTCGGCGGACCGGCTGCTGAAGGTGACGTGCACCGAGGCCGACGGTGCCATCGCGCTGAGCCGCCACCGCATGACCGGCGGCCGCTCGGCCTCCGCTCAGACGGTGGCCTCGGCCACCGTCCCAGCCGGCGACAGCCTGGCCATGTCCCCGGACAGCCTCGACGTCACCGTGCCGGCGAAGGCCGGCTGGCAGTCCGGTGACCTCGTCGCGTTCACCCTGCACTTCGAACACAGCGGGGCCGTGAAGACGCTCGCGGTGGCGGTGCGCGCAGGCCGGGAGGGAACGTGACAGCAGCGGTCCGGAAAACGTGCCGCTGGAGCGCCGGCCCTTAGGACGCTGCCAGACGTCGGGGCCGCGGCCCTGCGGGTTCCGGCCTGCGGTGGCGGTGAAGGACTTCCCCGCCACCCGGATCGAACGCGATTGCGGAACTGCGCCGACCGGGCGGAGGAGGGATGGCCGGATGCCGGGTCCCGGACGAGTGCCGAGGAAACGGTCTCGGTCCTCGCAAGTCGCACCTCAGAGGCCCTGGTGCTGCGGAGGTCAGACGGCGTCTACGCAGACGCCGCTGATCAAAACGCTGAGGAACACGCGGAGCGGCACCACCCGCCCGCCTGCCGCGGGACCTGATCCGCCGCAGCTCCCCCGCCAGTGCACGGGTATCACGCAGGGGTCGCGGTCAGCCGGTCCAGGGCACCGGCCTTGGCCTGGGCGACGAGGTCGGCGAACTGCTCCTCGCTCATCTGCACCTGCTGCCCGAAGTCGTCGGTGATGCGCACGCGCCTGTCCTGGGGTGCGTCCGGGTCGAGAAAGAGCTGGGGACAACCGCAGTTGCAGTTCCCGCAGAAGGTCGCGATCGGTTCCGGCCTTGTCTCGGGCATCTGTGCACCTCGTCGCTTCCGGCGCGCCGGTGGGTCCGGCATTTCAACGATGCCCGGTGCACGAGGTCCGTGAAACGGGCCTAACTCATGAGAGACGTCACGCGACTTGGCGGGAACTCGGCGGCCCTTTCCAACGACTCATGGCACGCGCGGTACGTGCGAAGAAGCACGAACGGGGTGCCAAGCCCGGCCAGTCACCCGGTCCGGCGTCGCCTCGGCGGGGGCTCATCGGGCGGACATCCGGGTTTGCGGAGGGCTGGAAAGCCCATGCCGACCCGGCTCAAGCACCAGCTCGACGGTGACACCCCGGCCGGCATGAACCGCTTCGGCTTCCACGTCGAGGACACGGGGGCCACCTCCGAGGCCCTGTTGGTCGCCGGCATTCCGAAACCGGCCGAATGCTTCACCGACCGTCCCTTCGCCGAGTACCGGCCGGGCCATGGACCCGGAAGGCAACTGGTTCGGCCTTTCGTAACACGGCTTCGCGGCCCGCGACCGCCGTCCGACGCCACCGGTTCCCGAACCCCGACCAGACGTTCATCGGCTTGCCCGGACGGTTCCAGGGCCGGGGGCAGCACCCACGCGAGCAGCTCCCGGAACCGCCCGGACCAGATCAGTCGGCCAGCCGGTTGACGGCACCGGCGGTGATGCCCGCCATGTAGCCGGGGTCGTCACTGGGCTGACCGGTGAGTTCGACGATGCCGAACCTGTGGCCGCTGCGGATCACCGCGACGCCGCCGGTAACCTTGCCGTCGCCGCTGAAGGCCGGGTACCAACTGCCCTCGCCGGCCTTGACGGTGATCGTGTGCCCCTTGCCGTAGTACCAGTGACCATGCGGCTCGTCCTGGCAGCCGCGCACCAGCTTGTCGAGCTGCTTCTCGTACGAGGCCGCCGATGTGTCGGTGGAACCGTCAGCGACGGATTCGGTCAGCGAGGTGCCTTTGGTGTCGAAGGACCAGGTCACGTCGGCATAGGCGGCGGCCTGCCCCTTGGTCAGCTCTCGCATCGTCTCCTCGCCGGAGCATGCCGAGAGAGCTTGCTTTCCGGTCAGGTCCACCGTCGCGCGGACGGGGGCCAGGCCCTGCTGGAAGAAGTCTTCACTCTGCATCAGGCCGGCGGAGCCGAGGCCGGGTGCGGCAGGAGCGGCGGCAAGGGCGGTTGCCGACCGGCTCGCGGAGCTCGTGTCCGCGCCGGCGGCGGGAAGCGCGCCGATGCCGACCGCTATGAGGGCGGCACCGACGGAGGCGGCTATTCCTGCGGTACGACCGCGACGCGCGAACTGCCTGCGGGCTGCCTGGTTGTCGAACATCTCATCTCCTGTCTGGTCGCGACGCGGTTGGCGTCGTCATACGTCTGGGAGATGCCGGAGGTACGGGAGATGTTGGATGGCGATCTACCGTGATCGATGTGACGTATGTCACGTCCACTGGTGGGGCGGTGGTGGCCTCAGAGCCGTGTCACGGCCGCGCGGACGATCCGCGTCATCGCAGCCGTGTCCAGGCAGGCATCAACCTCCAGGACCCCGTAGTGCGAGCCGTTGCGGAGTATGGCGACGCCTCCACACGGCTCCTTGCCTCGTGGTGCGGTCCCTGTGGTGTTCAGGTCGCCGCCGTAAACACCCATCCAACTCGCGGTGATGTCCGCAGCGACGTCGATCGTGTGCGTCGGCCCGTAGATCCAGTGGGTGGCGGGCTCGCTCTGGCACGGCACCTCCTCCAACAGCAGGCGTTGCGCGTAGTTCTGAGCCAGTGCGCGGCTTCCGGCGTCGTCGGCGACTTCGCGTGCGACCTGATCGTCGATGTTCGCCGCCTCGGTGGGGTCGCCCTGGCCTGTGTCCTTGGTCGTCACCAACCCGCGGAAGTGCGCGTCGGACGACCCCAGCGTCTCGCCGAGGGTCTTCTCGCCGGTGCAGGTCGCGTTGGCGTAGTTGCCGTCTCCGACGCGATCCCGAACGTAGATGCGCTTGGAGAGACCAACCTTCCTGAACTCGGCCGCTGTCAACAAGTGCCGGTTCGTCACGGGCCCGCTCGCGGGCCTCGGCGTCGGAGAGCCGTTGCCCGGCGAGGACGCCGCAGCGCCTGGCGTCACCGTCGGGGTGGCCGGAGCAGAGGGCGCGGGCAGGACGAACCGGCCGGTCAACAGGCCGAGTCCGATGGCTACCGCCAGGATGACGACGATCGTCCGAGGACGCACGGCCTCCCGGCCCGCGGTCGAGCTGATGCCAGGTGAGAGCGGGAAGCCGGGGCGTCTCAGAGGCCACCGCCGAGGCGGTCCCGCATGAAGCGGCGGGCCTGATGGATGCGGTCCTTGACCGTGCCCAAAGGAGCGTCGGTGATCTCGGCGACCTGAAGATAGGTCAGGTCTCCGAGATCGCGGAGCACGAAGGACTCCACCAGGGCCGGGTGCCGCTCCTCCAGTGCGGCCAGCGACTCCATCAGGTCCAGGCGGGTCCCCGCGATGACGCTCGTCGTCCGTGGGTCGACACCGTCGGGAACGATGGCATGACTGTCCTCCGCGCGTCGGCGCATCGAGCGATACGTGGACCTGGCGGCGTTCGAGGCGATCACTGTCACCCAGCCGAGGAACGACCCTCGCCCGGTGTACTCGTGCAGATGTGTGCTGATGGACAACAAAGCGTCCTGCGCGGCCTCTTCGGCGTCGGCGTGGTGTGGAAGAAACCGGGAGCAGCGGCGCATCACGGTGGGCCGAAGCCTGACGAGGAGGCGGTCCAGGGACGACCGGTCACCTTCCTGGGCAGACGCCACGAGCTGCGTCAGCTCATCCTCCTCGAGCACCCTGCTGTCCCCCGCTATCGTCCGACCTGGACCCCACTGGGTCGCACGGAAGTGCCCAACTACAGCCGGCCGCATCCGCCACATCGCCCCGGGAAAAATGTTGCCACATGCAGAAGCTAGGTCGTTATCTCCTTGAGGACAGGCTGGGAGCCGGTTCGTTCGCCACCGTCTGGAAGGCATACGACCCCGAGCTCGACACCGATGTCGCGGTCAAGGTGCTGGCCGACAACTGGGCGTCGAACGCCGATGTACGACAGCGCTTCCTGGCGGAGGCGAGGCTGCTCCGCAGGATTTCCAGCCCACGTGTCGTGCGCGTTCACGACGTCGGCGTCCAGGACGACCGGCCGTACTTCGTCATGGACTACGTCCGAGGCGGCACGCTGGCCGAGAAGACAGGGCACTGCCGGCCTGCGGAGGCGCTCCGGCTCGCGGCCGAGGCCGGATACGCAGTTCAGGTGCTCCACGACGCGGGCGTCATCCACCGCGACATCAAGCCGTCGAACCTCCTGCTCGACGCCGGCCGCACGCCTGCCGCCGTACTTGTCGCGGACCTCGGCAGCGCGAAGCAACTGGCCGACGCGTCGGGGCTGACAGTCACCACCGGCACTCCCGCGTACATGGCGCCCGAACAGGCCTTCCAGACCGGCGGGTTCGACGGCCGAGCCGATGTGTACGCCCTCGGTGTCGTCGCGTTCGAGTTGTTGACCGGACGCAAGCCGTTCGGCTCGGGCGGTCGCACAGTCCTTGTGACGCAGCAGGCGTCGACGACGTCGTTGCCGTCCCTTCCCAGGGAGCTGAGGGTTCCGGACGGCATCGAAACACTGCTTCGCGCTGCGCTGTCCGTTGAACCTGACGAACGACCCCAGACCGCGCAGGCGTTCGCGGACGCGCTGCTGTCACGGGAGGAAGAGGAGCGGGCGTCGGTCAGGTCTTCGGGGCCGACGCGCCTGATGGTCTGGCTTGCGGCGGTCGTCGTGTACCTGATGACAGCGGGGCTGACCTGGTTGTTCCGCTGAACTTGCGGGTACCGCCTCCCATGCGGAAGGTGCCGCCTGCTCGCGAGCGCCGCAGCAGGTTCCGGCACGACTCGCCGCAGCTCATGGTTCGCCTCGGTGCCTTCGGCCTGCTGGGGGGACATCGCTGTCCGCGGTGCACTGCTGGGCGAGCGGGCGCACTGCACCGGCCGCGCCCGCAGCGCGACGTACCGTGACGAGTCCGCCCGCTTGCGGATCTCCTTGTAGCCGCGGTTGAGGATGCTCGCCCTGTGGCCGGAGCTGTTCATCCAGCCGTCCATGACGCTCTCGGGAGAGTTGTACGCGTAGGCGACGTTCTCGCCCGCCGACCTGTACTCGTACCCGACACGAAACAGCCGGCCGCTCATGGTCGAGCCGTCGGAGCCGGGCGCTTCTGGCCGTGCGGCCTGGACCACGACAACGAGTAGTCGAACACGGCGGCCGACCGCCACGTCCAGATCATCGCCGCGATGGTGCGTGACGGCCTGCAACTCCGCCGACGGGCCGGAAGCCGGGGCGACGGGAGCCCCGGCTCACTGGGTCAGGACCCCGGCGGGGCGACTCGGCCCGCCGAGACCGGACAACAAAACCCCAGGCCGCTGACCTGGGGTTTCTCTCTGGAGCGGGTGACGAGAATCGAACTCGCGCTCTCAGCTTGGGAAGCTGATGTTCTACCATTAAACTACACCCGCGTAAGACGCCGGTTCAGCCCGGTGTCCGAACGCTCGCTCACTCTACCTCATGTCGGACCCCCGGTGTCGCAGCCGTGGGGTCCGCAGGTGTTATCCGGGGATGGACGGGGCTGCGGGTGGCAGGAGTTGGGGCGTACGGTGGGGGTAGTGGAGAGGTGTCCTGTGCGGTCGGAGTGCCGCCTGGAGAGCCGTCCCTTTGATCCCGTAATGTGGCTTTCGCCGTCCGTCGAGGACGTGACGGCGAAGGCTCTTGGGGAAGGGACTCAGAGGACTTGATGGAGCGCACCGTCGTCCGATGTGCCGAGGGGCACGTGTTCAGTACCGCTTCGTTCCCGATGCAGCAGGCCGAGCGTCTCGGGCCCGGCCGGCTCGTGCGGTGTCCGCGCTGTGCCAGGCTCCGCAGTGCGGTGCCGGTGGTTTTGGGGAAGAGGTAGCGGTAGGCGTCACGGGCGCGCGGAGTCGTCACGATTGGGGCGAGTCCGCGCGCCTTGCGTATTCTCGGGACGTGCTTCTCTCAGACAAGGACATCCGGACCGAGATCGACAAGGGGCGGGTCGTCATCGACCCGTACGATCCGAGCATGGTGCAGCCCTCGAGCATCGACGTGCGGCTCGACCGCTACTTCCGGGTGTTCGAGAACCACAAATACCCCCATATCGACCCCTCCGTCGAGCAGATCGACCTCACCCGGCTCGTCGAGCCGGAGGGCGACGAGCCGTTCATCCTGCACCCCGGGGAGTTCGTCCTCGCCAGCACCTACGAGGTCATCACGCTGCCCGACGATCTTGCGTCGCGGCTCGAGGGGAAGAGCTCCCTCGGCCGGCTGGGGCTCGTCACCCACTCCACCGCCGGGTTCATCGACCCGGGGTTCTCCGGGCACGTCACGCTCGAGCTGTCCAACCTCGCCACGCTCCCGATCAAGCTCTGGCCGGGTATGAAGATCGGGCAGCTGTGCATGTTCCGGCTCAGCTCGCCGGCCGAGTACCCGTACGGCAGTGAGCGCTACGGGTCGCGCTACCAGGGGCAGCGCGGACCCACCGCCTCCCGCTCCTTTGTCAACTTCCATCGGACCCAGGTGTGAGCGCAGACATGACCGACGTACGGGAGAACCTCACCTACGAGGCGTTCGGGCGTGCCGTCCGCGAGCTCGCCCAGACCATCGCCGACGACGGCTACGAGCCGGACATCGTGCTCAGCATCGCGCGCGGCGGTGTCTTCGTGGCCGGAGGGCTGGCGTACGCCCTGGACTGCAAGAACATCCATCTGGTCAATGTCGAGTTCTACACCGGTGTGGGCACGACGCTCGAAATGCCGGTCATGCTCGCTCCCGTCCCCAACGCGATCGACTTCACCGACAAGAAGGTGCTGATCGCCGACGACGTGGCCGACACCGGCAAGACCCTCAAGCTGGTCCACGACTTCTGCCTCGAAACCGTCGCCGAGGTCCGCTCCGCGGTGATCTACGAGAAGTCGCAGTCGCTCGTGAAGTGCGAGTACGTCTGGAAGCGCACGGACGACTGGATCAACTTCCCGTGGAGTGTCTTGCCTCCAGTACATAGGTTGGGAGAATCGGCCAAGCCGAACACGGAAGCGCTCTGACCTGGACTTCCTTCGCACCCGGCGTTGCTTCGGCTGTGCTAAGGCCCCCGGCCAAATCTGACCGGGGGCCTCCTCGACCTGGAGCTGACAGGATTTGAACCTGCGGCCTCATCCTTATCAGGTCGATCACAGGGGCTTATCAAGGTCGACCAACGGTCCCTGCGCCTCGGTCGATCGTCCGCTGAGGTCCGGCACCGACCGCTGCTATTCGTGCTTGTTGGTGTCAGCCGTTGGTGTCAGGAACTGATGCAGGTCTTGACAACGTCTAAAGTCCCAGCCCGCCCATAACAGACAGCTCCTGCCTGGTGAACTCTCCCGTCAGCATCGGCATCGCCTTGCCGATGGCAGCCTTTGTCTCCGGCAGCTCCAGCGAAGCATCGTGATGCTCCTTGCTCTGCCAGACCTCGGTCACCCAGATCGTCACGTCATCGTCGTCGGACACGCTCACAACGTAGAGGTGGCATCCCGCCTCGCGGAGACCGTCCGCACCACTCAGCAAAATGGAGACGACTTCGTCGCGGGAACCGGGCTGGGTTTTCATCGAGGCGATGTAGCCGTAAGTCATCGTGACTTCCTCTCCCAGGGATGGGCCGTGCTTGCCTGGACCAGGACCCTGCCATCGGAGATCTGGAGACACAAGGACGGAAGGTCACGGCCGAACACCCACCGACGCTCCGCGCCCCAGCGTCCCCACCCACCCCAGCCCACCACCCTCCCCAGCTCCCATCCCGTCCGCCGTCGACCCACACACCGTGGAGCGGGCGTGGTTCATGGCGTCCAGGTGGAGCGCGCCACTGTACGAACGACCTGGACGCCATGGGCCGCGTCTGCTCGGCTTCGCCTGGGTCGACGGCGGACGGGATGGGAGCTCCCCGCG
The DNA here is from genome assembly GCF_040643755.1 of Streptomyces sp. NPDC047079. Classification (NCBI taxonomy): domain Bacteria; kingdom Bacillati; phylum Actinomycetota; class Actinomycetes; order Kitasatosporales; family Streptomycetaceae; genus Streptomyces; species Streptomyces sp. NPDC047079. The sequence continues at coordinate 391,743 of NZ_JBEYUZ010000003.1, forward strand.
CACGCCACTACGGGCCCGCAGTCGGGAACGGCGCCCCCTCCATCCCGGTGTCGGCCGATCCCCCGCCGGAGGCATCGCCTTGACCGCAGGCCGCTCTATGCGGTGATCGACTCATGGCTACCGGCCCTATCCACATGTGGGCGCGCGTCGGCGCAGCGCGCGGGACTGTAAATCGTTCGGTGTAACTCCCGATCATGGAAGATGCATCGATGACCAGTGAGAACGTGGCCGAGCACGAGGCAGGCGAGTCGGTGGCGGCTGTGTCGGCGAAGGCCGTGGACGACCAGCTGATCGACGAGCTGGTGAGCCGGGCTCAGGCCGAGGGCCTGCGGTTGACCGGTGAGGGCGGGCTGCTGCAGCAGCTGACCAAAAGGCTCCTGGAGTCCGCGCTCGAAGGTGAGATTACCGACCACCTCGGCTATGACAAGCACGATCCGGTGGGCAAAGACGGTGGCGACTCCCGCAATGGCAAACGCTCCAAGACCGTGCTGACCGATGTGGGACCGGTGGAGATAGCCGTGCCCCGCGACCGGGACGGCTCCTTCGAGCCGAAGATCGTCAAGAAGCGGCAAAGCGCCTGACCGGCGTCGACGAGATGGTGATCTCGCTGGCCGCGAAGGGCCTGACCACCGGTGAGGTGCAGGCCCACCTGGCGGAGGTCTATGGCGCCGAGGTCTCCCGGCAGACCATCTCCACCATCACTGACAAGGTCCTCGAGGGCATGGCCGAATGGCAGAGCCGCCCTCTGGACTCCGTCTATCCGGTGGTCTTCGTTGACGCCATCCACGTGAAGATCCGCGACGGCGCGGTCGCCAACCGCCCGATCTATGTGGCGCTGGCCGTCACCACCGAAGGTCGGCGCGAGATTCTCGGGCTGTGGGCCGGCGACGGCGGCGAGGGCGCCAAGCACTGGCTGCACATCCTCACTGAGATCAAGAACCGCGGCGTGAGCGACGTGCTGATGCTGGTCTGCGACGGGCTCAAGGGCCTGCCCGAGGCGGTGGAGACGGTCTGGCCTCGCACCATCGTGCAGACCTCATCCGTGCACACTCCTTGGTGGCGGGAATTCCCCGCCGGTCACCGCGCCAGCGGGAGAGGACCTATGCAGACGCGTTGCCTTCGAGGCCCCCATGCAGACCAGTCCCTCCCGCTGGAGGCGGGCCGCGAACTGGCCAGCGGGAGTCGCGCCTCGAGCGCCGAGATGAGGTACCAGCGGGGCCGCCCAGCCGGTGACCAGGACCGACAGGACGGTATCCATGGACCATTCGTTACCCACCAACACCACAGATCCAGGCCGGGTCTTCGCCGGCGTCGACTGGGGCAACGCCCATCAGCAGCTCTGCCTTGTGGACGAGGCCGGCCAGGTCGTGCACCAAAGGCGCTACGCGCACACCGCTGACGGTCTCGAGCGTCTGGACCGGCACCTGCGCCGTCACACACCACTGGCCGGGATAGCCATCGAACGAGGCGAGGGCCTGCTGGTCGAGCGCCTTCAAGCCGCAGGTCACACCCTCTACTGCGTCTCTCCGAAGGTCTCCGCGCGAGCGCGGGAACGCTACCGGATGGCACCGAAGAAGGACGATGCCTTCGACGCGTTTGTCCTGGCTGACACTCTCCGGCACGAATACCGGCACTGGCGGCCGCTGCCGGTCGCCTCACCGAAGCTGGCCGAGCTGCGGGCCGTCATCCGCGATCGCGAACGCGTCGTCTGGAACCAGCGCGACCTGGAGAACCAGCTGCGGGCCATCCTCGAGTCCTACCACCCGGCCGTGCTGCACCTGTTCTCCTCCCTCGACCGCGACATCACTCTCGCGTTCCTGCAGGACTACCCCAGCCCTGAGCAGGCCCGCCGCGTCGGCCCTGAGCGGATGAAGGCGTTCACCGGCCGTCACGGCTACTCCGGGCGTACTCGCCCCGAAGTGCTGGTGGAACGACTGCGTACGCACCTGCTGTCCGCAGCCCCAGGCACGGTCGCCGGCAAGCAGCTGACCGCCGTGCTCTTCGCCGAGCAACTCGCCTTGCTCAACGACCACATCCGCATCCTCAACAAACGGATCGACGAGCTCCTGGTTACGCACCCCGACGCGCCCCATCTTCCTCAGTTTCCCCTGCATGGGCCGCTCCTGCGCGGCAACTTGCTGGCCGAGATGGGCGAGGACCGCGATCGTTTCCCCACCCCGGCCGCACTCATGGCCGAGACCGGAGTCGCCCCGGTCACCCGGTCCTCCGGCCGCACCCGGCAGGTCCGTTTCCGCTACGCAGCCAACAAGCGAATGCGCCACGCGGTGGACTGGTGGGTCTTCAATATGGCTCGCGAAGTGCCCTGGGTGCGCGAGGCATACGAGCAGGCCAGGTCCCGCCGTCAGCCCCACAACCGCGCTATCCGCGGCCTCGGCGCCCGTTGGGTCCGCGTTCTCTGGCGTTGCTGGCAGGACCACACCCTCTACGACCCCGACCTCCACGTCGGCAACCGTTCGGAGGCCGACCTGACAGCCTGAAGACATCCTGGGCCGTCTGACTGAAGCCGCGGGATGATCACGTCATCGACCCTCGGCTCCTTGGCATGCGCGCAACCCTGCCGAAAGAACAAACGCCTCGTGATCCACAAACCGGAAGGTTGACAGGGGGAGTCTGCGTGGTCCACCTGCTGCGGAACTCCTTCCGTTATGCGGCCCGCCAGGACTGGGACAAGATCGCCAGGCTCCTCAAGCCCGTCTACACCGCTCCGACCGAGGAGGCCGCCCTGGACCGGTTCGCGGAGTTCGCCGACGCGTGGGGCAGGAAGTATCCGGCGATCGTGAAGCTGTGGGAGAACGCGTGGGAGGAGTTCACTCCGTTCCTGCGGTTCGACACCGAGATCCGCCGGATCATCTGCACCACCAACGCGATCGAGTCGGTCAACGCCCGCATCCGGCGAGCGGTCAAGGCCCGCGGGCACTTCCCCAACGAGCAGGCCGCCCTGAAGTGCGTCTACATGGCCATCATGTCCCTCGACCCCACCGGCAAGGGCCAGGCCCGCTGGACCATGCGCTGGAAGACCGCGTTGAACGCCTTCGACATCACCTTCGACGGCCGACTTTCAGCGGCCCGTCAGTAACCATCAACTACCCCAGTTACACCGCTCGTTTGACAGACCCCGCGACGGAGCGGAAGGTCATGACGACGGAGGAGTGGATCCAAATGCATCTCCGCCGAGCTCCCGAACGGGATGAGGAGTGGACACGTCGGGCGCTCGTGTTGCAGGGACGCCTCTAGTACTGATCCAGCTTGAGCCACGGGTCCACGTGTAGGTCCGCTGCTTCGGCGTCCATCGTCCTAGTCGCCAGACGAACATTCATCATGGCGGCCGTGCTGGTGGACTCGTCGGCCTGCTCAAGGATGGCCGTACGCGAGGTCGCGACTGCTCTAGCCCATGCCTCTGCTGCGTCGGCGAAGTCCTGCGTTTCGGCGGGTGCGCGTTGCGAGAGCTTCGAGAGCTTGTTGCTTTCTACCTGCGCAACAAGCTGCACGCTCTCGACCTCGTCCCGAGCATCGCCGGACTTAACAGCCTTCGTCTCGTCCTTCATTGCGCTCTGCAAGTCACGGACTGCCTTGGCTATGTCGTCCACAGACTTGTCGCGCTCAGCATTGTTGCTGCATGCCGTCAGAGCTGTGGTGGCCGCCAAGCATGCGAGTGCAAGCCAGACCCGTCTCATGATCCCCTCCCCTTGACCACAAACGACGTGGTCATCAAGGCGCAGCTTAGAGGTTCGCTCACCCCTTGTCGTGAAGCGGTCACACAGGCGGAAGCACTTGTAGCTCCTACCGCCAAACTGGCTCGATCAGCGAGGGATCAAAGACGCGCTTGCCACGTCCGGCAGGGTGGATGATGACTGCGGATAGGCTGTGAAGCACGATCTCTTGCTGACGCTCGATCGGCAGCCCAAAGAAGTCGTCAACCGTCAGGTTCGCTGTCTCGCCCTTGGCCTCCGCCTGCTTCCGCTCCTTGTAGAACCGGGCTCGCTCCAACTTCAGCTCGTCCCGTGCCCGCTCCTTGGCCGGCAGGAGCTGCAAGAGGGTGGACACGGTGATCTGCTTCGTCCGCTCGGCCTCGACCAGTGCGGCAATGTCTGCGTTCACCTGCTCCAACTCGGCCTCGTTCGGCCATCGCTGGTCAGCAGGCACACCCGTCACCGACGCTCGCGCGCGCTGCTCCTCCAACACGAGTTGAGCTATCAGCCGGTCGACGGGTTCTCCGGTACGGCCGACCTTGCCGCAGCCGCCGTTCACCACAGAGCACTGATAGGTGAACCTGGCTGCCTTCGACTCCGGCTTCCAACGCTGGTTGATCTGGCCTCGAATCTTGGTCTTGCACAGTCCACACCGGGCAATTCCTGACAACAGGTACTTACGGGCGAGCGACTTTCCGGGGCGCTTCTGCTTCCGCTCGGCGATCGCTGCGCACACCGCCTCCCACTCTTCAAGCGTGTTGATCGGCTCCCATTCGCCCATGACGGGCTGGCCGTCGTCGCCGTAAAGGATCTCGCGGTGGTAGGTCCGGTAACCGACCAAGCGGGGGTTGGTCAGGATGTGCTCGACGTGATGGTGAGCCATGCGCTTGGTGCCCTCACGGGGATTGCCCAAGCCCTGTTCCTGCCACCTCGTGCGGATGGTCCCGATGCGGACCCCGGCCAGGATCTCGCGCTGTGCCTCGCGGATCGCCTTGGCCGCCTCCGGGTCGACCTTGGTCCGGTCGTCCTTCCGCCATCCGTACGGCGCCGGCCCGCCGCTGTCCTTCCCCTGCTGGGCCAACTCCAAGTGTTTCCGCTTAATGCGGCGCGAGGCGTCGTGCGACGACTTGTTGGCGAAGGCGACCATGATGCGCGCCATGGTGCGGCCGTCCGGCGTCCCGATGTTGATGTCATTGGTGACGGTGGCGAACAACAGCCGCGGGCGCTCGTCGTAGATATCGATGAGGCGTTCCAGGTCCCTCGGCTGTCGGGCGAGCCGGTCGAGGTCATAGGCCACGATGCCGTCGATGAGGCCGGCGCGGAGATCCTTCAACATCAGTTCGAACTCGTCGCGCACGACGTTGCGCTTGAACGCGGACACGTCGTTGTCCTCGTAGACCTTCACGGGCTGCCACGACCGTAGGTCCGTTAGACGCTCGCAGTCCTGCTGCTGCCGGGCGACACCTAGGGCGTCGCCTTCGTCGTCCCGCGAGATGCGGGTGTAGATCCCCACCCTGCGTGCCAAGATCGGGCCTCCCCTGCCTCCAAAGCAGGGATCAGGCTACTACCGTCATCGAGTCAAGTCAGCTTGGAGTGTCGAGCCTCCGGTCGTCTCCCGGGCGGGGCAGGTACTGGACGCCTGAGGGGCCGCCCTACGTCAAAGGGCCCCGGCGCCGCTGGAACCCAAGCACGCGCCGGGGCCCTCTCGCGTGGGGCGCGGGGATGGCGGCCTTCCGCGCCCCGCGCCGGCCAGTGCCCCAGCAGGCGCTAGAAGGTGCCGAGCTTCACGATCGACAGGATCGCGATCAGCTGGATCGCCGACGCGCCCAGCGCCTTCGGCCACGGCAGGTCGTGGGACTTGGAGATCATCAGGGTCAGCAGCGCGCCCGCCGCCACCCAGGTCGCCCAGCCCAGGAGCTGTACGAAGGGGGCGTCGCCGCCGAAGAACATCGCGACGACCAGGCGCGGCGCGTCCGTGATGGACATGATCAGCATGGAGAGGCCGACCGTGGGCTGCCAGGCGCCGTCTCCGCCGAGCTGGCGGGCCAGGGTGTGGGTGACCACGCCCAGGACGAAGGAGCTGAGGACGAACGCCACGGCCGTCGTCAGGACGATCGGGATCGCGTTCGACAGCGTCGCGTTGATCGCGTCCTGGCGTGCGCCGTCGAAGCCGAAGACCGCCAGCAGGCCGTAGAGGAAGGTCACGATGAGGGCCGGCGCCCACATCGTGTAGTCCCGCATCTGCAGGAAGGTCTGGCCGGGGGACAGCACGACGCCCCGCAGCAGGTCCTTCCAGTGCAGCCGCGGGCCGATGGGCGGCGCCGAGGTCTGGCCCGCGCGGTAGGTCTCGCCCTGGCTGTACGGGTCCTCGCCGACGGAGAACGCCTGGGTGTGGCCCGGGTTGTTGGCCGCGTACGGGTCCGCGGTCACGGGGTGGCCCTGGCCGCCCCCGTCCCCGAAGTACTCCGGCTCGCCCTGGCCCTGCGGCGCCCGCCACTGCGGATGACCGCCCTGGGGCTGTGCGCCCGCGTAGGGCTGTGCGCCGCCGTACTGCCGCTGCGGCGCGGAGGGGTAGCCGTACGACGGGCCCTGGGGCGCCTGCTGTCCGTACGGCGTCTGCTGCGGTCGAGCTTGAGCGCGGTTGTCCCGGCCGCGTCCGATCCTGAATCCAGCCACGTCCTCGAACGTACCTGGTCCCGGAGGGTCGCGTGCCGGGCCGGGGGCGAGGGGACCGGCTTTGCTGCCGAGCTGTGACATCCCCTAAGGGATCGGCGGGTGGCGAGTCAGGGACGTCTCAGTGACCGGTACGCCCGTCTCACCTGGTCCGCCGCCGTGCCCAGTGCGCGGCGGTGAGGGCGACGAACCGGGTGTTGCCCACCGCGTAGCGCAGGAACATGCGGCGCGGCTCCTGGGCCAGGCGGTGGAACCATTCGAGGCCGGCCCGCTGCATCCACCGCGGTGCCCTGCTGCGCAGCCCCGCCACCACGTCGAAGGAGCCGCCGACGCCGACGACCAGGGCGCAGCCCAGCTCCTTTTGCCGGCGGGCGAGGAAGTGCTCCTTGCGCGGGCTCGGCACCGCGAGGAACAGCAGGTCCGGGCGGGCCTCGCGGACAGCCGCCACCACCTCGGGCTCCCGGGCCTCGTCCCAGTAGCCGTCCCGGTGTCCGACGACGTCGACGCCCTGCCGGGCGGCGATGCGGGCGGTCTCCCTGACCACCTCCGGCTCCGCGCCGAGGAGGTAGACCCGGTATCCGTTGCGGGCGGCGCTGCGCCACATGGCCAGCATGAAGTCGATGCCCGCGACCCGCTCGGGCAGGGGGCTGCCGAGGAGGCGGCCCGCCCACACGACCGACTGGCCGTCGGCGTTGACGAGCGAGCACGAGCGGATGATGCCCGCGAGTTCCGGGTCGTCGTGCGCCTGCACGATCTTGGCGGCGTTCAGTACGACGTGCTGGTGGGGGCCGCCGTCCGCGATCAGTGTCTCGGCCGCCGCCACCGACTCCCGAAGGGTGAGCGGGTGTACGGGCAACCCGCACACCGTCACCGGCCGGCCCGGGCCCCTCGGCCCGGTCGGCGCCTTCTCGTCCAGCGGCGGGGTGGTCGGCATGCCGGGTCTCCGTTCCGTCAACGATGCCGGGTCAGGCCGAGGTTCCGCCAGAACCGCACGAACTCCTCCGTGACACTGGCCGGTTCGTACCGGGGCCGCAGTTCCTCCCAGGCCTTCTGCTGGCGCCGTCGGATGTCGTCGATGTCGTCCACGCACGCCTTGAGGAATCCGGCCACGGACTCCACCGACGCCTCGACCGGTTCCACGCAGCCCTGGCCGAACAGCTCGGCGCTCCCGGGTGACGGGGTCGCCGCGACGGCGCAGCCCGACTGGAGCCCTTCGAGCAGGACGAAGGGGAGCCCCTCGACCCAGCGGGCCGGCAGGACGAAAACGTCGACCTCCGCCCAGAACGACAGGGCCTCCGACAGGTCGAGGACCCCGAGGTCCTCGTCCACGCAGGCCATTCGGGTGAGTGGGACGTCGTGCCGCATCCCGGCGACCCGGAACTCGACGCCGAGTCCCTGCCCCTTGAGCGCCTCGACCGCACCGCAGACGAGGTCGAATCCCTTGACCCGGCTCATCGTGCCGATCCAGCCGACGCGCAGCGCCCGGGACGGGGCGGCCTCGCGTGCGGGCGGGGCCGCCGGGGGCGCGGGATTGCGCAGCACCGTGACCGACGCCGTACGGCAGCCGCTGGCACGCAGCCGGTCCGCCACCGCCTCGCTCAGCACGATCCAGTGGCATCCGCCCAGCGACGCGCGCAGCACGGGGCTCGCGGCGAGCCGGGCCGGCAACTGCGCGCCATGGAGATGAAGGACCGTGGTCGAGCCGGTGGTCCTGGCGAGGAGGACCAGGAGCACATCGCGCAGCAGGGGCAGGCCCCACTGGGAAACCGGCAGGTAGACCGCGCTCGGCGCTGTCCCGATCAGCACGTACGCGGCCCTGCCGAGGGCCGCCGCGGTGGCCGAGGCCTTGGCGGACCATGAGGCGGCCAGCCGGTCGGAGCCTGCCCGGCTCGCCGAGAGCGAGATGACCGCCGGCACCTGGCAGCGGCTCGTGAGAACGGGGGTGAAGAACTCGGCCGCCCGGCCCATTCCACCGAGACGCGGACTGTGTCGGAAAACAAGGACGGTCGGCCCAGCGCATTGGCGCGGAAAAGGTGGACGGACGCGAAACATTACCCTGTCTCCAGCCATGGGTGCGGGAATGCGGAGCTCGGGTGAAAATGGCGATGAATCCACCGAAGCACTCGGTCTCCGCGGAAGTCCAGTGCAACACGTCGAACCGCTCTTTTCATACGGTATGCAGCGCGGGAATCAAGGGGCGCGCCCCAGCGCGGAGCCGGTATTTCTGGCCGGCGTGATATGAATCGACGAAGTCGGCGAAAGGGAGGGCTGTGAGCGTTTTCGACTTCACTCCACAGTTTTATTCCGTCTTCGCCGCGGTATGTGCCGTCTCCGTTCTGGTGCTGGCCGTGTGCCTGCGCGGCGCGGGCTGGCTGCTCTGGGCGGCCTGCCTCGTGCCGCTCTTCCTGCTGAGCAGGACGTACGCGACGGTGGGCGTCGACCCGTTCTACGCCATGGACGTCACGGCCGCGTTCGCGCTGGTCGCGACGGTGCGCATGTGGGGGCCCCGGGCGCTCTCGGAGAGGCGGTTGAGCGGGTTCCGCGTCGTGGCGGTGGGCCTGGCGGTGATCACGTGCCAGGCGGTGTACCGCGGACTGGCCGCCGAGTACCCCGAGGCCCTCAAGGGCGTCATCCTGGGGCTTTACCCGGTCGTCGGGTGGTGTGCCGCGACCTGGTTCCTCACCCGGCCCGTCGAAGAGGCCCTGCGATGGCGGTGGGTGCTGTTCGTGCCGACCGCCGGACTCCTCCTGGCGTGGAGCGCCGGCACCACGCTGCCCGCCGCGGCCTGGGGCCTGTATCTGGCGATCGCCGGCGCGTTCGGTGCGCAGCTGCGGCTGCGGGGGAACAGCCGGCTGCTGCTGTGGACGCTGGTCGGGGCGGCCCTGATGACCGCCCTCGCGAGCAAGCGGGGCCCGCTGCTGGCGGTGGTGGCGGCGGTGGCCGCCACTACGGTGGCCGGCCGGGCGTACCATCGGCGCGCCGTCCGCCTGCCGGTCCTGTCGTGGAGCCTCGCCACCGCCGGGGTGGTGGCCGTGCTCGGGTTCGCCCTGGGCGGGCAGGACGTGTCGGACATGCCCGTGGTCGGCGGTCTTGCGAGCCGGGTGTCGCGCTCCCACGACACGAGCACCGAGGCGGGAGCCAACGTCGAACTGCGGCTGGAAATGTGGCAGGAGGCCTTCCGGGTGGTCCGGAAGGACCCGCTGCTCGGCGCGGGCGCCGGGCACCCGATCGACGTGGTCGGACACGGAAGGCACCTGAACGCCCCCAGGGCCGGCCCGCACAACTCGTTCGTCGGATACGTCTACTACCTGGGCTGGCCCGCGGGAATCGCGGTCGTCCTGCTCGTCGCCGCTACCCTGCGCCGGACCTGGCGGGCCCGGCACCACCCCGCGGCCGCGTCGTGGTTCGGGGCGACCGTGGGGGTCGCCGTCACCGCGTCCACCAACGTCGCCTTCGAGACCACGTACATCGGTCTGCCGTCCTGGCTGGTGCTCGCCTGCGCCTACGCGCTGGTCGGTGTCCCACAGGGGGACGGCGAGGCCTCCGACGGGCCCCGGGACACGGCCGCGCCCGGTCGCGGCGTCCTCGCCGCCCCCTCCCGTTCCGGCACCGGACGTCCGCTGCCGGCGCCCCCGATGGTGCCGGTCTCCTCCTGACCCAGGGCACCACCCCGCGACCGCGGGCCGAAATGCGTCCCGAACCGGCGTGAATACGGCCGCACGGGGGATGCGCGGCCATGACCGTGGGCTATTCCGGAATTATTTCCTACGCTGTGCACGGGGGAGGCGCGAACCGGCCGCCCGAAAAAGGGAAATGAAAATACGGTCGGCCGCCGAATCGCCCCCGTCTCACCACAGGGAGTCTGTGTGACAGCCAGAAAGGCGCTCATTACCGGAATCACCGGGCAGGACGGCTCCTATCTCGCCGAGTTGCTCCTGGAAAAGGGTTACACCGTCCACGGGATCGTCCGGCGTGCCTCCACCTTCACCACCAGCCGCATCGAACACCTCTACCAGGACCCGCACGATCCGGGGGCCCGGCTGTTCCTGCACTACGGCGACCTGACGGACGGCAGCAGGGTCGCGGGCCTTCTCGAACGCGTGCAGCCCGACGAGGTGTACCACCTGGCCGCCCAGTCGCATGTGCGGGTCTCCTTCGACGAGCCCCTTTTCACCGGGGACACCACGGCGCTGGGCACCACACGGCTGCTGGAGGCCATCCGCACCACCGGCCTGCCCTGCCGCTTCTACCAGGCGTCCAGTTCCGAGATGTTCGGGGCGTCGCCCCCGCCGCAGCACGAGGGCACCCCGTTCCACCCGCGCTCCCCGTACGGGGTCGCGAAGGTCTACGCGTACTGGATCACCCGCAACTACCGTGAGGCGTACGGCCTTCACACGGTCAACGGCATCCTCTTCAACCACGAGTCGCCGCGCCGCGGCCCCACCTTCGTCACCCGGAAGGTCGCCACGGCCGCGGCCCGCATCAAGGCGGGCCTTCAGGACACCCTGTATCTGGGCAACCTCGACGCGCGCCGCGACTGGGGCTACGCCGCCGAGTACGTCGAGGCGATGTGGCTGATGCTGCAACAGGACGAGCCCGACGACTACGTCGTGGCCACGGGCAGCAGCTACAGCGTCCGCGACTTCGTCGAGTACTCCTTCGCCCACGTGGGCCTGGACTGGCGTGAGCACGTGCGCTTCGACGAGCGCTATCTGCGCCCCGCCGAGGTCGACGACCTCGTCGGCGACGCGTCCAAGGCCGCACGTGTCCTCGGCTGGCGGCCCGCCGTCCGGGCACCGGAGCTGGCGCGGCTCATGACCGACGCCGAACTGGACGCCCTACGGGGCGGCGACCGGTCCCCCGCGGCGACGGTACCCGCGCCGGCCCAGGCGCTGGCCGCATACGGGCGTTAGGCGGCAGCGCCGTGGCAGTCCCACGCCCCTCGCGCGCTCTGAGCCGGGCCGGGCGGCGGCCCGGGGCCGTGCCGTTTCCCTCGGCGCGCGCGCCCGAAGGGGCGGACGGCACGCCGAGCCCGCGGTTCGCCGGTGCCGTCGCCCGGTCGATCGGCGCGAGAGCCGTGACGCTCCCCGTCACCGCGGTCACCAACCTGGCCCTCGCGCACACCGTGGTCGGGGCGGTCGGGGTGCCCGGCTATGCGCAGTTCGCCCTGGTCACCACCCTGCCCGCGGTGCTGCCCCTGACGGATCTGGGCGCGGGGGCCGCCATCACGGAGGCCGTCGCCCGCGACACCTCGCGCGAACGGCGGCTGGTGCGCGGCGCGGTCCTCACCGCGGCGCGCAACCTGATGTGTGCCGGGGCCGTCATCGCCGCAGCGGGGGTGACGCTGGCCCTGCTCGGGATGTGGGACGCGCTGCTCGGGGAGGCGGCGCAGCCGGGGTCCGACCTCACGGTGGCGGTCGCCTCGCTGCTGTTCGGGTGCAGCATGCCGCTCGGGCTGAGCAGATCGGTCCTGCTGGCGGTCAACCGCAACGACGTCGCGTTCCTGCTCCAGGGGGCCGGCAGTGTGCTGCTGCTCGCGCTCGTGCTGCTCGCCGCCCGACTGCACGTGCCCACCGGCGTGTTCGTGGCGGCGGCCTTCCTCGCGCAGTGCCTCGTGAGCGCCGCCGGCGGGGTGCTCGCCCGGCGGTACCTCGGCATGCCGCTGCTGGGCATGACCGTGGGCAGCATCCGCGCGTCCACCGTCCGGGACCGCGCGCCCATCGCGCATCTCGCTCTCCCGATGACCGTCGTCACGGCGGCCACGGCCGTCGCCTACGCCACCGACCGGCTCGTCCTCAGCCACACGGCCGACGCGGCCGCGGTGGCCGGTTACTCGGCCGGTGCCCAGTTCTTCGCACCGGCGAGCAGCCTGCTGGGCGCGGCCGGGCTGCCGCTGTGGGCCCTGTTCGCCCGCCGCAGGCGCTCGCCGGGCGCGCCCAGACGGCAACTGGCCGGGTTCACCGTCTGCTTCGCGGCGGGCGGTCTGATCGTGGGCGCCGGGATCGCCGTGCTCGGGCCGCTCGCCGGCACCTGGATGATGCACGAGCGCATCCGGGTCGGGACCGGCCTGATGGCCGCGTTCGCCGCGCTGCTGTTCGTTCAGGCGGTCGCCTACCCGGCCACCATGTGGGCGACGGACGAGGCGGGGCTCCGATTCCAGGCGGTCGCCTTCAGCCTGATGGCTGCGGTGAACCTCGCCGTGTCCATCCCCCTGGCGCGCCTGGGAGCCGAGGGCCCCGTCATCGGTTCGGTCGCCTCCTACGCCGTCTTCGTGCTCGTACCCACCCTGTTCCGAGCCTTCCGCCCGGGGACGGCGACGCCGTCGGCGCGAGGGCCCCACCGCGTGTCGACGCAGAGGTTCCCACCGTGATCAAGCTGATCAAGTCCACCTTCCACCGCGAGGCCGAGACCCGCCGCGCCCTCGCCGAGTTCGTGCTCCACCAGGACGTGCTGAGCATGAACGAGCAGTGCCGGGCGTTCGAGGAGGCCTTCGCCGCCCGGCAGGGCCGCCGGTACGCCGTCTTCGTCGGCAACGGCAGCGTGGCCGACCTGCTGCTGATCCAGGCCCTGCTGAACGAGGGCCGGCTCCGGCGGGGCGACCGGGTCGGGGTCTCGGCCCTGACCTGGCCGACCAACGTCATGCCGCTCATCCAGCTGGGTCTGGAGCCGGTCGCGATCGACTGCGCGCTCGACACGCTCAACGTCTCGCCGTACACCCTGGAGCCGCACATCGGCGGTCTGCGGGCGCTGTTCCTGACCAACGTCCTGGGCTTCTGCGACGACCTGCCCCGGCTGCGGGAGATGTGCCGCGACCGCGGCGTCCTGCTCCTCGAGGACAACTGTGAGGCGCTCGGGTCGATGACGGCGGGCACGCTGCTCGGCAACTTCTCGCTCGCCTCGACGTTCTCCTTCTTCGTCGGCCACCATCTGTCCACCGTGGAGGGCGGGATGGTGTGCACCGACGACGAGGACCTGCACGAGCGGCTGGTGATCTCCCGGGCGCACGGCTGGGACCGCAATCTGTCACCGGACCGGCAGGCACGGCTGCGGGCCGACGCCGGCGTGGACGACTTCTACGCCCGGTACACGTTCCACGACCTGGCGTCGAACTTCCGGCCCACCGAGCTGGCCGGGTTCATCGGAAACCGGCAGATCCGGTACTGGGACGAGATCGTGGGCGCCCGCGCGGCCCACTTCGCGCGCTTCGGGCAGGCCATGGCGGGCAACGCGGACCTCCACCGGTACGACCTGTCCCACATGGACCTCGTGTCCAACTTCGCCATGCCGGTGGTCTGCCGGACGCCGGAACTGGCCGGGAAGTACCGCGCCGAGTTCGAGGCGGCCGGGGTGGAGATCCGTCCGGTCATCGCGGGCGACATCACCCGGCAGCCGTTCTACCGCCGTCACGTCCGCGACACCGCCGAGTGCCCCGTGGCCGGTCTCGTCCACACGAACGGTTTCTACTTCGGCAACAACCCCGACCTCACCGAGGACGAGGTGGCCACGCTGTGCGAGCTGCTGGGCGGATGAGGCACGTGATGGACCAGCGAGCGCGGATCTACGTGGCCGGTCACACGGGCATGGTGGGTGCGGCCGTCGTCCGGCGGCTGCGCGACGCGGGTTTCGGCAACCTGGTGCTGCGCACCCGCGCGGAACTCGACCTCACCGATCAGGCGGCCGTACGGGACTTCATGGCGGCCTGCAGGCCCGTGTACGTCGTCGACTGCGCGGCCAGGGTCGGCGGCATCAAGGCCAACATGACCCGTCCCGCGGAGTTTCTGTACGAGAACCTCCAGATCCAGAACAACCTCATCTGGTCGGCGAAGGAAGCGGGGGTGGAGACGTTCCTCTTCCTCGGCAGCTCCTGCATCTACCCCCGGGGATGCCCGCAGCCGATGCGGGAGGAGTACTTCATGACGGGCCGCCCCGAGCCGACCAACGAGGCGTACGCCTACGCCAAGATCGCCGGGATGAAGCTGTGCGAGTACATCCACGAGGAGTTCGGCAGGAACTTCGTCTCCTGCATGCCGACCAACATCTACGGCGAGGGGGACAACTTCGACCCGGAGACCTCCCATGTGATCCCGGCGCTGCTGCGGCGCATGCACGAGGCCCGGCAGGCCGGGGCGTCCGAGGTCGTGATCTGGGGGACCGGGGACAGCCGCAGGGAGTTCCTGCACGTGGACGACCTGGCCGACGCGGTCCTCTGGCTGCTGGGCCACCACCGCGCGAAGGGCTTCCTGAACGTGGGAACGGGTGAGGACATCTCCGTCCGGGAGCTGGCGGAGCGGATCCGGCGCCTGGTCGGGTTCGAGGGCGCGCTGGTCTTCGACGCGTCCAAGCCCGACGGTATGCCCAGGAAGGCGCTGGACGTGTCCGCGCTGCACGCGGCCGGCTGGCACCACCGGATCGGCTTCGATGAGGGCCTGAGCCGCACCTACGCCTGGTACCTCGCGCATGTCGCCCGCGCCGGGGCGCCGGCGTAGGGGATTGGCGGTGCGGTACGCCGTCCCGCGCGGGCCACCGGGGACGGTGGTGTCAGCAGCCCTGAGGGGCGCGCCGCCTGATGCGCAGGCCGGTGGTGCGGCGTGCCGCCGCGTCGATCAGACCCGACCGCGTCGTCGCGCCCCACGCCTTGCTGACGCCCTGGGCGACCGGCCACCAGCACGACTCCAGGCGCAGCGCGACGGGGCTCAGGTAGCGGCGCATCACACGGCGCCCCTCGTCGTCCGGGCAGGGGTTGGTCACCGTGAGGGAGGTGGAGTGGACCCGGAAGCACCCGAGGACCTTCGGCAGATACACCATGCCCCCGCTCTGCCGCATCCGCAGATGCAGATCGAAGTCCATGGCGTAGCGCAACCCCGGATCGAGCATTCCCGCCCGCCGCACGGCGCTGCTGCGGTAGAGGGAGCCCGGCTGGCCGACGAAGTTCTGCCCGTACCGGGAGAACCAGGAGGCGAAGGTGCCGGGGCGCAGGGTGTACAGGGCCCGGTCGTCGGCGTCGATGACCCGCAGCCGCCCATAGGCCATGGCGGCCCGGGGAGCCCGGTCGAGCGCCTCACAGGCCGCGGCGAGGCTGTCCTCCGTCAGCAGGTCGTCGTCGCCGAGCCATGTCACGTACTCCGTGGCGGCGTCCCGCCAGGCCTGGTTGACCGCGTTGCTGAGCCCCCGTTCCTCCTCCACCAGGAAGCGGCACCGGTGGCGCTCGGCCGCGGCGCTCAGGGCGCGCTGCGCCCGGGCGGGTCCGACGACGACGACCTCCACGGGTTCGCGCTGCCGCCTGACGGACGCCAGGCACTGTTCCAGGTATTCGGGGCGCTCCCCGTTGGACGGCACCACCAGCCGCACCCGCGGAATGGTTCGGGAATTCATCGCCTGTGCGCCTTTTCTGTCCGACGTGCTGCCGCTGTGCATAGGTAGAGCTACACCGGATCGGACGGCTTGTGCGGCCGACACGGCCGGTGCCCGTGCAAAACGATTCGGTCGGAACATGTGCGGCGCGCTTGCTCCGGAAGAGGTGGTGTACCGGGCCATCCTGTCGGATGCCTTTTCGTTTTCCGTGAACATCCCAGCCAATTCACCTGCGGCACATTTCCGGAAAGGATTCCCCCTGGTGTTCTCCACTGTGTGCGTGATCGGCCTCGGCTACATCGGACTGCCCACCGCCGCCGCGCTCGCCACGAACGGGATCGACGTCGTCGGCGTCGACGTCAACCCGGCGACCGTCGACCTGATCAACGCCGGCCGCGCCCCCTTCGTCGAACCGGACCTGGCCGTGGCCGTCAGCGGCGCCGTGGCCATGGGGCGGCTGCGTGCCACGGGGGCGCCCGAGCCGGCGGACGCCTACATCATCGCCGTACCCACCCCGCTCCAGGACGACCGTACGGCGGACCTGTCGTACGTACGGGCCGCCGCGGCCTCGGTGGCCACCGTGCTCAAGGCGGGCGACCTCGTGATCCTCGAGTCCACCTCGCCGCCCGGTACGACGGTGGAGCTGTCCCGGTGGCTCGGCAAGGACCGGCCCGACCTGTCGTTCCCGCACGAGTCGGGCGAGGCGCCCGACGTGCGGGTCGCCCACTGCCCCGAACGTGTCCTGCCGGGCCGCACGATGATCGAGCTGGTGACCAACGACCGGGTCGTCGGCGGTGTGGGGGAGGGCTGCGCGGAGCGGGCGCGGGCACTGTACGAGGTGTTCACCAAGGGGGAGTGCCTGCTCACCGACGCCACGACGGCGGAGATGGCCAAGCTCAGCGAGAACGCCTTCCGGGACGTCAACATCGCCTTCGCCAACGAGCTGTCCATGGTCTGCGACCACCTCGGCATCGACGCGGGTGATGTCATCGCCCTGGCCAACCGCCACCCCCGGGTCGACATCCTGCGC
The DNA here is from genome assembly GCF_040643755.1 of Streptomyces sp. NPDC047079. Lineage (NCBI taxonomy): Bacteria > Bacillati > Actinomycetota > Actinomycetes > Kitasatosporales > Streptomycetaceae > Streptomyces > Streptomyces sp. NPDC047079. Next base: position 408,507 of record NZ_JBEYUZ010000003.1, read on the forward strand.
CCGGGACCGGGCGTGGGCGGGCACTGCATCGCCGTGGACCCCTGGTTCATCGTCGGCACCGCGCCCCGGCAGTCACGGCTCATCCGGCTGGCCCGCGAGGTCAACGACGGCCGGCCCGACTATGTGCTCGGCGAGGTCGTCCGGACGGCCGGCCGCTTCAAGGACCCCGTGATCGCCTGCCTCGGTCTGGCCTTCAAGGCGAACATCGACGACCTGAGGGAGAGCCCCGCCCTGCACATCGTCACGCAGCTGGCGGAGCGACAGGTCGGCCGGCTGCTGGTGGCCGAGCCGCACATCAGGGAGCTGCCCGACTCACTGGCGCGCACGGGCACCGTCGGGCTCGTCGACGTCACCACCGCCGTACATGACGCGGACGTCGTGGTGCTGCTCGTGGACCACGACGCCTTCCGCGGGGTCAGACGCACCGCGCTGCGCGGCAAGGCGGTGTTCGACACCCGCGGTTTCTGGCGCTGACACACGGCCGCCGGGGCCGTACTCGCCGGGATTCGGCGCCTGGGGGGACTACGCGGGTCCCGGCGCGGGGGAGAGCTGCGCGGGTCCCGGCGCCGGGGAGGGTTCCGCGGGTCCCGCCCCCGGGCGGAAGTCCGTGGGGCGTGGGCACAGGCCAAGCCAGTGTCCGACGGCCCGTACGGTGCGCTCCGCGGCGCGGCCGTCGCCGTACGGGTTGACCGCCCTCGCCATCGCGGCGTAGGCCGCCCGGTCGTGCAGGAGCCGCCGCACCTCCTTCACGATGCGCTCGCGGTCGGTGCCCACCAGCCGGGACGTGCCCGCCCGCAGGGCTTCGGGACGTTCGGTGGTGTCCCGCATGACCAGCACCGGCTTGCCCAGTCCCGGCCCCTCCTCCTGGATGCCGCCGCTGTCGGTCAGGATGAGGTGCGCGCGGTTCATCAGCCGGGCGAAGGCGCCGTAGGGCAGCGGTTCGGTGAGGCGTACGCAGTCAAGGCCCGCCACCTGCGGCAGGATCGCGGCCCGCACCACCGGATTGGGGTGCAGCGGCAGCACGATGAGCAGCCCGGGCTCACTGCGGGCGAGATCGGCGAGGGCACCGCCGATGGACTCCATGGCGCCGCCCCAGGACTCCCGGCGGTGGGCCGTCACCAGCAGCACCCGGCGGGGGGTGTCGTCGAGGTCGGCGAGGGCCGGGTCCCCGTAGTGCGCGGTGCGCCCGACCGCCCAGCGCAGGGCGTCGATGACCGTGTTCCCGGTGACGACGACCGACGACGGGGGGACACCGTCGCGCAGCAGGTTGTCCCGGGCGTGAGCGGTGGGCGCCAGATGGAGGGACGCCAGCTGGGTCGCGAGCCGGCGGTTGATCTCCTCGGGGAAGGGCGCGTACCGGTCGTCGGTGCGCAGTCCCGCCTCCAGGTGCACCACGGGCACCCGGCCGTAGAAGGCGGCGAGCGCCCCGGCGAACGCGGTCGTGGTGTCCCCCTGGACCAGCACCGCGTCCGGCCGCTCCCGCTGGAGCACGGGGCACAGCCCCTTCAGGACGCGCACGGTGATGTCGGCGAGGGACTGGCGCTCGCTGAGGATGTCGAGGTCGTGGTCGGCGCGGATGCCGAACAACGCGTGCACCTGGTCGAGCAGGCCGCGGTGCTGGGCGGTCACCGTCACCGTCGGCCGGAAGAGCGGTGAGCGTTCGAGCGCCTCGATGACGGGGGCCATTTTGATGGCCTCTGGTCTTGTTCCGTAGACGACCATCAGTCGTTTCACCCGAGTCTCCTTATGGAAGAAGCGCTCTTCGGGCACCAGCGAATCGCTGTTCCGCGGCAATACCAGCCATGCCGGAGGCATGTTCACGCGGCCGAATGAAGATGTTCGGCCGTCTGGTCCGTTCGGCGGGACACGGGCACGGCCCGTCACATCGCCGTCCCTACAGTGCGCCGTGGTCCGCGTTTTCTGGTCCCGTGGCGGCCGTTTCCCCTCCCGTAAAGGCAGGAAATGAAAACAGTCCTCCTGTCCCCGCGCACCGGCGTCATCACGGTGGGAGACATTCCCGCCCCCGAAGCGACCGCCGGGACGGTGCTGATCCGTAACGAGTGGTCGCTCATCAGCGCGGGGACCGAGCGGGCCACTGTCTCGACCGGCGCGCAGAGCCTGATCGGCAAGGCCCGGCAGCGTCCGGACCAGGTGGCGCAGGTCATCGACAGCGTGCGGCGCACCGGCCTCGCCGAGACCTACCGGACCGTCAAGGACCGCCTGGACCGTCCGGTGCAGCTCGGGTACTCCTGCGCGGGCACGGTCCTGCGGGCGGGGGAGGGCGTGGAGGACATCCGTCCCGGGATGCGGGTCGCCGCGGCCGGGGCCCGCTACGCGTCGCACGCGGAGATCGTCGCCGTGCCGCGCAACCTCGTGGTCCCCGTGCCGGACGGGGTGGACACCCAGTGGGCCGCCTTCGCCACGGTCGGCGCGATCGCGCTCCAGGGCATCCATCAGGCGGAGTCGGTGCCGGGGTCCCGGATCGCCGTCATCGGTCTCGGGCTGGTCGGCCAGCTCACACTGCAACTGCTGCGCGCCTACGGCTACGACGCGGTCGGCATCGACCCCGACCCCGCCATGGTGGCGCTCGCCGAGTCGGCGGGTCTCGTGGCCTTCCCGCGCGGCGCGGACGGCCTGTCCGGTGCCGTCCTGCGGCACTGGTCGGGCGCCGGCGCGGACGCGGTGCTCATCACCGCCGCCACGCCCAGCTCCGATCCCGTGGAGTTCGCCGGTCACCTCGCCCGGGACCGTGCCACCGTCGTCGTGGTCGGTGACGTCGGCGTCACGCCGCCGCGGTCGTCGTACTACCACAAGGAACTGTCGATCCGTTACGCCCGCTCCTACGGCCCCGGCCGCTACGATTCCCGCTTCGAGGAGGGCGGCCACCCCTACCCCGAGGGCTATGTCCCGTGGACGGAACGCCGCAACCTCGCCGAGGTGCTCCGGCTGACCGCGACGGGAGCGCTGGACCTGTCCAGGCTGGACCCGCGGGTCTTCCCCGTCGAGGACGCGGCCGACGCGTACGAGTCACTGAAGCCGTCGCCCGGCGGACGCCGCGTCGCCCTGCTCCTGCGCTACCCCGGGACCGCCGAACTTCCCTCCCCGCCCGCTCCCCCGGCCGGCTCCGGCACCTGGACCGCGCCCCGGGGCACCGTGCGCGTCGCGGCGATCGGTGCGGGCAACTTCGCCACCAGGACGCTGTTCCCCGAGCTGAAGCGGGAACCCGGCGTCGCCTTCTCATGGGTCGCCGGCGGGCGGGGGCTGTCCGCAGCGCACCAGGGGCGGCGGTGGGGCTTCCGCACCGTCGCCGACAGCGTGGACAGCGGTCTCGCGTCCGGTGACGCGGACTGCGTGATGGTGCTCAGCCGCCACGACAGCCACGGCCGGTACGCGGCCGGGGTGCTGCGCGCCGGCACCGCCCTGTACTGCGAGAAGCCCCTCGGTCTGACCGAGGAGGAACTGGAGGACGTGGCCGACGCCTGGCTGGTCTCGGGCGCCCCGGCGATGGCCGGGTTCAACCGGCGGTTCGCGCCCGCGGTGCGGGACCTGCGCGCCGCGCTCCCCACCGGTGCGCCGCTCCAGGTGGTCTACCGGGTGTTCGCGGGCCGGCTCCCCGCCGACCACTGGTACTTCGATCCCCGGCAGGGCGGCCGGCTGCTCGGCGAGGTCTGCCACTTCATCGACACGGCGGGCTTCCTGGTCCCCGGAAGGCCGGTCGGTGTGCGGGCCGTCGGCGTGGGCAGGGGGGACCCGGCCACGGCGCAGAGCGTCACCCTCCAGTTGACGTACGACGACGGCTCCGCCGCCTGTGTCGTGTACGGGGGACTGACCCCGCCCGGCGCGCCCAAGGAGCTCCTGGAGGTCGCCGCCGACGGGGTGGCGGCCAGGATCGACGACTTCCGTTCGCTCACCGTGTGGAAGGGGGGCAGGGCGGCCACGACGGCCTACCGCGGCGGGCCCAAGGGCCACGCGGCCGAGATGCGCGGCCTCGTCCGGCTGGTGCGGGGCGAGCCCCTCGGCGGGGCGGCGGCCGCCGCCGACTTCCCCTCCGCGTTGTGGAGTTCCCTGGTGGCCTGCCGTGCGGCCCGCTCGCTCACGGAGTGCCGCGTCGTGGAGACGGCCCCCGCCACACCCGCTCTGGCCCGGGCGCTGGGCTGCGCCGCGCCCGGTGCGGGGGCCGCGGTGCCGAAACCCGGCCGTCCGGCCGGTGGCGCCGCTGCGGCCACGGCGGCGTCCTGATGTGCGGCTTCGTCCTCCTGCTGAACCGGACGGCGCGAAACCGGCCGCCGTCGGGCCCGGACCCTTGCGCGGCGCTCGCGCACCGCGGCCCCGACGCGGAGGGTCACCTGGACCTCGACGGGGGCGCCTGGCGCGCGGAGCTGCACTTCCGCCGCCTGGCGGTCGTGGACCTCGACCCGCGCAGCGACCAGCCCTTCGGCACCCCGGAGCGGGGGGTCATGGTCTACAACGGCGAGATCTACAACGCGCCGCGGCTGCGTGAGCTGCTGCGCGGGCGGCGCGTGGCGTTCACCACCAAGGGCGACACCGAGGTCCTGTACGAACTGCTGCTGCAACCGGACGCCCCACGGCTGCTCGACCAGGTCGACGGCATGTTCGCGTTCGCCCTCGTCCTGCCCGACGGCGAGATCCGCTACGGGCGTGACCGGCTGGGCGTCAAACCGCTGTACGCGGCGTCGGACGCGGCGGGCCGCCTGGCCGCGCTGGCCAGCGAGATCGAACCGCTGCGGGCCGCCGGCCTGGCCGGTGAGGCCGACCCGGTCGCGGTGGCCCAGGGCGCCATGTTCCTGTGGACACCGCCGCCGCGGACCGGCTGGCGGCGCGTGTGTGCCGTACCGGCCGGGACGGTGCTCGCCGCCCGGGCCCCCGCATACGACGAGGTGTCACCGAGGTGGCGGGCGGGCCCTGTCGCGCCCGCCGAGGACATCGGCGCCGCGGTCCGCACGTCGGTCGCCCGGCAACTGCGTGCGGATGTGACGGTGGGTCTGCTGCTGAGCGGAGGTCTGGACAGCACGTGGCTGGCCGTGGAGATGGCCGGGCGCGGCTTTTCCGGACCCTCCTTCGCCGCGCGGCCCCGCACCCCCGCGGCCCGCGCGGAGCCGTTCGAGGACGACGCCCCCTACGCGGCCCGGGTGTCCCGCCGGCTGGGTCTGCCGCTGACGTGGGTGGATCTCGACGTCGACGTGCTGCGCCGCATCCCGGAGCTGGTCGCCACCACCGAGGTGCCCTTCGGGGACCCCGCCGCCGTCGCCCTCATGCAGCTCTCCCGTGCCGCCCGCGGCGAGGCCACCGTGCTGCTGTCGGGGCTCGGGGTGGAGGAGCTGTTCCTCGGATACGAGCGCTACCAGGCCGTATGGCTGCTGCAACGCTTCCCCGCGTGGGCGCGCCCCGCTCTCGGGGCGACCAGCGCGGTGCCCGCGCCCCGGCGCTACCGGGGCCGCGCGGACAAGTTCGGGCGGCTGCTCCAGCTCGGCGCCCTCGACTGGTCCTGGGCGACGCAGGCGTACTACTCCCGGCGGGAGTGGGCGGCGCTGTCGCCGCTCGTCGGTCTCGACGCGATCACCGAGCGGCACCGCGAGGTGGCGGGCGCCGTGCTGGACGCGGGCGGCACGCCTCTCGCGGCGCTGGCGGAGTGCGACCGGCGGCTGTTCCTGCCGGGGCTGAACCTGCTGTACGCCGACCGGGCGTCGATGCGGGCGAGCGTGGAGCTGCGGGTGCCGTTCCTGGGCGAGCCGGTGGTGGCCGCCGCGCTCGGTGCCGTCGCCGAGGACCAGGTGCGGCTGGGCGACGGCAAGGCACGCTTCCGCGCGGCGGCGGTGGCGTCCGGGGTGCCGCAGTTCGTGGCCCGGCGCCCGAAGACGGGGTTCGGGGCGCCGGTGCGGTCGCTGCTGCGTGAGCACGGGGCGCGCCTGTGGCGGGAGGTGCGGCGCTCCCCGCTGTTCGACGACGTCTTCGACCGGCGGACCGCGGACCGTCTCGTCGCCGAGCACGTCCAGGGGCGGCGCGACCGGGGACTGGCGGTGTTCGGTCTGCTGTGCGCGGCCGTGTGGTGGGAGCGGAACGCGGCGGCGGGTGCGGGACGGACCGCGGACGTCCTGTCGGGCTACGAGGCGGCCGCCGTCGGCTGACCGCCGGGAGCGGAGGGCTGCGAACCGCCCCGCAGGACGGCGTGCAGGGCGCTCAGCGCGTCCAGCAGGGGCGCGGCACTCCAGCGGGGCGACTCCCACAGGGCCCGGTTCCCCCCGAGGAGTCCGCCGCGTCGGTGCGGGCCGAGGCCGGGATAGCGGTCCACGACGGCCGCCAGCACCGCGCACGCGAAGCCGGGGGTGGCCAGGCCCCGTTCGGCCGCCCAGGCCGCCATCCGCACGGCCGTCGCGTCGTTGTTCGGGTCCCGGCGGGGCCGGCCGCCCGCGAAGTAGCGGGGCAGGGGGCCCTCGAACAGGTCCCGCAGGTAGTGGTCCGCCCCTCGTTCGAGGGGGGCCCGGACGTCCATGCCGAGCCGTGTCCCGGCCTGGTCCAGGCGCAGCAGCACGTATCCGGTGTGGAAGCCGTCCACCCAGTCCAGGCCCGGGCCCCGGCCGTACGGCCACGAGCCGTCGGGGCGCTGACCGGCGAGGCTCACCTCGACCGCGTCGCGGGCTGCGGTGGCCAGGCGGTCCGCGAGGCCGCCCGGCAGGGTGCCGGTGCCGGACAGGCGGGCGGCGAGCGCGGCACCCATGAGGTTGGCGTTGTGGACGAGAACCTCGCTCGTGGGGGTGTAGGTGAAGAACTCGCCGTTGTGGAGGTGCTCCAGCAGGGCGCGGGCGAGGGAGCACACGGCCTCGTCGCCGAGCGTCCCGGTGTCCAGGCAGCCGTCCGCGCAGAAGGTGGTGGCGACCAGGTTCGGGACCCGGGACGGGTAGTACGCCCAGCGGGTCTGCACATCGAACTCGTAGCGCCACAGTCCGGTGTAGCGCCCGGACAGCTGCTCGGCGGCCGTACGCCGCCCCAGCCGGAGGGCACGTTCCCGCCAGACGGGGGAGTCGGTGAGCCGGGCGCAGGCGCTCGCGGCGGTTCCGGTCGCCGTCGCGGTGCGCAGGGGGCGGATACCGAGGACGGGGCGCAGGTCCAGCGGGCTGCGTTTGACGCTCTGGAGGAGGACCTGCCGGAGCACGCGGTGCACGGCCGCCCGCCCCAGCGGCCCGGTCAGCCCGTCGTACGGGTCGGGGCCCGCCCAGCCCCGTCTGTCGGCCCACCCGAAGAGCCGCTCCGCGAAGGCGGCCACGTCCGTGCTGTCGTACGGAGTCACGGGCGTGCTCCCGCGCGCCGGGCAGGGGGCGGGCCCGGCCCCGCGTGAGGGGCCGGCGGGGGTGGTGGTCGACGGCACGAGCGCTCCCTGGACGTTCGCCGGTGGTGTGGGGGGTGTCGCCGCTGGTGCCGACGGGCGGATCGCGGCCGCCCCGACGGGCCCGGTGGGGCCGTCGGGGGCTCAGTAGGCGCCGGTGCCCGCCAGCACGGCGCGCACGGTCCGCAGGAGCACTCCGACGTCCACGGACAGGGACCAGTTGTCCACGTACCTGAGGTCCAGGGCGACGGTTTCGTCCCAGGACAGGTCGGAGCGCCCGCTGACCTGCCACAGGCCGGTGAGCCCGGGTTTGACGGCCAGCCGGCGCAGTTCCACCTCGTCGTAGCCGGCGACCTCGTCGGGCAGCGGCGGGCGGGGGCCGACCAGGGACATGTCCCCGCGGACGACGTTGAACAGCTGGGGCAGCTCGTCGAGGGAGTACCGGCGCAGCACCCGGCCGACGCGGGTGACCCGGGGATCGCGGCGCATCTTGAACATCCGGCCGTCCTTCTCGTTGGTCCCGGCCAGCTGGTGTCTCAGCCGCTCCGCGTCGACGACCATGGTGCGGAACTTCGCCATGGTGAAGGGCACCTGGCCGCGGCCCATACGGGTCTGCCGGTGTACGACGGGCCCCGGCGAATCCAGCCGTACGGCGAGGGCCACCGCCGCGAACAGCGGGGAGAGAAGCAGGATCAGCAGCGTCGCGCCCAGCCGGTCCGTCACCGACTTGAGCAGCGCGGCGAGCCCCCGGCGCAGCGGCGGGGCCACGTTCAGCAGGGTGAGCCCGGCCACCGAGGAGACCCCGACCCGGTGCCCGGCCACCTCGGTCAGGCCCGGTACGACCACGAGCGGGCACTGGGCGCCGTGCAGCGCCCATGACAGCCGCCGCAGCCGGGCCCCGCTCAGGTGCGGTCCCGGTACGACGACGACCACGTCCACGCCGAGGCGCCGGGCCGCCTGAAGGACGGGCCCGGCGTCGGCCGACATTCGCGACGGCGCCTGCCGCCGCAGCCGGGCGGCGATCGGGGCCAGATCGTGCGGGTCCTCGTCGCCGATGGGGCACACCCCGACGACGACGAACTCGTGGTCGGTCCGTCTGGCGAGATGGCTCACCAGACCGTCGACGGCCTTCGCCTCCCCGATCACCAGGGCCCGGCGGACGGCCCGGCCCGTACGGCGCCGGGCGAGCAGATGACGCTGGAGCAGCGCGTGCACGGCGGCGCTCGCCGGGGCGCACGGGGCGAGGGCGGCCAGGGCGAGGAGGAAGGGGGACTGCTCGCCCGTCGCCGCGCGCACCACCGCGAGCAGTCCGATCAGCACCAGCCAGTCCTGCAGCGCGGAGGCGACGTTGTCGCGCTCGCCGAGCCGGCGTACGGCGTAGCGGTCCCGTGCGGCGCGCACGAGCAGCCAGGCCAGGGCCGCCACCACCCCGTACACCACCCCGTTCCTGCCGTCGGCCTGCGCGAAGGCCGCGCACACCGGGGCGCCGGCGGCGGCCGTGTCGCCGAGGAGGGCCGCGGGCGCGTACCAGGCGGGCTTGCCGACGCGGCGTCCGGCGGGTGGCTGTGCCCGGATGACCTGTGTCCGTGCGGGCTTCGTCATTGGTGCGTGGGGCATTGTCTCCCCGAACAGCCACATGCGCCCTCCAAGAGGATCGGAAAGGACGAATCGAGTGTGTAGGGCGGGCTGTGGGGGAGAGGGGCACGACGCTGGGGGAGAGGGAACTCTCACCCGATGAGCAGAGCGCCATGCCCGGCGCATATGCGAACCGGCACGGCGCGTCGCGGAGGTCGGTGGACGCGGGTGCCGGTGCACGCACGAGGGGCCGGGGTCGCTCCATGGCGACCCCGGCCCCTCGTCGGTCTGCGGCGTACGAACCCGGTCTACTTCACGGGCTCGGGCTCCGGCTCGCTCTCCGTCTCGGCCGCGCCCGCCGGGTCGACCGGCGTCTTGACGGAGTCGAGCAGCAGCTGGGCCACGTCGACCACCTGGACGGACTCCTTGGCCTTGCCCTCGTTCTTCTTGCCGTTGACCGAGTCGGTCAGCATGACGAGGCAGAACGGGCAGGCGGTGGAGACGATGTCGGGGTTGAGGGAGAGGGCCTCGTCGACGCGCTCGTTGTTGATGCGCTTGCCGATGCGCTCCTCCATCCACATCCGGGCGCCGCCGGCGCCGCAGCAGAAGCCGCGCTCCTTGTGGCGGTGCATCTCCTCGTTCCTGAGGCCCGGGACCTTGCCGATGATCTCGCGCGGCGGCGTGTAGATCTTGTTGTGGCGGCCCAGGTAGCACGGGTCGTGGTAGGTGATGATGCCCTCGACCGGGGTGACCGGGACCAGCTTGCCCTCGTCGACCAGGTGCTGCAGCAGCTGGGTGTGGTGGATGACCTCGTAGTCGCCGCCGAGCTGCGGGTACTCGTTGCCGATCGTGTTGAGGCAGTGCGGGCAGGTCGCGACGATCTTCTTCGCCGACTTCGGCTTCCTCGACTCCGCCGTGACCTTGCCGTCGTCGTCCAACTCCTCGCCGAACGCCGTGTTCAGGGCCATGACGTTCTCCATGCCGAGCTCCTGGAACAGGGGCTCGTTGCCGAGGCGGCGGGCGGAGTCGCCGGTGCACTTCTCGTCGCCGCCCATGATCGCGAACTTCACGCCGGCCATGTGCAGCAGTTCCGCGAAGGCCTTGGTGGTCTTCTTGGCGCGGTCCTCCAGGGCGCCGGCGCAGCCGACCCAGTAGAGGTACTCGACCTCGGTGAGGTCCTCGATGTCCCGGCCGACGACCGGGACCTCGAAGTCGACCTCCTTGGTCCACTCCAGGCGCTGCTTCTTGGCCAGGCCCCAGGGGTTGCCCTTCTTCTCCAGGTTCTTGAGCATCGTGCCCGCCTCGGACGGGAACGCGGACTCGATCATCACCTGGTAGCGGCGCATGTCGACGATGTGGTCGATGTGCTCGATGTCGACCGGGCACTGCTCGACGCAGGCGCCGCAGGTGGTGCAGGACCACAGGACGTCCGGGTCGATGACGCCGTTCTCCTCGGCGGTGCCGATCAGCGGGCGCTCGGCCTCGGCGAGGGCGGCGGCGGGCACGTCCTTGAGCTGCTCGGCGGACGCCTTCTCCTCGCCCTCCATGGTCTTGCCGCCGCCGGCCAGCAGGTAGGGGGCCTTGGCGTGGGCGTGGTCGCGCAGCGACATGATCAGCAGCTTCGGGGAGAGCGGCTTGCCGGTGTTCCAGGCCGGGCACTGCGACTGGCAGCGGCCGCACTCGGTGCAGGTGGAGAAGTCCAGCAGGCCCTTCCAGGAGAACTGCTCGACCTGGGAGACGCCGAAGACGTCGTCCTCACCCGGGTCGGTGAAGTCGATCGCCTTGCCGCCCGACGTCATCGGGAGCAGGGCGCCGAGGGCCGTACCGCCGTCGCTCTCCCGCTTGAACCAGATGTTCGGGAAGGCCAGGAACCGGTGCCAGGCCACACCCATGTCCGTCTTCAGCGAGACCGTGATCATCCAGATGAAGGACGTCGCGATCTTGATCATGGCGACCAGGTACACCAGGTTCTGAAGCGTGCTCACGCCCAGGCCCTTGAAGGCCGCGACCAGCGGGTACGAGATCAGGTAGGACGCCTCGTAGCCGTCCACGTGCTGCAGGGCACCCTCCAGGCCGCGGAGCGTCAGGATCGCCAGGCCGATGATGAGGATGACGGCCTCGACGAAGTAGGCCTGGCCGATGTTGGAGCCCGCGAAGCGTGACTTGCGCCCCGGGCGGTCCGGCCGTGACAGCTGGCGGATCACGATGAGCGTGAGGATGCCCAGCGTGGTGAGCAGGCCGACCAGCTCGGTGAAGACCTCGTACGGCGCCCAGTCGCCGATGACGGGGATGTACCAGTCGGCCTCGAAGAGCTGCCCGAAGGCGTTGACCAGGGTCAGGACCAGGGTGAAGAAGCCCACCGCCACGAACCAGTGCGCGACGCCGACGATGCCCCAGCGGTTCATGCGGGTGTGGCCGAGGAACTCCTTGACCACGGTGACGGTGCGCTGCTTGGGGTCATTGGTGCGGGTGCCGGCGGGCACGTTCTGTCCGAGCCGCACGAAGCGGTAGATCTGGCCGATGGCTCGGGCGAACAGCGCCACGCCGACCACGGCCAGGACCAGCGACACGATGATCGCGGCGAGTTGCATTTGGGGGCTCCTCGGGCCTGCGAGGGGGTTTCCTCCGTGTACTTCCTGTGTACTCCGAAGGCGCGATTACTAAGCAGTAACTTATGCAGTCCGTCTGAGACTACCCACTTATGCCGCCGCACTGTAGTGGCGCAAGCGGTGATCTGCGTCGCTGTGGGCCTTCCGCCCGCTCAGCCGCCGGAGCCGCCCGTGCCGAGGGCCGGTGCGAACGTCACACGGAACATTCTGGGCCAGAACTTCCCCGTGACGAGGAACTGGTCCGTTCCGGGAACGGCCGCGATGCCGTTGAGTACGGCCCCGGGGGCGAGCGCGGCCCCGCGCATCAGCCCCGAGGCGTCGATGTCCGCGGTCACCGCGCCGGTCGCGGGGTCGATCCGCACGATCCGGTCGGTGTCGAACACATTGGCGTACACGGCGGCGCCGACGCACTCCAGTTCGTTCAGCCGCTCCAGCGGAGCGCCGTCCTCGGTGACCGAGACCCCGCCCTTCGCCGCGAGCGTGCCCGGGTCCCGGAACGTCAGCCGGGCCGAGCCGTCGCTCGTCACCAGCCGGTGCCGGTCCTGCTGGAAGCACATCCCCCAGCCCTCGTCCGGGTACCGGACGCGGCGCAGCTCCTTCAGCGTGGCGGTGTCGCGTTCGACGGCGATCCGGTCCCGCCAGGTGAGCTGCCACAGGGTCCGGCCGAGCACGGTGATCCCCTCGCCGAACAGGGGTCCGGGCAGCGCCACCCGCGCCGTGGGCCGCCGCCCCGGGGGCCCCGCCTGCACCCAGGAGCCGCCGGAGAGGCCGGTGCCCTCGTAGAGCGTGCGGCCGGCCATCTCCAGGCCCTCGGTGAACGCGGCCGGATCGTGCGCGAGGACCTCCAGCACCTCGACCCGCAGACGCTCGGCCCGGTGCGCGGCGGGCGCGCCCCCGGCCGGGCCCGCGGTACGGCCGGGGGCGCGCTCCCCCTGGGCGCACGACACCAGCAGCAGCGCTCCCATCAGCAGGGCCGCCCCGGTCACGGCCGGTGTGACACGGTCACGCACGGCAGACACCCCCCGGTTTCAGGACCGCCCGCAGGGGTGTCACCAGGGGCTGGCGCAGCAGCGTGGGGGTGCGGTCGGCGTGGGGCTCCAGCAGGTGCAGGACCAGGGTGCGCCGTGAGCGGGCGGGCAGCTCCAGGTCCAGTGTGAACACCGAGTGGCCGCGTTCGACGGCGGACGAGAGCAGCACCGGGCGGCCGTCCAGGGTGGCGCCGGCGAGGGAGGCGCCGACCCCCGCGTAGTACGAGACCAGGAGCCGGTTGTCGCCCGGCCGGGTGCGGTAGGGCGGGGAGTCGCCCCGCAGGGTGACATAGCCGGGCAGACCGGAGGCCGGGGCCCGGTTGGCGAGGGTGAGGGTCACGGTGACCGGGCGGTCGCCGCCGCGGCAGCCGTCCCCCTCCGCCTCCCAGAGCAGGCTCCGGTCGAGGTAGTAGTCCAGCTTGGAGCCCGCCGCGTTGTTCACCACCACCCCGGCGAAGGGGCCCGGGGCGTCCGGGAGCGTTCCGGCGTACGGGCGCGACTGGAGGAGGCGCTGCTCCTCCGCGTGGGCGCTCCACACCTTCAGCCGTCCGTCCCGCTGGGCGTCGTGCGCGGCGACGAGCAGCCCCGGCAGCATCCCGGCGTCGTCGGCCGCGGTCATCAGCCGCCCGGCGGCGGCACGGGCCGCCTCCACGAAGAACGCCTTGCGCCGGGTGACGTCACGGTAGCGCGCGTAGCTGGTCCTCTCGGTGAGGTCCACGACGTTGCCGGCGGTCAGCTCGGTGCCGTCGGCCATCCGGGCCGGGCCGGTGACCTGGAGGAAACGGCTCAGGGTGACCGGGTCGACGGCGATGGCGCCGTCCACCCGCTGCCCGGTGTGCTTCCGCCACGCCGCCGCCCAGATACGGGCCGCGTAGGGGAAGTGCGGGCTCATGTTGGAGTTGGCCCACACACGGGTGGGCGAGGAGCCCTCGTAGCGTGCCCTGAAATCGGCTCCGGGGCTCTCGAGGTCCTTGAGGCCGAGGTCCGTCTTCCCCGTGGCCATCTCGGTGTTGTTGCCGAACCGCTCGAAGGACAGCCGGCCCCGGTCGGCCCGCAGCACGGCGAAGGCCCCCGGCACACCTCCGGTGCCGCGTGCCTCGGCGATGTTCTGGAAGGCGAGGAAATAGCGCCGTTCGCCCTGCGCGCCGAGCATGGGGGGCAGGACCCGCGCCGCCACGGAGACGTCGGTCATCACCGGCGCGAGGCGGTCCAGCCGGCGCACGAGCCCGGCGCGGGCCCGGTCGGCTGCGGGCAGCCAGGTGGTCCCGGGCAGCCGGTGCACATCGGCCCGGACCTCGGCCGTGACGTGTGCGGCCCGGACGAGCCGGGGAGCCTGCTGCCGCAGCGCCATGAGGGCCTCGGGCATCCCGCCGCCGCGGCCGTCCGGGGCGACCGCCGCAAGAGCGCCCGCCAGCGGGGACAGCACCTCGCCGGCCAGCCGGTCCGCCGCATACGCGGCCCCGCGCACGGTCCTGACGGGCTCCCCCGCCACCGGCAGCAGGGCCGCCGCGTACCAGACCGGGCCGCTGGTCAGGCGATGGGCCCGGGCGGCGTGCACGGCCGCGGAACGCACCGCCGCCAGCCGCTCCCGGGCCGGGCCGGGCACTGAGCCGGACGCCTGCGCGGACGCCGCCGACTGCCGTAGCGCGTCCAGGTCCCGCTGGGCCGCGAGCAGTTCGGAGCGGGCGAAGACTCCGGTGACACCGATCCAGACGGCCGCGGCCACCGGGAGCGCGACGGCGGACAGCAGGGTGGTCCTGAGCACGCGCCGGCAGACCCGGGCCCCCTTGCCGGGGCGGCCGGGCCCGGGCGCGCCGACGGCGTCCCGGCCGGGGCCGGGACGCCGTGGTGCCGCGGTACGCGTGTCCTGCTCCGTCATGAACTGCGGCGACGGCGTACGGCCAGCATCGCGCCACCGCCCGCCGCGATGAGCCCCGCGGCGGTGCCGCCGACGGCCAGGGCCTTCTCGCTGCCGGTGGCCGCGAGTCCCGCACGGTGCTCGGAGCGGCCCGGAGTGCCGTGGCGGCCGTGGTCGCCGGGACGGTCGTCCCCGCCGGGACCGTCGTGGTGACCGGGCCCGCCGAGCGCCGCCAGCACCCGGATGCGGGTGGAGACGCTGCGGCTGGGATGGCGCGCGGTGAGCCGGAAGACGTGCCTCCCGGGGCGGACCGTACTCGGGATGGTCACGGTCCCGTCCACCGTCCCGTCCTCGTGGGCCGTGAAGACGCCGAGGACGATCGGGCGTGACTCCAGTCGCGCCGTGACGGTCTGGAACTTGGCGAAGCCCGTGGCGTGGAAGGTCACCGCCTCTCCGGCCCGCAGCGAGGTGCGGTTCAGGCTCAGGGTGGGGGTCACCGGCGGGTACTGCGCATGGGCGGTCTGCGCCCCCACCAGCGGTGCGGCCACGAGCACAGCAGCCGTTGCTGCAGATGCCAGTGCGCACCGCCATCTGGGCGATGACGTCATCTTCTTCACTCTCCTCGACTTCGTCCGGGCCAGGCGGCTGCTGCGTCGGCCGTAATCAAGATCTGGATACATCGAATAAATGGGACATTCGGGTCCCGACTGGCGTGATGGTGCCCAGAAGTCACCGGATGGGGGAGCACTCGTTCCGCGATGGCCCATGTGATCGCGCCGATGGAGTGACGGGGCGATGTGGGTCGCCGGGGTCGTTCGGCGGGCCGACATGGGGTGGCTCCGCCGGTTGGTGAGCGCGATTCCCTATCTTCGGCTGTGCGCATAGGGAACAGAACGCCTCAATTCGGGTGGTTCCCTTGGTTCTATGAGGGGTGCACCTTGGATCTCCACGGATTCCTGAAGGCTCTTGCCAGACGCTGGCCGACCGTCGTGGTCTGTCTGGTTCTCGCGATCGGGGCGGCGCTCGCCGGGACGAGTTTGAGTGCTCCCGTCTACGAGGCCCGTACCCAGCTCTTCGTCGCCACCCGTACCGGCGACGACACCTCGCAGTTGAACCAGGGTCAGAGCTTCTCGCAGGCGCGTGTCCAGTCCTACGCCGCGATTGTGACGACACGTCAGGTGACCGCGCCGGTGGTGGAGAAGCTGCGCCTTCGCACCACGCCCGAGGAACTGGCGTCCCGGATCACCGCCAACGCCCCGCTCAACACCGTGCTCATCGACATCACCGTCCGGGACACCGCGCCCCGGCGGGCGGCACGTATCGCCAACGCGGTCGCCGAGCGGTTCGGCGCGGTCGTCGAGCGGCTGGAGACGCCCGGGGGTACGGCGGGTTCCGCGGGGTCCGAGCGGTTGGCCACGCGCTCCTCGCGCGGCGGTCCCGTCACCGCCTCCCCCGTCTCGCTCGGCGTGACCCAGGAGGCCGTCCCCCCGTCCGTCCCGGTCTCGCCCCGCCCGGTGCTCAACCTGGCCGCGGGGGCGCTGGCCGGGCTGCTGCTCGGTGCCGGGCTGGTCGCCGTGCGCGAGACCCTCGACACCACGCTCAAGACGAGCCAGGCGCTGAGCGAGTTCACCGCGCTGCCGGGCCTCGGGAGCATCCCGTACGACAAGAACGCGGTCAGGCAGCCGCTGGTCAGCGCCGATGTGCACTCCAAGCGGGCCGAGGCCTTCCGCAAGCTGCGCACCAACCTCCAGTTCGCGCAGGTCGACGATCGGCCGCGGATCATCGTGGTGACGAGTTCGCTGCCCGGCGAGGGCAAGACCAACACCGCGGTGAACCTCGCCCTCTCGCTCGCCGAGGCGGGGATCTCCACCTGCCTGGTGGACGGCGACCTGCGCCGTCCCTGCGTGGCCTCGACCTTCGGCCTCGTCCAGGACGCCGGTCTGACCACGGTCCTGATCGGGCAGGCCCGGATCGAGGACGTGATGCAGCAGGCCGGCGGCCGGCTCTCGGTGCTCACCAGCGGTGCCGTACCGCCGAACCCGACCGAACTGCTCGCCTCGGCGCGCATGGAGGAGGTGCTGCGCGAGCTGGCGGGCGTCTACGAGGTCGTGATCGTGGACACGGCCCCGCTGCTGCCGGTCGCCGACACCGTCGGACTCGCCTCGCTCGCCCAGGGCGCGCTGCTCGTCGTCCGCGCGGCGAAGACGCGCCGGGACCAGGTCCGCACCGCCGCCGAGTCGCTGGAGCGGGTGGGCGTCCGCGTCCTCGGCACCGTGTTCAACATGGCCCCGGCCCCGAAGGGCGACCGCTACGGCGCCTACGGGCGGTACGGCGAACTGCCCGCTCCCCGCGCGTCGACCCCTCTGGGCGGAGCCGGCGCGCCCCCGGTGACGCGGGGCGCGGGCGGACAGTGATCCGGGGCCGCGCGGTATGACCCGGGTCCTGTTCGTCTGCACGGGCAATGTGCACCGCTCGGCGCTCGCCGAGCGGCTGCTGGCCGCGCGGCTGGGGCCCGGCTCGGGCGTACGGCCCGAGAGCGCGGGTACCCGGGCGTGGCCCCGGCCCGGTATGGAGTGCGCCACCCAGGCCGTGCTGGAGGAGCTGGGCGGTGACGGTTCGGGCTTCGCGGCCCGGCCGCTCACCGCGCGGCTGGTCGCGGACGCGGCGCTGGTCCTCGGGCTCGCCCGGGAACACCGGGAGGCGGCGGTGCGGCTCGCCCCGGCGGCACTGCGGCGCTGCTTCACTCTCAGGGAGTTCGTACGGCTGGCGGCCGGGGCGGCGGCGTCGCCGGCTGGCGGCCGGGTCGAGGGCCTGGTGGCGGCCGTGGCCGCCCGGCGGGGCCAGGTCGCCCCGGTCGTTCCGGACGAGGACGACATCGCGGACCCCTGGGGCAGGCCGCACCATGAGCTGTACAGGTGTGCCCGCCAGATCGACGGGCAGGTGAGCAGACTCGCCCGGCTGCTGGAGGGCGGCGGGGCGGGCGTCTGAGCGTGGCGCCCTGCGGTCGGTCGGCAAGGCTCCCGCCTGGGGCTTTGCCGCCATTGCCGAACTGCACCGGATGAAAGTTGAGTCGGCGTGACTCAGGTCTGTTGACGCCGTGGGATCCCTCATGCATCCTTGAGCCTGTTCCACTCAAGTCAGCTGGAGGAATCGAAATGGCACGTGCGGTCGGCATCGACCTGGGCACGACTAACTCCGTCGTCAGCGTTCTGGAGGGCGGCGAGCCCACCGTCATCACCAACGCCGAGGGTGCCAGGACCACGCCGTCCGTCGTCGCCTTCGCCAAGAACGGCGAGGTGCTGGTCGGTGAGGTGGCCAAGCGCCAGGCGGTCACCAACGTCGATCGGACCATCCGGTCCGTCAAGCGTCACATGGGCACCGACTGGAAGATCGCGCTCGACGGGAAGGACTTCAACCCGCAGCAGATCTCCGCGTTCATCCTGCAGAAGCTGAAGCGGGATGCCGAGGCGTACCTGGGCGAGAAGGTGACCGACGCGGTCATCACCGTCCCGGCGTACTTCAACGACTCCGAGCGCCAGGCCACCAAGGAGGCCGGCGAGATCGCGGGCCTGAACGTCCTGCGCATCGTCAACGAGCCGACCGCGGCCGCGCTGGCCTACGGCCTCGACAAGGACGACCAGACCATCCTCGTCTTCGACCTCGGTGGCGGCACCTTCGACGTGTCCCTGCTGGAGATCGGCGACGGCGTCGTCGAGGTGAAGGCCACCAACGGCGACAACCACCTCGGTGGTGACGACTGGGACCAGCGTGTCGTCGACTACCTGGTCAAGCAGTTCCAGTCCGGCCACGGCGTGGACCTGAGCAAGGACAAGATGGCCCTCCAGCGCCTCCGTGAGGCCGCCGAGAAGGCCAAGATCGAGCTGTCCTCGTCCACCGAGACCTCGATCAACCTGCCGTACATCACCGCGTCCGCCGAGGGCCCGCTGCACCTGGACGAGAGGCTCACACGGGCTCAGTTCCAGCAGCTGACGGCCGACCTGCTCGAGCGCTGCAAGACGCCGTTCCACAACGTCATCAAGGACGCCGGCATCTCCATCAACGAGATCGACCACGTCGTCCTCGTGGGTGGCTCGACCCGTATGCCCGCCGTCGCCGAGCTCGTCAAGGAGCTGACCGGCGGCAAGGAGGCCAACAAGGGCGTGAACCCGGACGAGGTCGTCGCCATCGGCGCCTCGCTCCAGGCCGGTGTCCTCAAGGGTGAGGTCAAGGACGTCCTGCTCCTCGACGTGACCCCGCTGTCGCTCGGTATCGAGACCAAGGGCGGCATCATGACCAAGCTGATCGAGCGCAACACCACGATCCCGACGAAGCGTTCGGAGATCTTCACCACGGCCGAGGACAACCAGCCGTCGGTGCAGATCCAGGTCTACCAGGGCGAGCGCGAGATCGCGGCGTACAACAAGAAGCTCGGCATGTTCGAGCTGACCGGTCTGCCGCCGGCGCCGCGTGGCGTCCCGCAGATCGAGGTCTCCTTCGACATCGACGCCAACGGCATCATGCACGTCACGGCGAAGGATCTCGGCACCGGCAAGGAGCAGAAGATGACCGTCACCGGCGGCTCCTCGCTCCCGAAGGACGAGGTCGACCGGATGCGCCAGGAGGCCGAGCAGTACGCGGAGGAGGACCACCGCCGCCGCGAGGCCGCCGAGACCCGCAACCAGGGCGAGCAGCTCGTCTACCAGACGGAGAAGTTCCTCAAGGACAACGAGGACAAGGTCCCGGCCGAGATCAAGACCGAGGTCGAGTCCGCCGTCGCCGAGCTGAAGGAGACGCTCAAGGGCGAGGACACGGCCGAGATCCGCAGCGCCACGGAGAAGGTCGCGGCCGTCTCGCAGAAGCTCGGCCAGGCCATGTACGCCGACGCCCAGGGCGCCCAGGCGTCCGCCGATGCGGGTGCCTCCGGGGCCAAGGCCGACGACGACGTGGTCGACGCCGAGATCGTGGACGACGAGCGCAAGGACGGTGCCGCGTGACGGAGGAGACCCCGGGCTTCGAGGAGAAGCCCGACGTCCCCTCCGGCGCCACCCCCGAGGACGCCGAGCCGCAGGCCGCCTCCCCCTCTTCGGAGGAGGCGGCGGCCCCGGCAGGGGACGCAAGCGCACAGAACGCCGGTCTGGTGGCCCAGCTGGACCAGGTGCGCACGGCGCTCGGTGAGCGCACGGCGGACCTCCAGCGGCTCCAGGCCGAGTACCAGAACTACCGCCGCCGCGTCGAGCGCGACCGGATCACGGTCAAGGAGATCGCCATCGCGAACCTCCTGACCGAGCTCCTGCCCGTGCTCGACGACATCGGCCGCGCACGGGAACACGGCGAGCTGGTCGGCGGCTTCAAGTCCGTCGCCGAGTCGCTGGAGACCGTCGCGGCGAAGATGGGTCTTCAGCAGTTCGGCAAGGAGGGCGAGCCCTTCGACCCGACCATCCACGAAGCCCTGATGCACAGCTACGCGCCGGACGTCACCGAGACGACGTGCGTGGCGATTCTGCAGCCCGGGTATCGCTTCGGCGAGCGCACCATCCGCCCCGCGCGGGTGGCCGTCGCCGAGCCGCAGCCGGGGGCGCAGACGGTCAAGGCCGAGGAGACGACCGAGGCGGGCGACGACAAGGAGAACGGTGGCCCGGACGAGGGCTGACGTACACCACGAACGCGTAGGGAAGGAGGGACGTCGGGGATGAGCACCAAGGACTTCATCGAGAAGGACTACTACAAGGTCCTCGGCGTCCCCAAGGACGCCACCGAGGCCGAGATCAAGAAGGCGTACCGGAAGCTCGCACGCGAGTTCCACCCGGACGCCAACAAGGGCAACGCCAAGGCGGAGGAACGTTTCAAGGAGATCTCCGAGGCGAACGACGTCCTCGGCGACCCCAAGAAGCGCAAGGAGTACGACGAGGCCCGCGCCCTCTTCGGCAACGGCGGCTTCCGTCCCGGCCCCGGGGCGGGCGGCTCGTTCAACTTCGACCTCGGCGACCTCTTCGGCGGCCAGGCCGGCGCCGGAGGGAGCTTCGGCGGGGGTCTCGGTGACGTCTTCGGGGGCCTGTTCAACCGTGGCGGCGGCGCGGGCACGCGTACGCAGCCGAGGCGCGGCCAGGACATCGAGTCCGAGGTCACGCTGAGCTTCATGGAGGCGGTGGACGGCGCGACCGTGCCCCTCCGTATGTCCTCCCAGGCGCCCTGCAAGGCCTGCTCGGGCACCGGCGACAAGAACGGCACGCCCCGGGTGTGCCCGACCTGCGTCGGCACCGGGCAGGTGGCGCGGGGCTCGGGCGGCGGCTTCTCGCTGACCGACCCGTGCCCGGACTGCAAGGGCCGGGGCCTGATCGCGGAGAACCCCTGCGAGGTCTGCCACGGCAGCGGCCGGGCGAAGTCCTCACGGACGATGCAGGTGCGCATTCCCGCGGGTGTCTCCGACGGGCAGCGCATCCGGCTGCGCGGCAAGGGCGCGCCCGGTGAGCGGGGCGGCCCGGCCGGCGACTTGTACGTCGTCGTGCATGTGAACCCGCACCCGGTCTTCGGCCGCAAGGACGACAACCTGACGGTGACCGTGCCGGTGACCTTCGCGGAGGCGGCGCTCGGCGCCGACATCCGGGTGCCCACCCTCGGCGGGCCACCGGTGACGCTGAAGCTGCCTCAGGGGACGCCCAACGGGCGCACCATGCGCGCCCGCGGCAAGGGCGCGGTGCGCAAGGACGGCACCCGCGGGGACCTTCTGGTCACCGTCGAGGTGAGTGTCCCCAAGGACGTCTCGGGGAAGGCTCGTGAAGCTTTGGAGGCGTATCGCGAGGCAACCGCGGAGGAGGACCCGCGGGCGGAGTTGTTCCAGGCCGCGAAGGGAGCATGAGGAGATGGACGGCCGTCGACGCAACCCGTACGAACTGACCGAGGACACCCCGGTCTATGTCATCTCGGTGGCGGCCCAGCTCTCCGGACTGCACCCGCAGACGCTGCGCCAGTACGACCGCCTGGGCCTCGTGTCCCCGGACCGCACCGCGGGCCGGGGACGGCGCTACTCGGCCCGTGACATCGAACTGCTCCGCCAGGTGCAGCAGTTGTCGCAGGACGAGGGCATCAACCTGGCCGGCATCAAGCGCATCATCGAACTGGAGAACCAGGTGGCCGCGCTCCAGTCCCGGGTGGTGGAGCTTCAGGACGCCCTGGAGGGTGCGGCGGCGACGATGCGCCAGCGCGAGGCGGCGGTCCATGCCTCGTACCGCCGCGACCTGGTGCCGTACCAGGAGGTGCAGCAGACCAGCGCGCTGGTGGTGTGGCGGCCGAAACGGCAGCAGCAGGACTGACGCGGCGTGCACGCGGACGTGAAGGGGTCGGGAGGCCGGAAGGCCTCCCGACCCCTTTCGCGACGTCCGGCCTGACGGTGGCGGGGGTACCCGCGCTTGTGTGGGCGTGATGTAGATCACGTTGCTTATTTCGGCCGAAAATCCCTGCTGACAAGGAAGTTGACGGGCTGTCGGGTGCGAAACCCGCCCAGGTCGGAGGCGGAATCTCCATCGGGCAAGGGTTTTGAAACGGGTGCCGCACGAGACTCTCTTGGTCTTCACGTGAATTCCACAGAGATCCTGTTGCCATCTCGTTAACCCCTGCTTCTTGACGCTGCCCCCCGTCGCCGCGTTGGCTTTCAGCCACTGGGGTCGCAACGCTGCTCCCCCGCCCGGAAGGCACCTGATGTGAACGCTCGTACCACCCGTAGGACTGCTGTGCGTCGAACCGCCATGGCCCTGGCCGCCTCCACGGCGTCCGTATCCCTTGCCGCGTGCGGCGTCATCGACGGAGTCGGCGGAGGCAGCAGCTCCGCGTCTCCCAAGAAGGGCGACGACATCACAGTGGGTCTCCTTCTGCCGGAGAAGGAGAACCCGCGGTACGACAAGTTCGACTACCCGATCATCAGGGACCAGGTGCGTTCCCTCACCCACGACAAGGGCAGGGTCGTCTACGCCAACGCCGATGCGGACAAGACCAAGCAGAACGAGCAGCTCGACCAGATGATCGCCGACAAGGTGGACGTGCTGCTGCTGGACGCGGTGGACGCCAAGGCCATCGCGCCCGGCGTGCAGAAGGCCAAGGACGCGGGCATCCCGGTCATCGCCTACGACCGGCTCGCCCAGGGCCCGATCGACGCGTACATCTCCTTCGACAACGAACTGGTCGGCCAGGTGCAGGGCCGCGCCCTCATCGAGGCGCTCGACGGCAAGGCGGGGACCGGCAAGGTCGTCATGATGAACGGTTCGGTCACCGACCCGAACGCGGCGCAGTTCAAGGCGGGCGCGCTCAGCGAGCTCCAGGGCAAGGTCAACATCGTCAAGTCCTATGACACGAAGGACTGGAAGCCGGAGAACGCCAAGGCGAACATGGAGCAGGCGATCCGCTCCGTCGGCCTGAGCGCCATCGCGGGCGTCTACTCCGCCAACGACGGCATGGCCGGCGCCGTCATCGACGCGTTGAAGGAGGCGGGCGCCTCCAAGGTCCCGCCGGTGACCGGGCAGGACGCGTCGCTGGACGCCGTGCAGCGGATCGTCGCGGGCGAGCAGTACATGAGCGTGTACAAGTCGTACCCGCAGGAGGCCAACAACGCCGCCGAGATGGCGGTGTCCAAGGTCCAGGGCCGCTCGATCGAGTTCGACGCGCTGACCCGGGACAAGGTCGACAGCCCGACGCAGAAGAAGATCCCGTCGATGCTGATGCCGGTGGTCGCGCTGAAGACGGACAACATCAAGGAAACCGTGATCCAGGACGGCTTCTACACCGTCGAGGACATCTGCACCGCCAAGTACAAGGCTGCCTGCGCGGTGATCGGCCTGAAGTAGCGGGCATGGAGCGGCAGGACTGAAACAGCCGGACGGGAACGGTCGCACCGGAAACAGCCGTGGCGGGCGGGCAGCGATGCCTGCCCGCCACGGCTGTTTCCGGCGGGCCCGGCCACCCCGCCCGCCGCGGCCCGCACCCCCGTCATCTGAGTGCAATCGGAACTTCCGGAGGTAGGGAGAAGCGGGGATGTTCCGGGGCAAGTACGGGCGTTGGGGCGGCGGAGCCGTGTTGCGGAGGCGGGCGGCTCCGCGCATAGTTGCGCTGCAAAGGCGACGCAGGACGCCGGAGCCGGGAGTGGGAGCCAGGGGTGGAAGATGGCCGGGCACGGGACGGACGCGCATCCGCACGGCGCTGACCGGCTCTGCGAGGCCGGGAACCGCGTGTACTCCCGGGCCGTACGCCGGGGCCGGGTGCCCCGTGCCGACGCCGCGCCGGTGCCCTGTCTGCTGGAACTCGCGCTGCTGCACCCGGACCCCGACGACATGGACTGGCTGGTGCCGACCTCCCCGCAGGAGGTCATGACCCGGCTGCTGCGCGGGGTGCACGAAGAGGTCAGCGCGAGCCAGGCGCGGGTCGGGGCGGCGGTGGCCGCGGTCGAGTGGTACGCCGGGCTCGGCGGCCGTGAGCAGGCCCCCGTGGAGGGGGTGGCGATCCGTGTGCTGGACGGGCTGCCGCGCATCCGTGCCGCGATGGACGAGGCGACCGAGGGGTGCACGCGCGAGGTGCTGACGGTGCAGCCGGGCGGCATCCGACGCGAGGACGAGCTCTCCGAGGGCCTGCACCGGGCGATGGAGATGCGCCGCAGGGGCGTACGCATGCGCGACCTGTACACGCACGTCGCCCGGCACGGCCAGGGGCTGCACACCTACATGGAGCTGATGGGCGAGGCGGCCGAGGCCCGCACCCTGGACGAGGTGCCCGAGCGTCTGATCCTCTTCGACCGCGCGGTCGCCTTCATCCCGGCCAACGCCGACCGCACCATCGCGCTGGAGCTGCGCCACCCGGCCCTGATCGACTATCTGGTGACCGTCTTCGAACGCCTGTGGCGTCTGGCGATCCCGCTGACGTCCCCGCTGCCGGAGACCGGCATCGACGGCATCACGCACCGGGAACGCTCGATCGCGGCGCTGCTGGCGGAGGGCCACCAGGACGCCGTGGTCGCCGAACGCCTCGGTATCAGCGTGCGCACCTGCCGGGCGCACATCGCCCGGCTCTCCGAGACCCTGGGAGCGGCGAGCCGTACGCAGTTGGGCGTCCGCATCGCCCAGGCGGGCCTGGACGGGCCCTCGCACGCGCCCGAACTGCTCCCCGCCACCACTCCCGGTGCTCCGCAACCCCCCGCGGGTCTATGAGGCAGCCGAGCGGCGCGGCTGCGCTCCGTACGAGCGGGCCCCGGGTCGCGGGGCACCGTCGTCACTGCGGTCGGCCCTCCCCCGAAAGCGGGTGATTCTGGCTCAGAATCCCCGACCGCGCGATGAGATAGCCGAGTTGGGCGCGGCTGCCGCTGCCGAGGGCTGTGGCCAGCTTGGCTATGTGGGCGCGGCAGGTGCGCACGTTCATCCCCAGGCGGCGGGCGATGGCCTCGTCGACGTGGCCCTCCACGAGCAGTTTGGCGATGGAGTGCTGGATGTCCGTGATGCCGTCCGGATCGGTCTCGTAGGGAGTGCCCGCTCTCAGCGGCACCGCCCGGCCCCACATGAACTCGAAGACCTTGACCAGATAGCGGACGAGGCCCGGGTGACGCAGTTCCAGGGCGACCTGGCGGTCGTCACTGATGGGAATGAACGCGACGGCCTCGTCGCAGATGATGAGCCGCTCGACGAGTTCGTCGATGGTGCGGTACTCGGCCTTGCCGTCGGTGAACTGGTCCACATAGGCCAGCCGTTCCGGGCTGTACCGGGCCGTGTGCTGGTACAGGGTCCGGATACGCACCCCGCGTTCGATGAGCGGCCTGTCGCGCTCCAGTCCCTCGATGAGCCGGCGCTCGGGGCGGTGGCCGCTCGGCTGGACCGTGAGCATCTCGTTCTGGCACTGGGCCGTGGCCAGGTCGAGTGCGGCGTTGATCCGGTCGAGTCCCTCCAGCACCGTGATCGAGTGCGTGGGCGCGGTCGCCTGGGCGCTGAGGGCCATGAACGGCTCGAAGGTTTCGGCCAGGTTGGTCGACAGCCGCCTGCGATCGGAGATCTCACGCTCTATCGGGTTGAGCCGCTGGGCCAGAGCGACCGAGGGGGGCACGGGACGCAGCCAGTTCGCGTCGTCCGGATCAGGGTGGAGGAGGGCGAACTCCATGAGACACGGTGCCTCTTCCGCGTCGGCGCGGGCGATACGCCCTGTGCGCAGGGCGTTCGCGTACAGGCGGCCACCCTCCTCGCACAGTTCGGTCAAGGCATGGGGATGTGTCGCTTTAGCCCGATTGGTTGTCAAACCTCCACCCCCCAGGGTCCTGAACATGCAGGAACATGATGCACCGATTGTGTGGCCATGACGTGCCCGAATGAGCCATCGTCTTAGTCGACGGGGGAAGAGGGGACCTTCAAGTGAGGACGAAGCCGACTATGGGTAAGAGAATGCTTCGCTCGGTGCTTGTCGCCACCTTCTCCGCCGTTGTGGCCTTCGGAACGCTGAGTGGCCTCTCCGGCACGAAGGAGGACGTGCGAGCGGACAGCGTGTGGTCGTTGGTGCCCGCTTCTTCTGCTGCGGCCGGCAGTGACACGCCCGTCGGCACAGACGACAGCGTGTGGAGCTGATGTGACCACTCCTCCGGACGACCGCACCTTCCGTCGCGAGATGGCCACGGCCTACCGCTCCGGCTGGCACTTCATCGACCTGGTCACCGCCATCCCCCACAGCGGTGACTCGTTGATGGTGACCGTGTTCGGGGAGCCCGTCGTCGTCACCCGTGACGACGACGAGGATCTGAGGGCCTACCGGCTTCTGCGGCGGCCTCGGGGGGCGCCGCAGCCCGTCCGGTGCGCCATAAGGTACGGAATGATCTTTGTGAACCTGGACCAGCGCGACCATCGGCTGGTCGAACCGGACACCCCGGAAATGAGGACTGTC
Source organism: Streptomyces sp. NPDC047079 (assembly GCF_040643755.1). Taxonomy (NCBI): domain Bacteria; kingdom Bacillati; phylum Actinomycetota; class Actinomycetes; order Kitasatosporales; family Streptomycetaceae; genus Streptomyces; species Streptomyces sp. NPDC047079. The sequence continues at coordinate 434,814 of NZ_JBEYUZ010000003.1, forward strand.
TCAGCCACCCCCCGCAGTGCCTGACGCGATTCCCCCGTCGTAAAAGATCGCTCAGGTGCTTCCCCCCGCAGCGGCGTCACCGTGACCTGAACACGGTGACGCCGCTGTAGTTTGCACGGCGAAGCCCGGTATGCCCCCGAGGGTACGGTGGCTGGAACCAGCCCCTCCTCGTCCCTGGTCCTGGGCTCGTGAGCCCGGTGCCGGTCACAGCCGGTCACACCCGGCGACGGTCTCGCTGCGTGTGCCCGTGCCACGGATGCCGGTGCGCCCCGCGAGCCCCCGGGTCGCGCCGCCCCTTTTCGTGCGCGCCTCTTCCCCGATCGCCGAGCCCGCCCCCGCGCCCCGCCCGTATGTCAGTGAGGACGTCATGCGGGTACACGGCCATTGCCTCTCCCGCTCCGCGCCTTGAGTGGAATAGACTCAACTTTGTGTACGTTGCTCTCGTCAGAATGACGCAGGACGACAGCTGAGCGCGGCCGACGCAAGGAGGAGATCGGGAACGTGGACGCCGAGCTGACCAACAGGAGCCGGGACGCGATCAACGCGGCCACCAGCCGGGCCGTGTCGGAGGGCCACCCGGACCTGACCCCCGCCCACCTGCTCCTCGCGCTGCTCGAGGGGCAGGACAACGAGAACATCATCGACCTGCTGGCCGCCGTGGACGCCGACCAGGCCTCCGTGCGGTCCGGTGCCGAGCGCGTGCTCGCCGGTCTGCCCAGCGTCACCGGGTCGACCGTCGCGCCGCCGCAGCCCAACCGCGAGCTGCTCGCCGTGGTGGCCGACGCGAGCAAGCGTGCCAAGGACCTCGGCGACGAGTACCTCTCCACCGAGCACCTGCTCATCGGCATCGCCGGCAAGGGCGGTGCCGCGGGGGAGGTCCTGTCCCGAGAGGGTGCGGACGCCAAGAGGCTCCTCGAAGCGTTCCAGAAGACAAGGGGAGGACGCCGCGTGACGACCGCGGACCCCGAGGGCCAGTACAAGGCCCTCGAGAAGTTCGGCACGGACTTCACCGCCGCCGCGCGTGACGGCAAGCTCGACCCGGTCATCGGCCGGGACCAGGAGATCCGCCGCGTGGTGCAGGTGCTCTCCCGCCGTACGAAGAACAACCCGGTCCTCATCGGTGAGCCCGGCGTCGGCAAGACCGCCGTCGTGGAGGGGCTCGCCCAGCGGATCGTGAAGGGCGACGTGCCCGAGTCCCTCAAGGACAAGCGGCTGGTCGCACTGGACCTCGGCGCCATGGTCGCGGGGGCCAAGTACCGCGGCGAGTTCGAGGAACGCCTGAAGACCGTCCTCGCCGAGATCAAGGACTCCGAGGGTCAGATCATCACGTTCATCGACGAACTGCACACCGTCGTCGGTACGGGCGCCGGAGGCGACTCCGCCATGGACGCCGGCAACATGCTCAAGCCGATGCTGGCCCGCGGCGAACTGCGCATGGTCGGCGCGACGACCCTCGACGAGTACCGCGAGCGGATCGAGAAGGACCCGGCGCTGGAGCGGCGCTTCCAGCAGGTGCTCGTCACCGAGCCGACCGTCGAGGACACCGTCGCGATCCTGCGCGGCCTCAAGGGCCGCTACGAGGCCCACCACAAGGTGCAGATCGCGGACAGCGCGCTGGTGGCCGCGGCCACCCTCTCCGACCGGTACATCACCTCCCGCTTCCTGCCCGACAAGGCCATCGACCTGGTCGACGAGTCCGCCTCGCGGCTGCGCATGGAGATCGACTCCTCTCCCGTCGAGATCGACGAGCTCCAGCGCACCGTGGACCGGCTGCGCATGGAGGAGCTGGCCCTCGCCAAGGAGACCGACCAGGCCTCCAAGGAGCGGCTGGAGAAGCTGCGCCGCGACCTCGCCGACAAGGAGGAGGAGCTGCGCGGCCTGACCGCCCGCTGGGAGAAGGAGAAGCAGTCCCTCAACCGCGTCGGTGAGCTGAAGGAGAAGCTCGACGACCTGCGCGGCCAGGCCGAACGCGCCCAGCGCGACGGCGACTTCGACACCGCCTCCAAACTGCTGTACGGCGAGATCCCGGGCGTGGAGAAGGAACTTCAGGCCGCCTCGCAGGCCGAGGAGGAGGCCGCCAGGGACACCATGGTCAAGGAGGAGGTCGGCCCCGACGACATCGCGGACGTCGTCGCGTCCTGGACCGGCATCCCCGCCGGACGCCTCCTGGAGGGCGAGACGCAGAAGCTGCTGCGCATGGAGGAGGAGCTGGGCCGGCGGCTCATCGGCCAGACCGAGGCCGTACGGGCCGTCTCCGACGCCGTACGCCGCAGCCGGGCCGGGATCGCCGACCCCGACCGCCCGACCGGCTCGTTCCTCTTCCTCGGTCCGACGGGCGTCGGCAAGACCGAACTGGCCAAGGCGCTCGCCGACTTCCTCTTCGACGACGAGCGGGCGATGGTCCGCATCGACATGTCGGAGTACGGCGAGAAGCACAGCGTCGCCCGCCTGGTCGGAGCCCCGCCCGGCTACGTCGGCTACGAGGAGGGCGGCCAGCTGACCGAGGCGGTGCGCCGCCGCCCGTACAGCGTCGTACTGCTCGACGAGGTGGAGAAGGCCCACCCCGAGGTCTTCGACATCCTCCTCCAGGTGCTGGACGACGGCCGTCTGACGGACGGCCAGGGACGCACGGTCGACTTCCGCAACACGATCCTGGTGCTGACCTCGAACCTGGGCAGCCAGTTCCTGGTCGACCCCGTCACCAGCGAGGACGAGAAGAAGGAGCAGGTCCTGGAGCTGGTCCGCGCCACCTTCAAGCCGGAGTTCCTGAACCGGCTCGACGACCTCGTCGTCTTCTCGGCGCTGACCAAGGACGAGCTGAGCCGTATCGCCCGGCTCCAGATCGACCGCCTGGCCAAGCGGCTGGCCGAACGGCGGCTGAGCCTGGAGGTCACGCCGCAGGCCCTGGCCTGGCTCGCGGACGAGGGCAACGACCCGGCGTACGGCGCCCGCCCGCTGCGCCGCCTCGTCCAGACCGCCATCGGCGACCGCCTCGCCAGGGAGATCCTGGCGGGCGAGGTCAAGGACGGCGACACGGTCCGCGTGGACGCCTTCGGCGACGGGCTGCTCGTGGGCCCGGCGTCCGGCAAGACGCTCTGACCGCCGGCCCCACCGTCAGGGCCCGGCCGGACCGAGCAGGTCCCGTGGTGTACGAGGGCGGCGTCCCCGTCCTCGTACACCACGGCCGGCCCGACCTCGCCGACGCCGGTCCAGAGGCCATCGTGGACCGCCGGGCAGGTGCCGTGCCCCCGCCGGGACACGGCCACGAAGGCCGGGGAAAGGCACCGGACACCCCCCATGATCTTGCGCATGCTCACCCCCCGTCCGCCGCACCGGACGGCGCAGACCGGCCGGATCGTGTCAGCCCCCCGCGGACACGACCCGTTCAGGGTTGCCACCCCCCTCCCCGGATGAGGGAGGATGGCGTAATCCGTACGAAGGGAAGAACACGGTGAGCATCGACCCGTCCTCGATTCCGAATTTCGGGGGCCAGCCCGAGCCGCAGCCGCCGGCGGGCCCCGTGGTTCCGGATCAGGACCTCGTGAAGCAGCTCCTGGACCAGATGGAGCTCAAGCACCTCGTTGACGAAGAGGGAGACCTCGTCGCGCCGTGGGAGCAGTTCCGTACGTACTTCATGTTCCGCGGCGAGGGCGACCAGGCCGTCTTCTCCGTGCGGACGTTCTACGACCGTCCCCACCAGATCGACGAGAAGCCGCAGCTGCTGGAGTCCATCGACGACTGGAACCGGCGCACCCTGTGGCCCAAGGTCTACACCCACACGCACGACGACGGCACCGTCCGCCTCATCGGTGAGGCGCAGATGCTGATCGGCACCGGCGTGAGCCTGGAGCACTTCGTCTCGTCGACCGTGAGCTGGGTGCGCGCCGCCATCGAGTTCGACCGGTGGCTCGTCGAGCAGCTCGGCCTCGCGGAGGACGTCGACAACGCGGAGAAGCCCGAGGACGACGGAGAGTAGACCCGGCTAGAGGGGCGAGCGGGCCAGCACCACCAGATACGCCCCATGGACGAACGAGAGCCCGGCCAGGGCGCTCGCCACGACAGTGGCGTGCCAGGGCCGGGCTCTCGCCGTCCGTACCAGCGCCCGCGCCACCACGATCAGCAGCGGGAACGCCGGCACCAGGAAGCGTGGCTTGGACTCGAAGAACCCGGAGCCGCCGAGCGCGATAACCAGCAGCACGCCGCTGTAGACGACGAGCGGCAGCGGGGCGCGGTCCGCGATCAGCAGAGCGAAGAGCACGCCGCTCACCGCGACGATCACCAGGGCCAGCGGGAACAGCAGCCGGGTGCCGTGCAGCATCATGTGCTCGGTGAAGCGCAGCGAGCCGCGCCCGAAGTCGAAGCGGGAGCCCCACAGCCGCTGCACGGTGAAGTAGCCGCCGAGCGGATCGCCCCTGCGGTGGCCGACCCACACCACATAGCCGCACCACCCGAGGGGCGCGAGCGCCGCGCCCGTCCACAGCCTGTGGGAAACTCCGCGCCCGCGGGTCCGCCCCACCTCGTGCGCCGCCGCCGCGAGGACCGCCGCGGCCACCGCGCAGCCGTTGGGCCGGGACAGGCCCGCGAGCGCCGCCAGAGCTCCCGCCCACACCCAGCGCCCGGTCAGCACCGCGTACAGCGACCAGGCGGCGCACGCCGTCAGCACGGGCTCCGTGTAGGCCATCGACAGCACGACGGAGTGCGGCAGCAGGCCCCACAGCACGACGAGGACGGTGGCCACGGCAGGGCCGTGCAGCCGTTCGCCGAGCAGGTAGATCCCGTACGCGGCGACCGCGGCGGCCGTCCATGACACCAGCAGGCCCCCCGTGACGCCGTCGAGCGGGGTGAGCGTGGTGACGGCGCGGACCAGACCCGGATACAGCGGGAAGAACGCCAGGTCGCTGTGGACGCCGGTGCGGCCCCGCTGGGTGAGTCCGTAGCCGTGGGCGGCGATCCGCAGGTACCACACGGAGTCCCAGGAGTGGCCGAGCAGAAGCAGGGGGTGCTTGCCCGCGGACCGGGCGACGAGGGCGAGCACGAGGGCGCCGCACAGCCGAGTGGTGAGGAACAGCCCGAGGGCCGTCGCGGCCGTCGTCGGCAGCCGCCGGCCGGCCCCGGACGGACGGACACGGTCGCTGTTCCGTGGACCCCGCGCGGTGGGGGCCGGGATGGTCCTGACGTCGGTCACATCGGAACCATGCGTCCATCAAGCGCGATTTGCGAACCTCGCGCGGCCATGAGGGGGACGAATTCCCGCGTACGGCGCGCCCCCGACCGATGGTCCGGGGCGCGCACACAGGGGTGAGCCCGCCCGGCGGGCTGCGGGTCAGTCGGCCAGGGACTTCAGGCGCCGGACGGCCTCCTCCAGGACATCGGTGCGCTTGCAGAAGGCGAAGCGGACGAACGGGGCGCCGGCCTCCCGGTGGTCGTAGAAGACCGCGTTCGGGATGGCGACGACTCCCGCGCGCTCGGGCAGGGCACGGCAGAAGGCGAAACCGTCGCTCTCGCCGAGGGGGCGGATGTCGGTGGTGACGAAGTACGTGCCCGCGGGCCGGAACACCGCGAAGCCCGCCTCCGTGAGCCCGGCCGCGAGCAGGTCGCGCTTGGCCCGCAGATCCGCCCGGAACTCCTCGAAGTACGTCTCGGGAAGCGCGAGCGCCTCGGCGACGGCGTACTGGAACGGCCCCGACGCCACATACGTCAGGAACTGCTTGGCCGAGCGCACCGCCGTGACGAGCCCCGGTGCCGCCGTCACCCAGCCGACCTTCCACCCCGTGAAGGAGAACGTCTTCCCCGCCGACGAGATGGTGACGGTCCGCTCGCGCATGCCGGGGAAGGTCGCGAGCGGCACGTGGTCCGCATCGTCGAACACCAGATGCTCGTACACCTCGTCCGTGACGACGAGCAGATCCCGCTCGACGGCCAGTTCGGCGATCGCGGCCAGCTCCTCGCGGGTGAGCACCGTGCCGGTCGGATTGTGCGGGGTGTTGATCAGCAGCAGCCGGGTGCGATCGGTGACGGCGTCGCGCAGCTCGTCCAGGTCCAGGCGGAAGCTCGCGCCCCCCTCGTGGTGCGGCCGCAGGGTGACCGGCACGCGCACCCCGCCCGCCATCGCGATGCAGGCGGCGTACGAGTCGTAGTACGGCTCCAGCGCGATCACCTCGTCGCCGGGCTCCAGCAGCGCCAGCAGGGCCGCGGCGACGGCCTCGGTCGCGCCCGCGGTGACCAGCACCTCGGTGTCGGGGTCGTACCCGAGGCCGTAGCGCCGCCGCTGGTGTGCGGCGATGGCGGTGCGCAGCTCGGGGACGCCGGGACCCGGCGGGTACTGGTTGCCGCGCCCGTCGCGCAGCGCCCGCACGGCGGCCTCGCGGATCTGCTCCGGGCCGTCGGTATCGGGGAAACCCTGACCGAGGTTGATGGATCCGGTCCTCAGGGCGAGGGCCGACATCTCGGCGAAGATCGTCGTCCCGAACTCGGCGAGCCGGCGGTTGAGGAAGGGGCGCGCGCTGGAGGTCATGGCCGCCATCCTGCGCCGAAGCTCTGGACTTCCTCAACTCTGCTTTGGCCGCCGGAACGCGAGGGCATCCCCCGTGCACCCGGGAACACGGAGGGGCCCGCCGGGGCCGCCCGGGGATACGAAAGGGGGACGAGGTCATGATCCTCGGCATCGCTCTGGTGATCGTCTGCGTCGGTCTCGTGGTGAGCCTCGTGGTGAACGGCCGCAGGCGCGGACGGAAGGCGGGGCCGCGACCGGTGGCCCGGAAGCGGGGGCTCTCGCGGAACAACAGCGACAGCGGCGCCGGCTGGTGGGCCGCCGGATCCGCGGGCGACTCCTCGTCGGGCGGCCACCACTCCGGCGGACACCACTCCTGCGGCGGGGGTCACTCGTCCTGCGGGTCGTCCTGTGGGTCCTCATGCGGTGGGGGCGGATGCGGCGGGGGCAGCTGACAGGGGGGCGGCCGGGCTCCACGGGGCCACGCATCCGGGGTCGCGTGTGCCCGCCGGGAGACTCTCCCGGCGGGCACACGCGCGGGGGCCGTAGCGAGATGAGGGAACGGTCACCCGACCGAGGGAGCGCCCGGATGCGTGCCGTCCGCATCGTCCACGGCCGCGCGCCCGGCCGTGAGCCGCGGAGGCGCATTAGGCGGCCTCGCCAATGCCCCTGGCGTACGCCGTAGTTGAACAGTTGCTCTGTGGAGCCCTCGGGGGGATGGAAACCGGGCGGTCTTGGGTAAAAACGCTGTGGCGGCGCCACAGTTCATGATTCCCTTTCAACCATCGAAGCAGCCCGCGGACGCCCTTCGGACACCTGTCCCGCAGGCGTCCTCCCCACCGGGCCAACCGGACGTACCACCCGACTGGCCGAGCCGGCCTCGTCCGCCGGCGCCACGACCGGGGTGCGCCGGACCCCACTCCTCACTTTGCGTGCTAGCGGAGCCGATCCATGCTCACGACCCTGAACACCTCCTACACCGACACGCGTGCGGCCGACCTCGCCTGGACCCTGGGCCGCGAGCCGCTGCCCGCGCTCGCCACACTCGACCTCGAACTGTCGGGGACGCGGCTTCAGTTGAGACTTCTCGGCGCGTCCCACCAGGTACTTCTCGAGGAGGAGCGGGGCATCTGTTCGGAGACGGTGGCGTGTATCGCGGGCTCCAGCGCCCCGCTGCCCCTGGGTGTCGCCAAACGGGTCGGCGACTGGGAGTACGAGTTCGCGGCCCGGGTCGAGGTCCTGTCGCCCGGCTCCTTCGCGGGCCGCGCCCAGGAGTTGCTGGCCCTGGTGTCCGACCATCCGCACGGCCTGGCGGGCGTCTTCCCCGGCAGCCCGCACGCATTCACCGCGATGCTGGCCCACCACCACGAAGGCCAGGTCCACTGGCGGACCTGGCACGCCTACCCGCAGGACGGCCAGCTGGTGGCGACCCGGACCCGGGTCGGGGTGAAGACGCCGGCGTCGCGAACCGACGGCACCCCGTCACGGCTGAGCCCCTCCGATGTATGAGGGGGCAACAGTTCCACACGTGTGGGTGACAAAGCCCGCCGCGAGCCTGACGTACCGTTCCCACCGTGATCGAACCGCACGCGCCCGCACCACCCGGCGCGCCGCGCCCCTGGGCCGAGGGCGGCCAGGCCCAGGCGCGACTGCCCGTACGCCCCGGCACCGGACGGCTCCTCGTCCTCGCCGGGGTGTTCGTCTGCGCAGCGTGCGGACTCGTGTACGAACTCGAACTGGTCGCGCTCGCCTCGTACTTGATCGGCGACTCGGTCACCCAGGCCTCCGTCGTGCTCTCGGTGATGGTCTTCGCGATGGGCGTCGGCTCGCTCGCCGCGAAACGGCTCCGCTGCCGCGCCGCCGCCGGTTTCGGCGCGATCGAGGCGGCGCTCGCGCTCGTCGGCGGCTCGAGCGCCATGGCCCTGTACGCGGTCTTCGCCTGGACCGGTGACTGGGGCGGCGTCTGGTCCGGCGGCCCGCGCTGTCTGCTGGTCGGCTTCTCGCTCGCGATCGGCCTGCTCATCGGTGCCGAGGTACCCCTGCTGATGGAGCTGATCCAGCGCATCCGCCGCCAGGACGCGGGCGGCGCGGTCGCCGACCTCTTCGCCGCCGACTACGTGGGCGCGCTTGTCGGCGGCCTCGCGTTCCCCTTCCTGCTGCTCCCTCATCTCGGCCAGGTCACCGGCGCGCTGCTCACCGGCGCGGTCAACGCGGTCGCGGGCGGCGCCCTGGTGCTCGGCCTGTTCCGGCGGGACCTGAGCCGCCGCGGCCGCCTGCTTCTGCTGGCCGCCAATGGGGTCGTGCTGGTGCTGCTCGGCACGGCGGCCGTCCTGGTGGACGACTTCGAGCGGGCCGCCCGTCAGGCGGTGTACGGGGCCCAGGTCCGTATCGCGCTGCGCAGCGGAGTCCAGGAGGCGGTGCTCACCGGCGGCACCCGGGGCCGCCCCCTGGACCTCTTCCTCGACGGCCGGCTGCGGGTGAGCGGCAGCGACGAGCGTCTCTACCACGAGGCGCTCGTGCACCCCGCGATGAGCGGCGGACCGCACGCCCGTGTGCTCGTCCTCGGCGGTGGCGACGGACTCGCGGCGCGCGAGGTGCTGAGCCGGCCGGGGGTGCGGCGGGTCGACGTGGTGGATCCGGACCCGGGGGTCGTCCTGCTGGCCCGACGCGACCGCGCCCTGTCCGCGCTGAACGGCCATGCCTTCGCGGACCCGCGCGTCCGGGTACGCACGGGGGACGCGTTCTGCTGGCTCAGGCACACCCGGCAGACCTACGACGTGCTGATCGCGGACCTTCCGGACCCGGGCATCGCGGCGAGCACGAAGCTGTACTCACAGGAGTTCTACGGTCTGGCCCGTCGTGTCCTCGCGCCGGGTGGCCGGCTGGTGGTGCACGCGGGCCCGGTGACCGCCCGCCCGCGCGTCTTCTGGACGGTCGAGGCGACGGTCCGGGCGGCGGGCCTGCGCACGGTCCCGTACCGGGTGCCCGTCACCGCCCCGCACACCGCGGGCGGCCCGGACCGTGCCTCGGGCCTGTCCGAGGCCCCGCGCGACTGGGGTTTCGTGCTCGCCGCCCGTACCCGCCCGGCCCTGACCCTGGACCGGGGAGGCCCGGACCTGGCCGGGCTGACCCGGGCGTCCCTGCGGGCGGAGGCGCGGGAGGCGGAGCGCACCCGGATGCCGGGCCTGCCGCCGTCGACGCTGCTGCACCCGAGATACACGCGCTGAGCCTCCGGTTCCTGCCCGGCCGTATGAATCCCGGGATGTACGGGTGCGGTTCGGGTCGCGCTGGGTAGGCTCGGCAGACATGGAGCATGAGGTGTTCGTTCCGGTTCCGGCCGATCGGCTCGGGCGGGCGCTGGCCGATCCCGCCCGGGTGGCCCGCGCGATCCCCGGCCTGCAGCAGGACGCCGGTACGGAACCCGTGGCGGGCCGTCTCAAGGTGCGGATCGGCGGCCACACGGTCACCTACCGCGGCACTCTGCGGATCGTGGGGCAGGACGACGACTCGTACCTGGTGGAGGGCGAGGCCACGGAAGCCCGTGGCACCGGCGCGGTGAAGCTGTCCCTGTCCGTGCGCCTGCGCCCGGCCGAGGGCGGCAGCACGGTCCTGTTCACGGGGACGGCCACGGGGGACGGCAGGATCACGGAACTGCCCGCGGACGCGGTGGCGTCGGCGGGGGCGCGGCTGCTGGGCAGGTGCGCGGAGAACCTGGGGGCGGCCGAGGAGGGCGCGGAGGGCGCCGCGCAGACACTGGCCGAGGCGGCCTCCGCGGGGCCCGGCGCCGAGGTGTTCGAGGAGACGGCGGAGGAAACCGCGGCGGAGACCGCGGAGGGGGTCTCCTCGGAAGCCGTGGCTCCCTCGGTTTTCGACGCCGAGATCCCGCCGTCGTCCCTCGACCCTTTCGCGGACGACGAGGCCGGCTTCGCGGACGACGAGGCCGGCTTCGCGGGCGACGACGAGCCTCCGGCAGAGGCGGCGCACGCCCGGCGCACGATGATCGGCCGCAGCGCCGAGGAAGTCGACCACGCGCCCCCGCGGGGCCGCTACGCGCCCGTCCCGGCACCGGAGACCGTGACGGCCACCGCCACCCTGCGCTGGGCCGCCCCGGCGGCGGCCCTGCTCGTGGCCACGGCCATCGTGGCGGGCCGCCTCCTGCGCCGCCGCCGCTGACGCAGACACCCTGTCGATCGCGGAAGTCACGCCCTGTCGACCGGGAACGTCACGCCCTCTTGATCCGGGAAGTAGGGTCGGCCTCGTGAGTAACGACGAGATCACGTTGGCCGCGGGAGACGCGGAAGTCGTGCTGGCGCCGGGGAACGGCGGGCGGGTGCGGAGCCTGCGCGTCGGCGGTGCGGAGCTGCTGCGGCAGGGTGAGCGGTACGGGTGCTTCCCGATGGTCCCCTGGTGCGGACGCATCCGGGACGGTATGTTCCGCGACGGCGGCACCGTCCACCGGATGCCCCTCAACGCCCCGCCGCACGCCATCCACGGCACCGCCCGGGACGGTGCCTGGCACGTGGCCCGCGCCGAGCAGGACGAGGCCGTCCTCACCTACGACCTGGTCGCCCCCTGGCCCTACCCCGGCCGCGTCACCCAGCTCGCCGCGCTCACCGGTGACTCCCTCACGCTGACCATGTCGGTGGAGACGTACGAGTCCTCGTTCCCGGCCCAGGTCGGCTGGCACCCGTGGTTCAACCGCACCCTCGGCGGGGAGGACGCACGTCTCGACTTCGTCCCCGCCTGGCAGGAGGAGCGCGGCGAGGACCACCTGCCCACCGGCAACCGCGTCGACCCGAAGCCCGGTCCCTGGGACGACTGCTTCGGCATGCCCGGCGGCGTCGACGTCACCCTCACCTGGCCGGGGCGGCTGGAACTGCGGGTCACCAGCCGCGAGGAGTGGGTCGTGGTGTACGACGAGCAGCCGGAGGCGGTGTGCGTGGAACCGCAGACCGGCCCGCCGAACGGTCTCAACGCCCTTCCGCGCCTGGTCACCCCCATCGAACCGCTGGAGGCGACGACGACCTGGAGCTGGCGCCGCCCTTAAGCTGGCTGGCATGAGTGACGTACGCGGTGAGCTGTTGCAGCAGATCAAGGACAAGGCCGTGGTGCACGGCAAGGTGACCCTGTCGTCGGGCAAGGAAGCCGACTACTACGTCGACCTGCGCCGCATCACGCTCGACGGGGTGGCCGCCCCGCTGGTCGGTCAGGTCATGCTCGACCTGACCGCCGACCTGGACTACGAGGCCGTCGGCGGCCTCACCCTGGGCGCCGACCCGGTGGCCACCGCGATGCTGCACGCCTCCGCCGCGCGCGGGAAGACGCTCGACGCGTTCGTCGTCCGCAAGGCGGGCAAGGCGCACGGCCTTCAGCGGCGTATCGAGGGCACCGAGGTGGCGGGCCGGCGCGTGCTGGCCGTCGAGGACACCTCCACCACCGGCGGCTCGGTACTGACCGCCGTCGAGGCGCTGCGGGAGGCCGGTGCCGAGGTCGTCGCGGTCGCCACGATCGTGGACCGCGCGACGGGCGCGGCCGAGGCGGTCGCCGAGAAGGCGGAGGTGCCGTACCTGTTCGCGTACTCCAAGGACGAACTGGGTCTGGACTGAGGCAGGCGTTTTCCACAGGCTGGAGAGGGTGTCCGATGCATCCGGCTCCGTCTGCAAAGATGGGGCCGACGATGACGTCACTCCCTAGGTCAGGGCCGTAAGTACGCAGAACGCAACCCGCACAACAAGGAGCGGACAGATGCCCATCGCAACCCCCGAGGTCTACAACGAGATGCTCGACCGGGCGAAGGCAGGCAAGTTCGCCTACCCGGCCATCAACGTGACGTCCTCCCAGACCCTGCACGCGGCCCTGCGCGGTTTCGCGGAGGCGGAGAGCGACGGCATCGTCCAGATCTCGACGGGTGGCGCCGAGTTCCTGGGCGGTCAGTACAAGAAGGACATGGTCACCGGCTCCCGGGCCCTCGCCGAGTTCGCGCATATCGTCGCCGAGAAGTACCCCGTCAACGTCGCGCTGCACACCGACCACTGTCCGAAGGACAAGCTCGACGGGTACGTACGCCCGCTGCTGGCGATCTCCGAGGAGCGCGTCAAGGCCGGTCAGAACCCGCTGTTCCAGTCCCACATGTGGGACGGCTCGGCGGAGACCCTCGCCGACAACCTCAAGATCGCGCAGGAGCTGCTCGAGCGCGCCCGCGCCGCGAAGATCATCCTCGAGGTGGAGATCACCCCGACCGGCGGCGAGGAGGACGGCGTCTCCCACGAGATCAACGACTCCCTCTACACGACGGTCGACGACGCGATCCGTACGGCCGAGGCGCTCGGCCTCGGCGAGAAGGGCCGCTACCTGCTGGCCGCGTCGTTCGGCAACGTGCACGGCGTGTACAAGCCGGGCAACGTGGTCCTGCGCCCCGAGCTGCTGAAGGAGCTGAACGAGGGCGTGGCCGCCAAGTTCGGCCTGGCGGCCGGCAGCAAGCCGTTCGACTTCGTCTTCCACGGCGGCTCCGGCTCCACCGAGCAGGAGATCCTGACGGCGCTGGAGAACGGCGTGGTCAAGATGAACATCGACACCGACACGCAGTACGCCTTCACGCGTCCGGTCGCCGACCACATGTTCAAGAACTACGACGGCGTCCTGAAGGTCGACGGCGAGGTCGGCTCCAAGAAGGCCTATGACCCGCGCACCTGGGGCAAGGTCGCCGAGGCGTCGATGGCCGCGCGTGTCGTCGAGGCCTGCGGCCACCTCCGGTCGGCCGGCAACAAGATCAAGTAAGCGGCGGGTTCCGCGGCTTTCCGCGGTCTCGCAGGGGCCCGGCACCGGCGCGGTGCCGGGCCCTCGCCCCTCTGGCCCTGACAGGGACGACGCGGGATGATCCCTCCATGGCTGTCACCGCGCGAGAGGCCCCCGCCATCCGGGTGCGTTCCCGGCAGGGCAGATGGGTCCTCCTGACGACCGTGCTCGGCTCCAGCATGGCGCTGCTGGACTCGACCGTCGTCAACGTCGCCCTTCCCCGTATCGGCCGCGACCTCGACGCGAGCCTCGCCGCTCTCCAGTGGACCGTCAACGCGTACATGGTCACGCTGGCCGGACTGATCCTCCTCGGCGGTGCGCTCGGCGACCGCTTCGGCCGCCGCAAGATCTTCGTCCTCGGGGTGGTGTGGTTCGCGACCGCCTCCCTGCTGTGCGGCCTCGCCCCCAGCTCGGGCGTCCTCATCGCCGCCCGCGCCCTCCAGGGCATCGGCGGCGCCCTGCTGACCCCCGGCTCCCTCGCCATCATCCAGGCGTCCTTCCACCCGGACGACCGTGCGCGGGCGGTCGGCCTGTGGTCCGGCTTCGGCGGAATCGGCGCCGCCGTGGGCCCATTCGTCGGCGGCTGGCTGGTGGACGGGCCCGGCTGGCGCTGGGTCTTCCTCCTCAACGTCCCGCTGGCGCTGCTGTGCGCGCCCATCGCCCTGCGGCACGTCCCCGAGTCCGCCGACGGAGGCGGGCACGGCCGCTTCGACGTCCTGGGCGCCGCCCTCGGCGCCCTGGCCCTCGCCCTGGTGACCTACGCCCTCATCGAGGCCGCCTCCGGCTCCCCGGCCGTGCCCGTCACGGCGGTCGCGGGTGTGGCCGCGGGCATCGCGTTCGTCTACGTCGAAAAGCACCGCTCCGACCCGATGGTGCCGCCCGACATCTTCACCTCCCGGCACTTCACGGTCATCAACCTGGTCACCCTGTGCATCTACGCGGCCTTCGGCGGTTTCTTCTTCCTCACCGCCCTCCAGCTCCAGGTGGTGGCGGGCTACTCCCCGCTCCGGGCCGGCACGGCACTGCTGCCCGCCACCCTCCTCATGCTTGTGGGCTCGGCCCGCTCCGGCGCCCTGGCCGAGCGCATCGGACCGCGCATCCCGCTCACCGTCGGCCCGTTGCTGTGCGCGGCGGGCATGCTGCTGATGCTGCGGGTCGGCAAGAACGCCTCGTACATGACGGACGTCCTGCCCGCCGTGGTGGTGATGGGAGCGGGCATGGTCGCCCTGGTCGCCCCGCTGACCGCCACCGTGCTCGCCTCGGTGGACACCGCCCGGGCCGGCCTGGCCAGCGGCATCAACAACGCGGCGGCGCGGGCGGCCGGGCTGTTCGCCGTGGCCGCGCTGCCGCTGCTGACCGGGATGGGGCCGGAGGCGTACCGCTCGGCGGACGCGTTCGACGCCGCCTTCCGCCGTGCGATGCCGCTGTGCGCGGGTGTCCTGGTGGCCGGGGCGGTGCTCGCCTTCGCGACCGTGCGCCGCCTGCGGGCCGGCTGCCCGCACCCCGAGTGCCGCACGAACGTCAGCGTGACGGCCCCGCCCCTGGAACCGCCGCGCGGAACCGGGACTTCCAGCGCGGATCGGACGTCGTGACGGTGTGCCTGGCACGGCCGTTGTCGATCACGGTCGATGCCTCACACTGGAACCCATGACCCTTCACCAGAACCTCCTCGGGGGCCCGCCCCCGACCCACCTGCCCGACGACCCGGAGCCGCGCGAACTCCTCGCGAACGGCGTGGCGCCCGCCGAGGTCGCGGCCCGGTACCCGGCCTCCTCGCTGGCCTGGGCACAGCTGGCCGACGACGCGTTCGAGCGGGACTCGGTCGTCGAGTCGTACGCCTACGCCCGTACGGGTTACCACCGGGGCCTGGACGCCCTGCGCCGCAGCGGCTGGAAGGGCCACGGGCCCGTCCCCTGGGAGCACGAGCCGAACCGCGGCTTCCTGCGCGCCCTGCACGCCCTCGCGCGCGCCGCGCACGCCATCGGTGAGCAGGAGGAGTACGAGCGCTGCACGCAGTTCCTGAAGGACTCCTCGCCGAGCGCGGCCCAGACGCTCGGCTAGTGCCGCTGCCGCACCAGCGGTGAACGAGTGGGTCGAGGCCCGCCTGTGACCAGGCGGGCCTTGCGGGGGCCGGGTGCCTCGCGCAGGATGCGAATGGGGACCGGGGCTCCCGTGCCGGCACGGCAGGGGCGGACCGCTACCCGGAGTACACACAGGAGACAGCGATGTCCCACCAGGCTCATCAGTCCCACCAGACTCAGGAGCCCGAGACCCCGCATCTCGACTTCCAGGGCACGACGCCGTACGAGGACTACGTCAAGGCGGACGTGCTCACCCACCTCCAGCAGACCCTCTCCGACGACCCCGGAGAGATGGTCTTCCTGGTCACGACCCAGGTGATGGAGCTGTGGTTCACCGTGATCGTCCACGAGTGGGAGACCGCGGCGCGCGCCCTGCGCGAGGACCGGGTGCCGGTGGCGATCGACGCGCTGAAGAGGTCCGTACGGGAGCTCCAGGCGCTGAACGAGTCCTGGCGGCCCCTCGCGCATCTGACGCCCGCACAGTTCAACTCCTACCGCTCGGCCCTCGGTGAGGGCTCCGGCTTCCAGTCGGCGATGTACCGCCGCATGGAGTTCCTGCTCGGCGAGAAGTCCGCGTCCATGCTGGTCCCGCACCGGGGCGCACCGCGTGTGCACGCCGAACTGGAGAAGGCGCTGCACGAACCGAGCCTGTACGACGAGGTGCTACGGCTCCTCGGGCGGCGCGGGCACGCGGTCCCGGAGGCGGTGCTGCGCCGTGACGTCTCCCTGCGCTACGAGCCCTCCGAGGAGGTGGAGGCGGCGTGGGCCGCCCTCTACTCCGGGGACCCGGAGGACGAACTCGCCCGGCTGGGCGAGGTGCTGACCGACGTTGCGGAGCTGGTGTGGCGCTGGCGCAACGACCATCTGCTCGCCACCCGGCGCGCGATGGGCGCCAAGGCCGGCACAGGCGGCTCCGCCGGGGTGGCCTGGCTGGAGAAGCGGGCGCAGAAGAACGTGTTCCCCGAGCTGTGGACGGCGCGGTCCCATGTCTGACCTGACCGAGAAGGCGAGGGAGCTGGACGCGGCCGACGACCTGGCCGCGCTGCGGGCGAGGTTCGTCCTCGACGAGACCGTGTACCTGGACGGGAACTCGCTGGGCGCGCTGCCGGCGGCCGTGCCGGGCCGGATGGAGGACGTCGTCCGCAGGCAGTGGGGAGCGCTGCGGATCCGCTCCTGGGACGAGAGCGGCTGGTGGACCGCGCCGGAGCGGATCGGCGACCGGATCGCCCCGCTGGTGGGGGCGGCGCCCGGGCAGATCGTGGTGGGCGACTCGACCAGCGTCAACGTCTTCAAGGCGGTGGTGGCCGCCGTGCGCATGGCCGCGCGGGACGGGGACGGCCGGGACGAGATCCTGGTCGACGCGACGACGTTCCCGACGGACGGCTATATCGCCGCGTCGGCGGCGAGGATGACCGGGTGCACCCTGCGCCCGGTGGCCCCGGCCGAGGTACCGGGCGCCCTGACCGGCCGTACGGCGGCGGTGCTGCTCAACCATGTCGACTACCGCACGGGCCGGCTCCACGATCTGCCCGGCCTGACGGCGGCGGTGCGCGCCGCGGGCGCGGTGGCGGTGTGGGACCTGTGCCACAGCGCGGGCGCCCTGCCCGTCGGCCTGGACACGCACGGCGTCGACCTGGCGGTCGGCTGCACCTACAAGTACCTCAACGGCGGCCCGGGAGCACCCGCGTACCTGTATGTGCGGCGGCAGGTGCAGGACCGCTTCGACTCCCCGCTGCCGGGCTGGAACTCGCATGTGGAGCCGTTCGGCATGCGGAGCGCCTACGAACCGGCGGCGGGCGCGCCCCGCGGCCGGGTCGGCACCCCGGACATCCTGTCCATGCTGGCCCTGGAGGCGGCGCTGGAGGTGTGGGACGGCGTGTCGATCGACGCGGTGCGCGCCAAGTCCCTGGCGCTCACGGACTTCTTCCTGGAGTGCGTGACGGCCTACGTTCCCGAGGGCCGGGTGGAGTCGCTGACTCCGGCGGCCCACGCGGAGCGCGGCAGCCAGGTCGCGCTGCGGTGCGAGGGGGCCGGTGACGTCATGAGGCGGCTGATCGCGAGCGGTGTGGTCGGCGACTTCCGGCCGCCGGACATCCTGCGCTTCGGGTTCACACCGCTGTACGTGGGCTTCGCGGACGCGGAGCGAGCGGCCCGGGTGCTGGCGGAGGTGGTGGCCTGACCCTCGGGTGACACAGGCCGTCCGTCCGGGGCCGTTCCGGCGGCCCCGGACGGGAAACCCTCGGTCCTCACCGAGCGTCACAACCCCGCGCCGACGCACGCCACCCGCCTGATACCGTCCCCGCCAACGGCCGATCACCTCCCGGCCATCGCGTACGCATCCGTTTCGCCGCTGAGAGGTTGGAGCATGCCGGACGACGCCGCCCCCCGCGATCCCGCAGAGCCGGACGACGCGTCCGCCGCGGAGGAGGCGTCCGCCTTCTCACATCCGCCGGTGGAGCCCGACGCCACCGCCGCCTACGGCGACCACCCCGACCAGGTGATCGACTTCTACGCTCCCCGTGAGGCGGACCCGGCCGAACCGGCGGCGGGCGCCGCGCCCCTGGTCGTCGTGCTGCACGGGGGCGCGTGGCGGGCGCCCTACGACCGCCGGCACATCACCCCGTTCGCGGACTTCCTGGCCCGCCGAGGCTTCGCCGTGGCCAACGTCGAGTACCGCAGGGGCTCGCTCATCCCGTCCCAGGCCGACGGCACCGAGGGCACGGGCGGCGGCACGGGACCGGTGGCGGGACGCTGGCCGGACACCTTCGACGACGTCGCGTCCGCGCTCGACGCGCTTCCGGCGCTCGTACGGGAGGTGCTGCCGCAGGCCGACCCGCGCCGCACGGTGATCACCGGCCACTCCGCGGGCGGCCACCTCGCGCTGTGGGCGGCGGCCCGGCATGTGCTGCCTCCGGACGCCCCCTGGCGCACGGACCGCCCGGCTCCGCTGCGCGGGGTCGTGGCGCTCGCCCCGATCGCGGACTTCCACATCGCCGACAAGCTGGAGGTCTGCGGCGGAGCGGCCGCCCAACTCCTTGGTGGACCAAGCGTGTTCGCCGAGCGCCGCCCGTACGCGGACCCGGCCCTGCTGCTGCCGACCGGCATCGCCACGACCCTCGTCCAGGGCCGCACGGACATCGTGGTCCCGCAGGCCGTCGCCGAGTCGTACGCGGAGGCGGCGGCGAAGGCGGGCGAGGTCGTGGGCCTCACGCTGCTCGAGGACGTCGGCCACTTCCCGCTGATCGACCCGGCGGCGGACGCCTGCGCCGTCGTGGCGGAGGAGATCGCCCAGCTGGCGTGGTAGCCGCCGGGCCCCGCCCCTGTCATACCCGTCATACCTGAGATACCTGAGGGCCGGTTCCCGTCGGGGTACTGAATCCGGCCCCCCGGGGCCGAGGCGGGTCCTGCCCGTGGTGGCGCCCGTAGTACTTGAGACGGATCCCGGAGGACCCCCCTCACTGGTGACGACCGCGTCCCCTTCCCGGGCCTACCTTCTTCACGTGACCGAGACGACCCAGACGCAGACGACGCCGGACGACGCGTTCCGCCCGTACACGCCGCGCAGCCCGGAGTACCGGGCGGCCGTGGAGGCCCTGCGCGGGCTGCGGCAGGACCTGTTCCACGACGCGTTCGCCTACCGCCCGCTGCCACCGAGGAGCTCCGTGGGCCCGCTGGGCAGGCGACTGTCCGGCCGGATGCGGGGATACGCCACCTGGAGCCGGCACATCGCGGTGGCGGCAGCCGGAGTGTTCGCCATGCTGGTCGGCCTGTCAGCCGGCGACGGGGGCGTGACCGGGCCGCTGTGCGCTCTGCTCGCCCTGGTCCCCGTGCTGATGACGCTGGTCCGCCCGGTCGGGGCGTTCTGGCTGTCCCTCGCGGCGACCACGGCCTCGGCCTTCGTGGGCTCCTACTGGAGCGCCTGGCCGTGGCCGCCCGGCAGCTTCGTCTCCCACCTGGCGGTGCTGACGGTGGTGGCGATACGCACCCGGCCGCGCACGGCGGCCTGGATGTGGATGGGCACCGCCGCCTACGCCTCCGTCGCCGAGGGCCTGTTCGGCTGGGACCACTACGGCGGCGACACCCCGGCCATGCTGGTCGTCTCCGCCTTCGCCCTCCTGGCCGTCACCGTCTGGCACGTCCGCCGGGACGCCGAGCAGGAGGTGACCGCCCAGCAGACCGAGACCGCGCACGAGCGCTCCCGCCGCACCCTGCTGGAGGAGCGCACCACGATCGCCCGTGAGCTGCACGACGTGGTCGCCCACCACATGTCGGTGGTCGCCATCCAGGCGGAGGCCGCGCCCTATCGGGTCGAGAACCCGCCGCCGGAGCTGGAGAAGGCCTTCGCAACCATCCGGGAGAACGCGGTGGCGGCCCTCACCGAGCTGCGCCGTGTGCTGGGCGTCGTACGGGCGGAGGACTACGAGGCCCCCGACGCCCCGCAGCCCACCCTGGCCGACCTGGACGCCCTGCTGGCGAACGTGCGGGAGGCCGGACTGACCGTGGAGAAGGTGGTCACGGGCGCGGTGCGGGAGCTCCCGCAGGGCGTCGAGCTGTCGGCGTACCGCATCGTCCAGGAGGCCCTGAGCAACACCCTGCGGCACGCTCCGGGCGCCACGGCCCGTGTGGAGCTCGGCTATGTGCTCGGCGGGCTGGGCCTGCGCGTGGTCAACGGCCCGGCGTCGCACGTCACGCTGAAGAAGTCGACGCACGGCGCGGGGCACGGCATCACGGGCATGCGCGAGCGGGTCTCGATGCTGAACGGCCAGATGACGGCGGGGGAGACGGACGACGGAGGGTACGAGGTGGCGGTGTTCCTGCCGGTGAGCGCGGCGGAGGAGGCCGCGTGACCGGGGGCACCATCCGCGTGCTGATCGCCGACGACCAGATGATGGTCCGGGAGGGCTTCTCGGTGCTGCTCGGGGCGATGCCGGACATCGAGGTCGTCGGGGAGGCGGTAAACGGCCGGGAGGCGGTCGAGCGGGTCCGCGAACTGACCCCGGACGTCGTGCTGATGGACATCCGCATGCCGGAGCTGAACGGAATCGAGGCGACCCGGCAGATCGTCGCCGCGGACGGCTCGGCGAAGGTGCTGGTGCTGACGACGTTCGACCTGGACGAGTACGTGTACCAGGCGCTGCGGGCGGGAGCCTCCGGCTTCCTGCTGAAGGACGCGTCGGCTCGCCAGCTCGCCGACGGCGTGCGGGTGGTGGCCTCCGGTGAGGCCCTGCTGGCGCCCTCGGTGACCAAGCGACTGATCGCGGAGTTCTCGAAGCTGTCCGACAAGCCGCGCCTGGCCGCCACCGCGCAGGCGGCGTACGGGGACCTGACCGACCGGGAGACGGAGGTGCTGGTGCTGATCGCGCAGGGGCTGTCGAACGCGGAGATCGCCGAGCGTCTGGTGGTCGCGGAGTCGACGGTCAAGACCCACGTGAGCCGCATCCTCGTGAAGCTGGGCCTGCGGGACCGCACCCAGGCGGCGGTGTTCGCGTACGAGGCGAGGCTGGTGACCCCCGGGTGACCCGGCCGGGGGCGGGCGGCCGGCGGGGTCACCTCTGGTCAGAGGAGGGCGGACCGGGCTAGCGTCCGGACATGGCCGCTCCCTCCGACCTCGCGTTCGACCCGTGGGCCCCGGCGTTCGTCGCCGACCCGTACCCCGCCTACGCCGAGCTGCGCGCGCTCGGCCGCGTGCTCTACTACGAGCCCACCGACCAATGGCTGGTGCCGCACCACGCGGACGTGTCGGCGTTGCTGCGCGACCGGCGCCTGGGCCGGACGTATCGGCACCGGTTCACCCACGAGGACTTCGGCCGGACGGCGCCGCCGCCCGAGCACGAGCCGTTCCACACGCTCAACGACCACGGCATGCTCGACCTGGAGCCGCCGGACCACACCCGCATCCGGCGGCTGGTGTCGAAGGCGTTCACCCCGCGGACGGTTGAGCAACTGGTGCCGTATGTGCGGGGGCTGGCCGGTGAGCTGGTGTCCCGGCTGGTGGAGGCGGGCGGCGGCGACCTGCTGCGGGATGTCGCCGAGCCGCTGCCGGTCGCGGTGATCGCGCAGATGCTGGGCATCCCGGAGGCGGACCGCGCGCAGCTGCGGCCCTGGTCGGCGGACATCTGCGGGATGTACGAGCTGAACCCGTCGCAGGAGACGGCGCGGAAGGCGGTGCGGGCGTCGGTCGAGTTCTCCGCGTATCTGCGGGAACTGATCGCGCGGCGGCGCAAGGAGCCGGGGGAGGACCTGATCTCGGGTCTGATCGCGGCCCACGACGAGGGGGACCGGCTCACCGAGCAGGAGATGATCTCCACCTGTGTGCTGCTGCTGAACGCGGGGCACGAGGCGACGGTCAACGCCACGGTGAACGGCTGGTGGGCGCTGTTCCGCCACCCGGACCAGCTGGCGGCCCTGCGCGCCGACCGCTCGCTCGTCCCGTCGGCGGTGGAGGAGCTGATGCGCTACGACACCCCGCTCCAGCTCTTCGAACGCTGGGTGCTGGACGAGATCGAGATCGACGGCACCACCGTCCCGCGGGGCGCGGAGATCGCGATGCTGTTCGGCTCGGCGAACCATGACCCGGCGGTGTTCGACGCCCCCGAGGAACTGGACCTGACCCGCCGGGACAACCCGCACATCTCCTTCAGCGCGGGCATCCACTACTGCATCGGCGCGCCCCTCGCCCGTATCGAGCTGGCGGCGTCCATGACGGCCCTGCTCGAGCTGGCGCCGACGCTGCGGCCGGCGGCGGAGCCGGAGCGCAAGCCGAACTTCGTCATCCGGGGTTTGGAGGGGCTGAGCGTGGAGGTCGGCTGATCACCCGATCGGCTGATCATGTGGGCGATCCGGGTCGATGGCCACCGGTGGCTCGACAAGCTGGTGCCTGCCTGCGAAGGGGGGCACCATGACGGTTATGGCAGATCGCGCGTCGTCTCAGATGCCGGTGGACTTGTTCGAGCGCATCGCCGAATTCGCCGCCCGTGAGGACGAGACCGTCAGGTTCGAGCTCATCGACGGACGGATCGGACTCAAGAAGGTGACGAACGGCAATCACGGCGCGATCATCATGTGGCTGAACCGTCAGTGCATGCAGGCCCGGCCCGGACTCGACTTGAACCCCTTGCAGGGGCTGAAGGTGGAGGCGTACCGCAAGGGCCGGGCCCTGCCTGATGCGGTGCTTGCTCCTGTCGATCACTTCGTCGGCCAGGGCGACTGGGCTGACCCCCATGGGGTGCTCATGGCAGTCGAGGTCACGCCATACGACTCGGACACGCACAATCGCGACCGTGTGGAGAAGCCTCGGGCTTACGCGGAAGCGGGGATCCCGGTCTACCTGTTGATCGACCGGGACAACCTCTCGGTCCTGGTGCACAGTGACCCCGGCCCCGAGGGCTGGTACCGGGACATCCACACGGTGACGATGGGCGGCAAGGTCAGACTGCCGGCCCCCGTCACCATCGATCTGGACACCGAAGAACTGAAGAAGTACGCCGACTGAAGCCCTCAGCCCGCCACATCCCGCCTGCGCAGGCCTACCAGCCCCCCGGCCACCAGCACCACCGCGATCCCGCCCAGCGCGAGTACCGGCCCCCACGCCATCTCCCCGCCCGGCAGCTTCGGCAGATGTCCGAAGGGGGAGAGGTCCAGCACCGCCTGCGGGAGGTCCATGGCGGGCCCCACCCAGCCGATCAGGAGGGCCGCGCCCGCCACGCCCCACGCCGCCGCCGCACCCCGCGGCAGCGCGCCGTACAGCAGGACCGCCAGGCCGCCGATCACCCACACCGCCGGGATGTGCACCAGGCAGGCGCCCAGGATCGGGCCGACCTCCTTGCCGTAGCCGGCGGCGAAGCCCAGGCCCGCCAGCAGCATGATCAGCGCGGCGCCGCCGAAGGCGATCACCAGATGGCCGGTGGCCCAGCGCAGCCGCCCCACCGCGTTGGCCAGCACCGGTTCCGCCCGCCCCGAGCTCTCCTCGCCGCTCAGCCGCAGCACCGACGCGACGATGTAGAGAGCGGCGACCAGGCCCATGAGGCCGACCATCGCGGCGAGGAACGCATCGGTGAGGCCCGACTGTCCGCCCATGCGCGAGAAGATCTCCCGGGCCTTGTCGTTGTCGCCGACCAGCTTCGCCGCGCCGTCGGTCATCCCGCCGTAGACGACCCCGGCGAGGAAGAAGCCGAGGCTCCAGCCCAGTACGCTGCCGCGTTGCAGCCGCCAGGCCAGCGCGCCCGCCGAGCCCAGGCGGCCCGTGGCGGGGCCGGGCCGCACGCTCAGAAACGCCATGCCGATGTCCCGGCGTCCGGCGAGGGCGTATGCCACCCCGCACTGGACGAGGACCGCCGCGGCGAAGAGCGCGAGCACCCACCACCGTTCGCGCGCGTAGGGCCGCAGGTGCTCCAGCCAGCCGAGCGGGGAGAGCCAGGTCAGTACGGACGAGCCGTCACTCGTCGCCGCATCGCCCGCCGCGCGCAGGACGAAGGCGGCGCCCAGCGCCCCGGCCGTCAGCCCGCGGGCGAGCCGTGCGCTCTCGGTGAGCTGCGCGACGATCGCCGCCATCGTGGCGAAGAGCATGCCGGTGCCGCCGATCCCCAGCCCCAGCGCCACCGCCCCCGCGGGCCCCTGCCCGGCCAGCCCGGCCGTGATCGCCAGCGCCAGGACGGCGTTCGCGACCACCGCCGTGAGCAGTGCCGCCGTCAGCGGGGCGCGCCGCCCCACCATCGCCGAGGAGATCAGTTCCTGCCGTCCGCTCTCCTCCTCGTCCCGGGTGTGCCGTACGACGACGAGCACGCTCATGATGGCGGCCAGCAGCCCTCCGTAGACGCCGATGCGCCAGGCGGTGAGCGCACCGAGCGACTGGCCGAAGACCGGCCCGACCATCGCGCGCAGTGAGCTGTTGGCGGCCATCTGGTCGGCCAGGTCGGCGCGTTGGGCCGCCGTGCCGTACAGGCCCTTGAGGGTGCCCGGCATCGACAGCACCATCAGGGCATCGACCGCGACCCACGCCGGGATCATCAGCCGGTCCCGGCGCAGGGCGAACCCCAGCAGCGTTCCAGTGGCGGCCAGGGGGCGGGATCCCCCGGACCGTACGGCGGCGGGGGCGGACGCGGCGGCGGTCATCGGACGGCCTCTTCCCGGAGGTCGTCCTCGTAGTGCCGCAGGAACAGTTCCTCCAGGGTCGGCGGGGTCGACGTCAGGGACCGCACCCCGCTCTCGCTCAACGACCTGAGGACCGCGTCCAGTTTGTCGGTGTCGACCTGGAGCCTGATCCGGTGTCCGTTGACGTCGAGGTCGTGGACGCCGGGCAGACGGGCCAGCCCGTCGGGAGGTCCGGCGAGTTCGGCGCTGACGCTCGTACGGGTCAGATGGCGCAGGTCGGCGAGGGAGCCGCTCTCCACCGTGCGGCCACGGCGGATGATGCTGACCCGGTCGCAGAGTTCCTCGACCTCGCTGAGGATGTGGCTGGACAGCAGGATGGTGCGGCCGCGGTCGCGTTCCTCCTCGACGCACCGCTGGAAGACCTCCTCCATCAGCGGATCGAGGCCCGACGTCGGCTCGTCGAGGATCAGCAGGTCGACGTCCGAGGCGAAGGCGGCGACGAGGGCGACCTTCTGCCGGTTGCCCTTGGAGTAGGTCCGCCCCTTCTTCGTCGGGTCCAGTTCGAACCGCTCGAGCAGCTCCGCCCGGCGCCGCCGGTCGAGTCCCCCGCGCAGCCGGCCGAACAGGTCGATGATCTCGCCGCCGGAGAGGTTGCGCCACAGGGTGACGTCCCCGGGGACGTAGGCGACCCGGCGGTGCAGGTCGACGGCGTCCGTCCACGGGTCGCGGCCGAGGACCTGGGCGGCGCCGGAGTCGGCGCGCAGCAGGCCGAGGAGAACCCTGATGGTGGTGGACTTCCCGGCGCCGTTCGGGCCGAGGAAGCCGTGGACCTCTCCGGTCTCGACGTCCAGGTCGAGGCCGTCCAGCGCATGTGTCCTGCCGAACGACTTGTGCAGTCCGGAGACGGTGATGGCCTTCGTCATGCTTCGGAAGGTACGCTTCTTTCAGAAATTTGTGAAGTTAAGGAAGCCTATGAAGTGTCGCTAGACTCGGTGTCGGCGCTGACCAGGGGAGTGATCCAAGGATGACGGAGCCGAAGACGGTCGAACGGGATCCCGAGGAGGTCTCCCGGTTCGTGGAGCACTTCGCGGCCCAGCTCGTCGAGGCGGGCGTACCGCGTATGCCGGCCCGGGTCTTCGGGGCGCTGCTCGCCTCCGACGCCGGCACCCTCACCTCGGCCGAACTGGGTGAGCAGCTGCGGATCAGCCCCGCCGCGGTGTCCGGGGCGGTGCGCTATCTGGCGCAGGTGCACCTGGTGTCCCGGGAGCGGGAGCCGGGTTCGCGGCGGGAGCGGTACCGGGTGCACAGCAACCAGTGGTACGAGGCGCTCACCAACCGCGAAGCGATCATCAAGCGCTGGGAGGAGGCCCTTCGGGAGGGTGTCACAAGCCTGGGCGCCGACACCCCGGCGGGCCTGCGGCTCGCGGAGACCCTCGCCTTCTTCGAGTTCGTCGAGGGAGAGATCGAGGCGATGATGGAACGCTGGCGTGTGCACCGGGACAGGACGTTCGGCCGGGACTCCTGAACCAGAGCCGGCGGCACGACCGGCGTCAGGGCTCCCGAGGGACAAGCTACGAGGAGGCGGGCACCGTGAGCGCCCAGGCCCCCTCCCACACCGTCCATGTCCGCCTCCGCACCGGCCCCGCAACCACAGCGTCCGCCCGGTAGCGGAAGTCCGCCCCGGACACCGTCACGGTCCGCCCCCGCGCCTCCAGCGGTGCCGCATCCGCGCCCACCGACACCGGCCGCACCTCCACGACCGCCGCCCCGGAGGAGTCCGGCGTCACCGACAGCCCGGCCACCGGCTGGTCCAGATCCACCAGCGTCACTCCGTCGACCTCGACCCGCAGCCGCGACGGTCCGGGTCCGGGCGGGGAGGCGAGCCGGGGCGGGCGGGCCAGCGTCCGCACCAGCGACTGGCGCACCCGCAGCCACGACCGCACGGACGAAGCGTCCTCACCGAGAGGCGCCCCACGGCGCTGGGACGGAACGGCGGGCACGGACGGTATCCGCAGATCCCCGAGCACCACCCCGTCACTGTCGTCCACCAGCAGGTCCAGCCGCCGCTGCGTCCCGTCCAGGACGGCCCGGGCCGCCGCCACCGTCCCCGTCGGCACCCCCAGGGTCCGTGCCAGCGACTGCACGGCTCCGACCGGCACCAGCGAAAGCCCCGTGGTGGCCAGTTCCCGCCGTCGGTGCAGCAAGGTCACCGCGCGCAGAAGTGTCCGGTCGTCACCCACGACCACCGGCCGCCGCGACCCCCGGCGGTCGAGTGCCCGGGCGAATTCCTCCGGACCGTCAGGGAGGCAGACCTTCGTCGCCGCACCCGCGCTGAGCACGTCTTTCGCGATCCGTACCGACTCACCGTCGCTGTGACGGGCGACCGGGTCGATCACCACGAGGAGCTGGTCGGAAGTCGCCACCTCGGTCCTGCCTCGCTTCCTCGGGTAGCATCTTTGTGCAAGAGCCCCTTGCGCTATTGCGCCAGGGGCTTCGTCTATTCCGGGGCATCCGGTCCGACGGTTTGCGGCCAATGACGGTCGCGGTGCACACGGCGGTGAACCCTCCGCGTGCGCCCCTGACCCTGGACATGCCCCGCCCGGAAGGGGTGTACGCGCGTGCCCGCACTTGTGCTGCTCGGTGCTCAGTGGGGTGACGAAGGCAAGGGGAAGGCCACCGACCTGCTCGGTGGCTCGGTGGACTATGTAGTGCGCTACCAGGGCGGCAACAACGCCGGCCACACGGTGGTCGTCGGAGACCAGAAGTACGCACTGCACCTCCTCCCTTCCGGAATTCTGTCGCCCGGATGTACGCCCGTCATCGGCAACGGCGTCGTCGTCGACCCGTCGGTCCTGCTCTCCGAGCTGAGCGGTCTGAACGAGCGTGGCGTCGACACGTCCAAGCTCCTGATCAGCGGTAACGCGCACATCATCACGCCGTACAACGTCACCATGGACAAGGTGACGGAG
Organism: Streptomyces sp. NPDC047079; assembly: GCF_040643755.1. NCBI lineage: Bacteria > Bacillati > Actinomycetota > Actinomycetes > Kitasatosporales > Streptomycetaceae > Streptomyces > Streptomyces sp. NPDC047079. The sequence goes on from NZ_JBEYUZ010000003.1 coordinate 462,239, forward strand.
CGCTTCCTCGGCAAGCGCAAGATCGGCACCACCGGCCGGGGTATCGGCCCGACCTACGCCGACAAGATCAACCGCGTCGGCATCCGAGTCCAGGACCTGTACGACGAGTCGATCCTCACCCAGAAGGTGGAGGCGGCCCTCGACGTCAAGAACCAGATCCTCACCAAGCTGTACAACCGGCGCGCGATCGCCGTGGACCAGGTGGTCGAGGAACTGCTGGGCTACGCCGACAAGATCAAGCCGTACGTCGCCGACACGGTCCTGATCCTCAACCAGGCGCTCGACGAGAACAAGGTGGTCCTGTTCGAGGGCGGCCAGGGCACCCTGCTCGACATCGACCACGGCACGTATCCCTTCGTGACCTCGTCGAACCCGACCGCGGGCGGCGCGTGCACGGGCTCCGGCGTCGGCCCGACGAAGATCGGCCGGGTTATCGGCATCCTGAAGGCGTACACCACCCGCGTCGGCTCCGGTCCCTTCCCGACCGAGCTGTTCGACGAGGACGGCGAGGCCCTGCGCCGCATCGGCGGCGAGCGCGGTGTCACCACCGGCCGTGACCGCCGCTGCGGCTGGTTCGACGCGGTGATCGCCCGCTACGCGACCCGGGTCAACGGCCTGACGGACTTCTTCCTCACCAAGCTCGACGTGCTGACCGGCTGGGAGCGGATCCCGGTGTGCGTGGCGTACGAGGTCGACGGTGAGCGCGTGGAGGAACTCCCCTACTCCCAGACGGACTTCCACCACGCGAAGCCGGTCTACGAGTACCTCCCGGGCTGGCAGGAGGACATCACGAAGGCCAAGACCTTCGCCGACCTCCCGAAGAACGCCCAGGGATACGTCAAGGCCCTGGAGGAGATGTCGGGCGCCCCGATCTCGGCGATCGGTGTGGGCCCGGGCCGCGACGAGACCATCGAGATCAACTCGTTCCTGTAAGTCCCTTCCGTCCCTGTCCCGTTGGGCCGGTCATGGACATCCTTGACCGGCCCATGGGCTGCACCCGGTCGGACCACTCCGGCCTACGACACCGCCGCCGGGGTCGACTACGAGATCGACGTCGCGCAGCCGGAGGGGTCGCGGATCAAGAACCTCACCTACAAGGGCGCTCCGGTCGCCGACGACCAGGTCTTCGTCGTCGCCGTGCAGTCGGGGCAGTCGGCCGGCAGACCGAGGCAGAGATGCAGCGACGTGCTCAGCCTGCGGTAGAGGGACGCCTGCTCGGTGGCGTCCTCGGGGCCCTCCAGTGGCGGGGTGAAGGCGTACGGCAGAGCAGTGGTCAGCACGGCGAGTGTCGCTGTGTTCCGCTCGGGGCCTCGCGGCAGATGCCCGGTCACATGCTCGGTCAGCCACTGCCAGGCCGTCTCGTGCCATACGGTGGTCGGCCGCAGCACGGCCGTGTGCGCCAGTGTGGGCTCGGTCCGGGCCATCGCTCCCACGACGGGGTGCTCCCGCAGCAGACGGGTCGCGCGGAGCACGACGCGGATCGCGAGACACCCCGGCGGCAGTAGCGGGCCCGGTACGTCACGGGCCAGCTGGAGCAGGTGCTTCAGCTCGCCCAGCGTGGCGTTCCGGATCAGTGCCTGGGGGTCGGCCCAGTTCCGGTAGATGAACGTCCGGTTGGTGTCGGCCAGGCGGGCGATGTGCGCGACGCCGGCGCGCCGGGGACCGTACTGGGCCAACGCGTCCAGCGTCGCGCGATAGACCGTCGCCATCCCCGGCGGTGCGATGTGGCGGGAGAAGTCGCTCATGCCGATCAGGATGCGGCCGGGGGGAGGTGGGTGTCCGGAAAAAGTGTGACGGGTTCTCCGAAAGTGTCACGCTTTTTGACGGATGGGGTGTCCCAGGCGGCGAGGAAGGCGGCCCAGTCTTCACCGGAGACCCTCCGCTCGCGCCGCTGGTGCGCACCATGAGTCCGCCCGCCGCGGGCCGCCCTTCCCCGGCCTCAGCTGAAGACGATCATCGAGCCCTGGGCGAGGCTCCGGGTCGCCGCCGCGTGCAGGCCCAGCCACACGTGCCGTTCACGGGCGAAGGGGCTCGGGTCGTACGGGGCCGGCAGCGCCGGCTCCTCCAACGCCGTGGGCGCGAGCGGCGCCTCCGAGGCGACGGGCGGGTTCGCCGGGTCGATGCCGATCGACGAGGCCACGAGCTCCAGCTCCCGCAGCAGCGCCTGGGACGATCCCAACGGGCCGCCGCCGGCAAGGAGTTCGTCGTTCGACAGGGGGTGCGGGAAGTCCACCGGCACATAGGCGCCCGCATGGTCGTAGTGCCACACCAGATGCGACTGCTGGGCCGTCGACTCGAACATCTCCAAGAGCTGCTCGTAATCGCCACCCAGCTCGTCGACCGGGGTCACGGCCAGTCCGCACACCTGAAGCAGATAGGCGCGGCGCAGGAAGTGCAGCGCGTCGTAGTCGAAGCCCGCGACCGGCGCGACCTCGCCGGTCAGCCCCGGCATGTACTGGTACACCGGCACCGGCGGCAGTCCCGCCTCGCCCAGCGCCTTGTCGTAGAGGGCGAGTTCCTCGGCGAACGGGTTGTCGGGCGTGTGGCACAGCACGTCGACGAGCGGGACCAGCCACAGGTCACAGGCCAACAGTAAGCTCCTCGGTCATCGGTGTGGTGCAGGCAGCGTAGTGCGCACGAGGGCCGGGCGCCCGAAGTGGTGCAGGTCCCATACCCACACCCCGCCGACCCACTTCCCGGGACGCCCCACCAGCTTGTCCACGGTCTCACGCGACCGGTCCGGGTGCTGCTGCGGGGCCGGGACCAGCCCCCGCCTTCCCGTACGGGAAATCGGCCCGTGCCTGCCCCCCAGTCCGGCTTGCTATCCGGCGGCAAGCCACTCGAGGAGGCCCAGGGAGTGCCCGTTGTACGCGGCGACCGCGACCTGTGCGGTGGCGGGGTCGCGGCAGGCGAGCGCGTCGACGACCTCGGTGTAGCCGGACCACAGGCGGCCCCTGAGCTGGGTGACCCTGCGCAGGTGCTGGACCACGCACACCCAGGACTGCACCCGCAGCCGGTGCAGGAAGCCGGCGAGGTAGGGGTTGCTGTACAGGGCGCCCAGCTCGCGCCAGAAGCGCAGGTCATAGCCGATCAGGACGTTCAGCTCCCCGTTGGCGGCGGCGCGCTGGGCCTCCTCGCCGCGGCGGCGCACCCCGGCCAGGGCGGAGGCGAGAGCGGGGCCCTCGATCGCTGCCTCGCCGTCGTTGTCGACGAGGAGGCGGAAGATCCCGTCCGTCACGAGGCCGCGGGCCTCGACCATGCCGCGGTAGTCGTCGAGGGAGAAGGCGTGCACCTCGAAGCCGCGGTGCTGCACGGCGTCCAGGAGGCCCTGGGCCGACAGGTCCACCAGGGCCTCACGCACCGGGGTGGCGGAGACGCCGTACTGCTCGGCGATCTCCTTCACCGTGAACTCCTGCCCCGGCTGCAACCGGCCGGCCAGCACCTCGTCGCGGAGCGCGTCCGCGATCTGCTGCCGCAGGGTGCTGCGGGTCACGGCGCCGTTTCCGGTGCTGCCGGGCATGGTCGGGGCATCTCCCTCGTCATGTGCGGGGTGGCGTGCTCGTACACCTCTACGAGCACGCCACCTTACGCGTTCGGGGTCCCGGCGATATCTCCTTACTCCGTGTACTCGTCCGCCACGGAGAGCGCCGCGTCGAGGGCCGCGAGTCCTTCCTTCAGCTCGGCCTCCGTCACATTGCACGGCGGCACGACATGGGTGCGGTTCATGTTCACGAACGGCCACACGCCGTTCGCCTTGGCGGCGGCGGCGAACGCGGCCATCGGCGCGGCTGCCTCCCCGGCCGCGTTGTAGGGCACCAGGGGCTCCCGGGTCTCCTTGTTCCTGACCAGGTCCAGGGCCCAGAACATGCCGACGCCGCGTACCTCGCCGACGCTCGGGTGGCGCTCGGCCAGCCGGCGCAGGCCCGGCTCCACGACGGACGCGCCCAGGTCCGCCGCGTTCTCGACGATGCCCTCCTCGGCCATCACGTTGATCGTCGCGACGGCCGCCGCGCACGCCAGCGGATGCCCCGAGTACGTCAGTCCGCCGGGGTAGGCCCGCTTGCCGAACGTCTCCGCGATCCTCGCGGAGATGGCGACGCCGCCGAGCGGCACATATCCGGAGTTCACGCCCTTGGCGAAGGTCATCAGGTCCGGGGTGACGTCGAACAGGTCCGCCGCGAACCACTTCCCGGTGCGCCCGAACCCGGCCATCACCTCGTCCAGGATGAAGACGATCCCGTACTTGTCGCACAGTTCACGGACGCCCGCGAGGTAGCCGGGCGGCGGGACCATGATCCCGGCGGTGCCGGGAATGGTCTCCAGGATGATCGCGGCGATCGTCCCCGGCCCCTCGAAGGCGATGGTCGTCTCCAGGTGCTCCAGCGCTCGCTCGCACTCCTGCTGCTCCGTCTCCGCGTAGAAACGGGAGCGGTACGGGAACGGCGCCCAGAAGTGCACCACGCCCGCGGCGCCGCTGTCGGAGGCCCAGCGGCGCGGGTCACCGGTGAGGTTGACGGCCTGCTGCGTACCGCCGTGGTACGAGCGGTAGGCGGACAGCACCTTGGGGCGTCCGGTGTGGATCCGCGCCATGCGCACGGCGTGCTCCACCGCGTCGGCGCCGCCGTTGGTGAAGAAGATCTTGTCTAGGTCGCCGGGGGTGCGCTCGGCGATCAGCCGGGCGGCCTCCGAGCGCGCCTCGACGGCGAAGGCCGGCGCGAACGTGGCCAGGGAGGCGGCCTGGTCCTGGATCGCGGCGACGACCTTGGGGTGCTGGTAGCCGATGTTGGTGAAGACGAGTCCGCTCGTGAGGTCGAGGTAGCGGTTGCCGTCGAAGTCCCAGAAGTAGGACCCCTCCGCACCGGCGACGGCGAGCGGGTCGATGAGCTCCTGCGCTGACCAGGAGTGGAAGACATGCGCACGGTCCGCGGCCTTGACGGCGGCGCCGGCCTGGGGGTCGGTCTGAGGGATCATGCGCCCGAGCGTAGGAGCCCGGCGCACGGGCACGACACCGGCGTCCTGTCTGCGGTCGGGCCCGGAACGCGACAGTCTGTCGACAGGGCGGCCCCCGCGACGGCCCGTGGCGGACTCTCGGAGGTGCGGCACTATTCTCGGGCTGTCGCAGCAGGGGGTAGGGGTAGGTGAGGCGGCGATGGAGAAGCTGGGGGGCGGGGATCCGCTGGGGATCCCCCCGGGCTCGAGGCTCCAGGGCAGTGCCGGGGCCTATCGGCTGCTGGCACGGCTGGGGGCCGGCGGCATGGGGAACGTGTATCTGGCCCGGTCCGACCGGGGGCGTACCGTCGCCGTGAAACTCGTCCGGCGGGAGCTGGTCGAGCAGGAGGAGTTCCGGGCGCGCTTCCGGCAGGAGGTGGGGGCCGCGCGGCGGGTCGGCGGGTACTGGACCGCGCCCGTCCTGGACGCGGACACCGAGGCCGAGATCCCCTGGGTCGCCACCGGCTATGTCGCGGGCCCCTCCCTCCAGAGCGTCGTCTCGCGCGAGCACGGGGCCCTGCCGGAGCGGTCCGTGCGCGTCCTGGCAGCCGGGCTCGCCCACGCCCTTCAGGACATCCACGCCGCCGGGCTCATCCACCGCGACCTCAAGCCCTCCAATGTGCTGGTGACCATCGACGGCCCCCGGGTGATCGACTTCGGCATCGCCCGCGCCCTGGAGACCAGCACCGGCGCGGGGCTCACCCGAACCGGCGCGCTGGTCGGGTCGCCCGGGTTCATGGCGCCCGAACAGGTGCGCGGCGACCGTGTCACGCCCGCGTGCGACGTCTTCTGCCTGGGGTCCGTCCTCGCCTACGCGGCCACGGGCGCCCTTCCCTTCGGCAGCGGGGGCAGTGGGGTGCACGCCCTGATGTTCCGCATCGCCCAGGAGGACCCCGACCTGGCGGGCGTGCCCGAGAGCCTCCTCGGTCTCGTCCGCGACTGCCTGCGCAAGGACCCGGCCGCCCGGCCCGCCCCGGCTCAGATCCTGGAGCGGACCGGCGCCGAGGACACGGTCTCCGGCGGCCGCGCCCGGGACCCCTGGCTGCCCGGCTCCCTGGTCGCCCAACTCGGCCGTCACGCCGTGCGGCTGCTGGACACGGAGGACCCGGAGGAGGCCACGGCGGTGGTGACCCGGCCGGGCGGCACCCATGGCACACCGGTAGCGGCGGCCTCGGGCGACGCGGTGAGCCTTCGGAGCGCCGCGGACGCGCGGGGCACGGGGAGCGCGGCGGGCGTCTCGGTGGGCGGCGGCACCGCAGACTCGGCGGGTGCGGGTGCGGGTGCGGGTGCGGGTGCGGGTGCGGGTGCGGGTGCGGGCGCGGGCGCGGGCGCGGGCGCGGGTACGACGGCGGCAGCGGGCCCCGCGGGTCCGGACGGCGCGGACGGAGCGCCGACGGTTCCGGACGGGCATCCGCCGGACGCGCCCGGCGGCGCGACGGATACCACCGGTGCGCCCCGGCCTTTGGTGGACCTCACCAAGCGGCAACGGGCCGCTCCCGTGAATCCCGAGGTCCCGCCCGAGCACGCGCCCGCGTCCGAGCCGCCGTACCGGGCCGCTCCGCCGCCGGGCCGCCCGGCCTCCCCCGGCCGGCCGCCTACCCAGGCCGCCGGTCCCGCCGGGACGCCGCCGCCCGCCGCGTACGGCTACCCGCAGCAGCACCCCCAGCCTTCCGGACACGGCCACGGCGCATTCGGCCCCGCCCTCGGCCCGACTTGGCCCTACGGCCCGTACCCTCACGGCGACCCGGGACAGGCGAGCTGGGACCACGGCGAGACGGACCGGCAGGAGCCGCGGCGAAGGAGTGGCCGCTCGACCGCCGCACTGCTGGTCGCCGCCCTGGTCGTCGCGCTCGGCGCGGGCGGCTCGGTGTACGCGCTGATGCGCGGCGGCGGGACCACGACCAGCGGCGGCGGCCGGGGCACCTCGCACGCCTCCGCCGCGCCCACCACCCCCGCCCCGGACACACCCGCGCGGTCCGCTCCGGCCGGCGCGAGCCCCACCGCCGAGTCGCCCGCGGCCGGCCTCGTCCCCGACGCCTTCCTCGGCACCTGGACCGCCGCGATCGACTCCGCGGGCGGGCACCACACCCGCCGCCTGGTCATCCGGCAGGGCGGGGTGGGCGACCCGGTGCTCTCGCTGACCGCGGACGGCCCGGCCGGCAGCGGCACGTACCACTGCGTCTTCCGGGCCGCGCTGGCCGGACCGCCCGGCGCGGGCGGCCCGTTGGACATCGGCCCCTCCTCGGTCGCGGAGGGCCGCCCCGCGTCCGCCTGCACCCCGGGCGCCGCCACCGAGCTGACGTCCCTGCCGGACGGCCGCCTCCGCCGTGTGAACACAAGCAGCGGCGAGTCCCTCACGTACACCAGGCAGGGCTGAAGTCCCGTCACCACGCGGCCCGTTGAACGTCACGCGAACTTCGTCGGCAGTCCCCTGCCGACCGTCGCCGACGGGCCGTACGGTGACCGCACAATCGGCTCGGGGGAGTGGCGGGGGACCCACGGTGCAGTGGTTGAGCCCAGAGAACGTCGTGGCCGTGGGAACCGCGGTCCTGGGCATCGTCGCGTCCGGCGTCATGGTCTGGTACGAACGCCGGGTGCCGCGCCGCAAGCGCATCGGCTACCGCGTCCAGATGGACAACCCGATCGGCGACGACGTCCGCTCGGGGCGCGCCAACAGACGCCTCGGCCTCTTCGACGAGACCCCGGGCATGGTGGACGCGACACTGGTCCTGCTGCGCATCGAGAACGACGGCTCGCAGGGCATCGACCGCGACGACTACACCGGCCCCGAACGCCACGGCCTGACCGCGGTGTTCACCGACCGCACCATCCGCGGTGTGTCGGTCACGCAACCGACCGACACCGACCACCTCATGGACCACTTCACCGCGGAGCGTGGCTTCGGCTACGAGGGCAACCGGCTGCGCATCCCGCGGGTCCCGCTCAACCGGGGCGACCACTTCAAGCTGCTCGTGCTGCTGGCCGGCGGCGACGTGGGCCGCGACATACGGCTCATAGGCGGTATCCGGGACGGCGAGGTGCATCCCAATCGCAGCGCCACCCCGGACGAGACGCCACCCCTGTTCAGCCGGGCCGCCCGGCTGATCAGCATCACGCTCACGCTCAGCGTTCTCACGCTCGCCGGCATCGTCATCGCCCGCGACGACCATCCGCTTCCCATCGACTGTGCCCGCGGCAGCCTGACGGTCACCGGTTCGACGGCCTTCGCGCCCGTGGTGCGGGAGCTGGCGGAGGGGTACAAGAAGAAGTGCCAGGGCGCCGACATCACGGTGGACGCGCGTGGCAGCGAGGCGGGGGTCGGGGAACTCGCCGCCGCGGGCACCCGGTCGAAGCGCGCCCCCGCCATGATCGCGTTCTCCGACGGGCCCACCCCCCGGGCCGACGGGGCCGGTGAACTCGTCGGCAGCCGGGTCGCCGTGTCCGTCTTCACCCTGGTCGTCAACGAGGGCGTCGACCTCGGGCGCGGGCTCTCCCTGACGGACGTCCGCCGTATCTACCGCGGGCAGATCACCCGCTGGAAGCAGCTCGACGCCCGCCTGCCCGACCTGCCCGTGGTGCTCGTGAGCCGCAATGCCGACTCCGGCACCCGCCAGATTTTCCAGCGGCGGGTGCTGGGAAGCTGGGAGAGGGTCCCCAGTACGTCGCTGGACTGCGTCCACCAGGACGACGCGTCCGCGCCCCTCGCGCGCTGCGAACTCGACTCCACGCAGAAGGTGCTGGACGAGGTGGCCCGGATTCCGGGTGCCATCGGCTACAGCGAACTCAACCTCGCCCTCCGTCACAAGGGCCTGCGCCGGGTGTCCCTGGACGGCGCCGCGGCGTCCGTCGAGGACATCGAGTACCGCAGGAGCAACTACCCCTACCGCGGTGTCGAGTACGCCTACACCTTCCGCCGTCCGCCGACGGGCTCCCTCACCGCCGGTTTCCTCGGCTACGTCACCCAGAGCACCGGCGAGAGCGTGATCCGGACCCACCACCATCTGCCGTGCTCCGCGGAAGCGGTGCTGCCTCTTTGCGCGGACGACGACGGTTGAGACCGCCGCCCGCCGCACCGGCTCGCTCGGTCCGTCCCACCTGCTCGCTCCGTCCGTCTCACCGGGGGTCCGGCGGCCGTTGCCTCGGCATGTTCGGGCGGGCCCCCGTGGGCGGCGTGAACCTCCCCGGCACCGCCCCTTCGGCCCGCGGGGCGGTGACCCCGACGGACTGGAGCACCAGCGGCGCGGACCCCCTGCGGAACTCCACCATCCAGTCCGCGGTCTCCGCCCGCATCAGCTCGGTGACGTCCTCGCAGAACCGCCGCAACACCGAAAGGCACCGCTCCGCCGCCTCTCCCGCGGTCCCCTCCGTCGGCCCGAGCACCTCCCGCACGCTCTCCGTCGCCCAGTCGAACTGGAGCGTCTGCAGCCGCCGTTGCAGGGCCTGGGCGGTCGCCACGTCCCTCATCCACCCGGAGGTCACCCCGAAGAACCGGTCCGCGGCGACGCACGCCATGCCCAGCAGCAGCGACAGATACGCCCACGGCACGGCGCCGTCCGCCACCCCGGTCAGATCGAGCAGCGGCAGCGCGGCCCCGCACACCACCCCGACCGCCGTGCCCCCGCGCAGCGCCCGCGCGGCCCGGCGTTTCCAGACCCGGTTCGCGAGGTACCAGGCCGCAGTCTCCAGCGCCCGGCGCTCCGCCCACCGGTACAGCTCCTCCAGCCGCTCCGCGGGCTCCCCCCAGTCGCCGTGCGGGAACGGCCGCCCCCCCAGGTCGCCCGGCCGAAGCCCTGCCGCGCCGTCGTCCCGCCCGTCCTGGAGCGGACCCTCCGGCTGCATCTCCGGCTGACTCACCCGGCACTCCCTACGTACGTCTCCGACGTTCCGCGATGGCCACTTCGCGGGTGCGGCGCCCGCCCACCCTGCGCACGCTCCGCGTTGTGCTCGTGACGCATGGTGCTGAAGCGCCGGACCCTTCCTACCGTCCTCAGGACGGCGAAGACCCTGGTTTCCTCGCTTTTCCGCCCGGAAGTGGGCCATGGCCGGGGGAGGCCGCCCCGCAAACCCACTCGAAAGAGTGCCGTCGTGTGCCCTGCCCGACTCCGGACGGACTACCGGAGCGCTCGTCCCGGTGACCACGTAGGCTCGTGCCAGGCGGCAAACCCCGCCCTGACAGCCGTACGCGACCTGCCAGCCGTACCGTACGAGACCAGGAGCTGATCGTGATTCCCGGTGGTGGCCAGCCCAACATGCAGCAGTTGCTCCAGCAGGCCCAGAAGATGCAGCAGGACCTCGCGCAGGCCCAGGAGGAGCTGGCGCGGACCGAGGTCGACGGCCAGGCGGGCGGCGGCCTGGTGAAGGCCACGGTCACCGGCGCCGGAGAACTGCGGGGCCTGGTGATCGACCCGAAGGCCGTCGACCCCGAGGACACGGAGACCCTCGCCGATCTGATCGTCGCCGCCGTCCAGGCGGCCAACGAGAACGCGCAAGCGCTGCAACAGCAGAAGCTCGGCCCGCTGGCCCAGGGCCTCGGCGGCGGCATCCCCGGCCTGCCGTTCTGAGTCCTCCGGCCCGTCCCTTCTGCGCGAGGCGAGGGCCAACTACCGTACGTACCAGGAAACCGAGCCCGGCTACGGTACGCACCGAAGCTCTCCAGGAAAGGCAGTCCGTTGTACGAAGGCGTGGTCCAGGACCTCATCGACGAGCTGGGGCGGCTGCCCGGCGTCGGTCCCAAGAGCGCCCAGCGGATCGCCTTCCACATCCTCCAGGCCGAGCCGGCGGATGTCCGCCGGCTCGCCCAGGCGCTGCTCGAAGTGAAGGCGAAGGTCCGCTTCTGCGCGACCTGCGGCAACGTGGCGCAGGAGGAACTGTGCGGCATCTGCCGTGACCCACGCCGCGACCTGTCGGTGATCTGCGTGGTGGAGGAACCGAAGGACGTCGTCGCGATCGAGCGCACCCGCGAGTTCCGCGGCCGCTACCACGTCCTGGGCGGCGCGATCAGCCCCATCGAGGGCGTGGGCCCGGACGACCTGCGCATCAGGGAGCTGCTGGCCAGGCTGGCCGACGGAACGGTCACCGAGCTGATCCTGGCCACGGATCCCAATCTGGAGGGCGAGGCCACGGCCACGTATCTCGCCCGCATGATCAAACCCATGGGCCTGAAGGTCACCCGCCTGGCCAGCGGCCTCCCGGTGGGTGGCGACCTGGAATACGCGGACGAGGTCACCCTCGGCCGCGCCTTCGAGGGGAGACGACTCCTAGATGTCTGACGCCACGCTGCACTCCACGACGCAGGACCCGGACGACTTCGCCGTTCAGATCGCGGATCAGATCGAGAGTTTCCTGGTCGCCGTCACGGAGGTCGCGAAGGGCGACGAGCCGGACTCGGCCGTCCCCTTCCTCCTGCTGGAGGTGTCCCAGCTGCTGCTCGCGGGCGGCCGGCTGGGCGCGCACGAGGACATCGTGCCCGAGGAGCGCTATGAGCCGGACACGGGCCCGGACGCGGACGTGGACGAGCTGCGGGAACGCTTCGCCACCATGCTGGACCCGATCGACGTCTACTCGGAGGTCTTCGACCCGTACGAGCCGCGCAGGGCCCCGGTCCCGGCCCGTATCTCCGACGACCTGGCGGACATCATCACGGATCTGCGCCATGGCATGGCCCACTACAGTGCGGGCCGCACCACGGAGGCGCTGTGGTGGTGGCAGTTCTCGTACTTCTCCAACTGGGGCTCGACGGCGTCCGCGACCCTGCGCGCGCTCCAGTCCGTGGTCGCGCACGTGCGGCTGAACCAGCCCCTGGCGGAGCTCGACGGCCTCGACACCGACCAGGACCTCGGCGACGAGATCCTTGCGGAGGAGGCGGGCCGGGTCATGGCCCGCGAGATCGCGGGACCGCTGGGGCTGCGGCCGGTCAAGTAGGCGGCGCCCGCGGAGCCACGCGTGCCGCGGCCGGCGCCTGTGACACGCGGCACGTTTTCGAGTAGGGGATGCGCGACGGGGGCAGGTGCCGTGCGGAGCGGCCCGGTTTCCTCGCGGAAGGCGGCGGTGAAACCGTCGTACGTCCGTCCTGGATCCGAAGAAAACCGGGATGATCCCGAAGTGAGCGGGACATCTCACCATGCGGTATCCCGGAAGGGAAATTCGGTCGCTCGATAGACTGAGCCGACCGCACAGGCAATGCGCAGGTGCGGAAAGAGACGGATTGAGCGAGGAGCGCACGTGGGCCTTGTCGTGCAGAAGTACGGAGGCTCCTCCGTAGCCGATGCCGAGGGCATCAAGCGCGTCGCCAAGCGGATCGTGGAAGCGAAGAAGAACGGCAACCAGGTGGTTGTCGTGGTTTCCGCGATGGGCGACACGACGGACGAGCTGATCGATCTCGCCGAGCAGGTTTCCCCGATGCCTGCCGGGCGTGAGTTCGACATGCTGCTGACCGCCGGAGAGCGGATCTCCATGGCCCTGCTGGCCATGGCGATCAAGAACCTGGGTCACGAGGCCCAGAGCTTCACCGGCAGCCAGGCAGGCGTCATCACCGACTCGGTCCACAACAAAGCCCGGATCATCGACGTCACGCCGGGCCGCATCCGCACCGCGCTGGACGAGGGCAACATCGCCATCGTCGCCGGTTTCCAGGGTGTCAGCCAGGACAAGAAGGACATCACGACCCTGGGTCGTGGTGGCTCCGACACGACCGCCGTGGCGCTGGCCGCGGCCCTCGACGCCGAGGTGTGCGAGATCTACACCGACGTCGACGGCGTGTTCACCGCCGACCCGCGCGTGGTGAAGAAGGCCCGGAAACTCGACTGGATCTCCTTCGAGGACATGCTGGAGCTGGCCTCCTCCGGGTCCAAGGTGCTGCTCCACCGCTGTGTGGAGTACGCCCGCCGCTACAACATCCCGATCCACGTCCGCTCCTCGTTCAGCGGGTTGCAGGGCACGTGGGTCAGCAGCGAGCCGATCGAGCAAGGGGACAAGAAGGTGGAGCAGGCCATCATCTCCGGTGTCGCGCACGACACCTCCGAGGCCAAGATCACGGTCGTCGGCGTGCCGGACAAGCCGGGCGAGGCCGCCTCGATCTTCCGCGCCATCGCCGACGCAGAGATCAACATCGACATGGTCGTCCAGAACGTCTCGGCCGCGTCGACGGGCCTCACGGACATCTCCTTCACGCTCCCGAAGACCGAGGGACGCAAGGCGATCGACGCCCTGGAGAGGGGCAAGACCGCGATCGGCTACGACTCGCTGCGCTACGACGACCAGATCGGCAAGATCTCCCTCGTCGGCGCGGGCATGAAGACCAACCCGGGCGTCACGGCGTCCTTCTTCGAGGCGCTCAGCGACGCGGGCGTGAACATCGAGCTGATCTCCACCTCCGAGATCCGTATCTCGGTGGTGACCCGCGCGGACGACGTCGCGGAGGCGGTGCGGGCGGTGCACAGCGCGTTCGGCCTGGACTCCGAGAGCGACGAGGCCGTGGTCTACGGAGGCACCGGGCGATGACCGGCCTCCCCCGCGGGGGCGAGGACCGCAGGGCGTCCGCGGGCGCCCTCGCGGGCCGGGCACGGGCTGCCCGCCCGACGGCCCGGCGGGCGCGCCGTGCGGGGCTCCGATGACGGCGCGGACCGGGCGGCCGACGCTCGCGGTCGTGGGGGCGACCGGCGCCGCAGGCCTGGTCATGCTCCAGATCCTGTCCCAGCACGCGGACATCTGGGGCGAGATCCGTCTGATCGCCTCGCCCCGCTCGGCCGGCCGCAAGCTGTCCGTGCGCGGCGAGGAGGTCGAGGTCGTCCCGCTCGACGAGGAGGCACTCTCCGGCGTCGACGTGGCGATGTTCAACGTGCCGGACGAGGTCGCGCGGCAGTGGGCGCCGGTCGCCGCCGCGGCCGGCGCGGTCGTCCTGGACAACTCGGGTGCGTTCCGCATGGACCCGGAGGTCCCGCTGGTCGTGCCGGAGGTCAACCCGCACGCCGCCCGGGTGCGTCCGCGCGGCATCATCGCCAACCCCCACTGCACGACGCTCTCGATGATCGTGCCGCTCGGCGCGCTGCACGCCGAGTTCGGCCTGAGCGAGCTGGTCGTCTCCTCGTACCAGGCCGTGAGCGGCGCGGGGCGCGCGGGCATCGACACCCTGCGGCAGCAGCTCTCGCTGGTGGCGGGCACGGAACTGGGGACGAACCCCGGTGACGTACGGCGCGCGGTCGGCGACAACACGGGTCCGTTCCCGGAGCCGGTGGCGCTCAATGTCGTCCCCTGGGCGGGATCGCTGCGCGAGGACGGCTGGTCCTCGGAGGAGATGAAGGTCCGCGACGAGTCCCGCAAGATCCTGGGGATGCCCCGGCTGCCGGTCGCGGTCACCTGTGTGCGCGTGCCCGTGGTCACCGCGCACTCCCTCACCGTCCACGCCCGCTTCGAGGACGAGGTCACGGTCGACCGGGCCCGGGACATCCTCGCCACCGCGCCCGGAGTCGTCCTCTTCGACGATCCGGCAGCGGGCGAGTTCCCCACGCCCGCCGACGTGGTCGGCACGGACCCGACCTGGGTGGGCCGGGTGCGCCGCGCCCTCGACGACCCGACCGCGCTCGAACTGTTCGTGTGCGGGGACAACCTGCGCAAGGGCTCGGCGCTGAACACCGTGCAGATCGCGGAACTCGTCGCCGCGGAGCGTGCGGCCCTCTAGCCCCAACGCCGTTCAGTTAGGCGTGAGGACTGTTCGTCAAGAGTGGTGAACGAGGCAGCGGAGCTGCTGTAGAAGAGGTTTGTCCTCCAAGACATCC